>JAICLD010000199.1 GCA_025927595.1 Nocardioidaceae bacterium | reverse complement strand
TCGCTCCGCACGAGGCCCGGGACCCGCTGGCGCGTCCGGAGCCCTCCGCCCCGATCCGCGAGCGCGTGCAGCGGGCCCGGGAACGCCAGGCCGAGCGCTACGCCGGCACGCCGTGGCGGCTCAATGCCGACGTTCCCGGGCCGGCCCTGCTGCGGCGCTGGCCCCTGGAAGGCGCCGCCACCCGTGCCCTCGAGGACCGGGTGTACGGCGGCGTCCTCACCGGACGCGGTGGGACCCGGGTGCACCGGATCGCCTGGACCGTCGCCGACCTCCGCGGCCTGCAGCGGCCCGGAGTGGACGAGCTGGACGTCGCGCTCCGGCTGCGCCTGGGGGAGCCGTTGATGCTCGCCGCGCTCAGGTCGGCCCGGTGACCCGGGTGAGCCGTGCGGAGCCTGGTCCCGGACGGGTCGCGGCCGCGGACCGGCGGGCCCGGGTGGCCCTGAACCTGCTCGCGGAGCCGGGCGACGCCCGGCTCGCGAGGCTGGTGGCCGACCTCGGCCCTCGGGCGGTCCACGAGCAGCTGCTCGACGGGCACGGCGACGGTGGGGTCGGCGACGACGTGGCGGCCCGACTGCGGGCGGTCGACCCGGACGACGAGCTGGCCCGGGCCGCCCGCTCCGGGATCCGGTTCGTGTGCCCGGGGGACCAGGAGTGGCCCTCGTCGCTGGGCGACCTGGACCGGGCCGAGGAGCTGAACGGGCGCGGCGGCACGCCGCTCGGACTGTGGCTGCGAGGTCCGGCACGGCTGGACGAGGTCGCTGCTCGCGCGGTCGCGGTGGTCGGGTCGCGCTCGGCCACGACGTACGGCGCCGGGGTCGCCGGCGACCTCGGCGCCCAGCTCGCGCAGGGCGGGATCACCGTGGTGTCCGGGGCCGCGTTCGGGATCGACCAGGCCGCGCACCGGGGTGCCCTCGCGGCTCGCGGGCACACCGTCGCGGTGCTGGCGTGCGGTGCGGACCGGACCTACCCCGCCGCGCACCGCGACCTGCTCACCTACATCGCCGAGACCGGACTGGTCGTGTCCGAGACCCCGCCCGGAGGCGCCCCGACCAAGCTCCGGTTCCTCTCCCGCAACCGGCTGATCGCCGCGCTCTCGCAGGGCACGGTGGTGGTGGAGGCCGCGGTGCGCAGCGGCGCCCTCAACACCGCGAACTGGGCCGGGCTGCTGCACCGCACCGTGATGGGCGTTCCCGGACCGGTGACGAGCGCGCCGTCCGAGGGTGTCCACGAGCTGCTGCGGGCACGGGACGCGTCGCTGGTCACCCGCGGCAGCGACGTGCTCGAGCTCGTGTCGCCGACGGGCACGGCCGCGCAGCCGCCCCGGCGGGCCAGGGACCGGCCGTCGGACCGCCTGAGTCGGCTGGACCGGCAGGTGCTCGACGGCGTCCCGGTCCTGGTCCCCGCGTCGACCGCCTCGGTCGCCCGCACCGCTGGTGTCGCCGCGAGGACGGTCGAGGAGTCACTGCGACGGCTGACCGCGGCCGGGTTCGTGGAGGTCTCCGACCGGGGGTGGCGGCTCGCCGCCGACGACCCGGCGCCGTAGCCTGCGAGCGTGGTCGACGACCGAGACGAGGGCGCGCGGCTGCCCGAGGAGCTGGCCCGGGTGCTGGCGGACTACGAGCGGCACCTGGTCTCGGAGCGGGACCTGACGCCGCACACGGTCCGCGCGTACCTCGGTGACGTCGCCGGCATGCTGGAGCAGGCGACCCGCCTCGGTGCTCGGCAGCTCGGCGACGTGGACCTGGCGACCCTGCGGAGCTGGCTCGCCACCCAGCAGACCCTCGGCCGGGCCCGCACGACCCTGGCCCGTCGCGCCACAGCGGTGCGCGTCTTCACCGCCTGGGCGCACCGCACCGGCCGGATCACCGACGACCCCGGCGCGCTCCTCGGCTCCCCGAAGCCGCACCGGACCCTGCCGTCCGCGCTGCGCGTCGACGAGGCGCGGGCGCTCCTGGAGGCGGCGGCGAGGGCGGCCGACGACGGGACGCCCGTGGGGCGGCGCGACGTCGCCGTGCTGGAGCTGCTCTACGCCACCGGGATCCGCGTGGGGGAGCTGTGCGGCCTCGACCTCGACGACGTCGACCCGGAGCGTCGGGTGGTACGGGTCCTCGGCAAGGGACGCAAGGAGCGGGCCGTGCCCTACGGACTGCCGGCCGCCCGGGCGCTCGACGCGTGGTCGCGGCAGCGGCCCGCACTCGCCGTCGCGGGCTCCGGGCCGGCCCTGTTCCTCGGGGTCCGCGGCGGTCGCCTCGACCAGCGGGCGGTCCGCACCCTGGTCCACACCCGGCTCGCCGACGTCCCCGGTGCGCCGGACCTCGGCCCGCACGGCCTGCGCCACACCGCGGCCACCCACCTCCTCGAGGGAGGTGCGGACCTGCGGAGCGTCCAGGAGCTGCTGGGGCACGCCTCGCTGGCGACGACCCAGATCTACACCCACGTCAGCACCGACCGGCTGCGTCAGGCCTACCGTCAGGCTCATCCGCGGGCGTGACCGGAGCCGTCGCGCGCGGGAGCCGTCGGGCGCGGGCCGTCGCCAGGAGTGGCGCCGACGCCGGTCGCGAGCGATGCTGGTGCCGCCGGGGCCACGACGGCTCCGTCCGGAGGAGGTCTGCACCGAATGGCGAGTCCTCGCTGGTGGCGCAGGGTCGGCGTCACGGCCACGGCCACCCTCCTCGGTGTCGCGGGCCTGGCCCTGGTGTGGACCGCGGTGGCGCGCCCGGACCGGCCCCCGGACGCCCCCAGCGTCCGCGTCGAGCATGCGGCGGGGTCCCCCTCCCAGCAGCAGGCGGCGCACCGGCACCCGGCGACACGGCGGCCGGCCGCGCGGAAGGACCCGCACCACCGAGCCGCTCGCGACCCCGGCGTGGTGGACCGGATCTCGGGGCCGGCCCTGCCCGAGTCCAGGCCCATCGGGATCGACATCCCGCGTCTGCACGTGTCGTCGGCGCTCGAGGAGCTCGGGCTGGACGGGAAGGCCATGGAGGTGCCCCGGAACCCTGCCGAGGCGGGATGGTTCGACCGGGCACCGAGCCCGGGCTCGCTGGGGCCGGCCGTCATCGCCGGGCACGTCACGTGGGACCGCGTGCCGGCGGTGTTCTTCCGGCTGGCCACCCTGCGCCGCGGCGACGCGGTGAGCGTCAGGCGCGAGGACGGCACGACGGCGGTGTTCTCGGTGACCCGGGTCGCGAGCTACGGCAAGCGGGCCTTCCCGACCCGCGCGGTGTACGGGCCGCTGGACCACGCCGGCCTGCGGCTGATCACCTGCGGCGGCAGGTACGACGCGGTCCGGCACCGCTACCTCGCCAACGTCGTCGTCTTCGCCGACCTCGTCGCCGGCCACCCGACGGCGCGCCCCGGCCGGTGACCCGGCCGACGGTCACTCACAGGATGGAGACCGTGACGGCGGGTGACGTCACTCCCCGCACCGGGTCGACGACCCGCACCAGGTGCCGGCCGCGCCCGCCGAGCTCCACGTAGGCGCTGAACCGCCCCGACGGGGTGGTCGTCGTCGGCAGCGGGAACCGCCGCCATGCGCCGCGCTCGAGGTGCTCGACCCGCAACGTCGTCCGCGCCGGGGTCCCGGGGTAGCGGCCACTGATCCGCACGGTCTGGAACGGTTCGGCGACGTACGACGTCGGAGCGATCTCGATGCCGCCACCGGGCGGCGACGACGTTCCGGTGGTCGTCGGGGTGGTCGTCGGGGTGGTCGTCGGGGTGGTCGTCGGGGTGGTCGAGCGGGTCGGGCTCGGGGTCACTGTGGGCACCGTGGACCGGGACGGCCGTGGCGAGGAGCTGGGCGTCCTCGCCACCGTGACCGATGGGCGCGATGTCCTCGTCGCGGCCGGGGTCGAGGCCTCCGGGGTGGGGGCCGTCGAGTCCCGCCGGAACACCGCGTAGAACAAGACGATGTTGACGACGACGAGGATCGCCAACGCTGCGACGACCAGCCGGTTACCCATCCGCTGCGGCCTCGTCGCTGGGACGGGGAACGGGGGCGGCCGGCACGGCTGCCCTCACTCAGCGCGTCGGGGACGCCTGGCGACCACCACGGCGGACCCGGCCAGCAGGCATCCGCCCAGTCCCGCCAGCCAGGGGTTCACCGGATGGCCGGCACCTCCGCCGGTCTCCACACCGCCGTGGGGGTGCACGGCCGACATGGCACCGGTCACGACGCCACAGGCAGCGGGGTCGGTGACCTCTTCGGGGACGTTCGGCACGCCGAGGTTCTTGGCGAAGGTCGAGACGCCGAGCGCCTTGACGTCGTACTTGCCGTTGTGGTCGGTGTCGATCCCGTGCTCGACGATGTGCACGTGCGACAGGTTCCGCAGCAGCCCGTCGGGGACCTCGGAGGGCGTGAACGTGCGCTGGTAGTCGATGCGGCCGGAGGAGTCGGCCACCGGCATCCGGTCGAGTGCGAGCCCGCTCTTGGGCGAGGTGTCGCCGCGCGTGGTGAGTGGCAGGAAGATCGTGCCGTACTCGCCGGAGCCCTCCTCGTTCGTCACCACCCCGTCGCCGTTGGTGTCGGCCTGCATCGAGGGACACATGAAGTGCCCGCCGCCCAGGGATCCGTGGATGTGCTGGGCGTGGGCCAGCCCGGGAGCGAACCCGCGCCCGTGGACCACGACGGTGAGCGACCCGTCGTCGCGGGCGGTGACGGTCGCGGTGCCGTGGGCGCCGCTGCCGTTGATCGGGTGCAGGTGCGCGGTCACGGTCGTGTCGGCGGATGCGGGGCCCGTCAGGGCCAGCCACATCAGCACCGCGGACACCGCCGCGAACGAGCCTCGACGCCTGCTCACGAAGACCACCGCCCCCCTGCTTCAGTGTCCTCGCCGACCGCTCGTCGCAGCCCCGGGACGTGCTGCCGCTCACCGTACGCGCGGGGCGGGGCCGCGCACCAGACCCCAGATGAGCAGGATGCGCCGCGTGGGCTCAGGCGCCCCAGGTGGCTCCGGCCGGTGCGCCCGCGATCGGGAGCAGCACAACCGGCGCTGCGCCGACCAGGGTCAGCGGGTCGAGGTAGTGGTCCCGCCCCTCGATCAGGCCCCAGTGCAGGCAGGCGCGAGGGAAGCAGTGCGAGCCGAACAGCTCCAGCCGTCCTATGGTCGCGCCCGCGGCGACCCGGTCTCCTACCCGGACCGACGCGGTCACCGGCTCGTACGTCGTCCGCGTGCCGCCGTGGTCGACGACGACCACGCCGCGCCCGGCGAGCCGTCCCGCGAAGGTGACGGTCCCGGCCAGTGCGGAGCGCACCGGGGCGCCGACCGTGCCGGCGAGGTCGACGCCGCGGTGCCCTGCGCCCCAGCGGGTCGCGGGTGGGTCGAAGCCGGCGACCACCGCGGGCCGGGGTCGCAGCGGCCAGCTGCCGCGGGCCGGCGCCGGCCGGCCTGGCGGGGCTGATGGGGCTGACGGGGCTGACAGGGCTGATGGGGCTGATGGGGCTGACAGGGCTGACGGGGCTGACCGGGCTGACAGGCTGGCGGTGAGCGCCGACGGTGGAGTGCCCGGCTGGAGCGGTGCCGGCTCCGCTGCCGCGGGCGACGAGGTGGCGATCGCGCAGGACGCGACGAGCACGAGTGCTGGGACAGCACGGGGGAGGGCCATGCGGGCCAGGATCGCCGCCGGCGCGGCGCCGTGCCGGGACCGTCGAGCGGGCGGTGCACGGCAGCGTCCGGGAGCCGTCTGGGGACGGTAGCCGGCCGGTGGCCGGGACCGGCGTCCACGCGATTGGCGGTGCGCCGACCCGGTCGACTAAACTCCACCCAGGCGGGCCGTCACGTCGGCTCGTACTTCGCACGCTCCTCACCGCACCGATCCGCAGGCCGCACCGGCAGGCGGTGATCGCGGGCATCGCCTCTCAGTCCTCACCACGGTGGGGTCCGGGCGAGCGGGGCGTCAGGGCAGCCGGCACCCGCCGTGCT
>JAICLD010000171.1 GCA_025927595.1 Nocardioidaceae bacterium | reverse complement strand
TCCACGATGCCGCTACACCCTCGCGAGGGTGTAGCGCACCTCCTGCTGCAGCACGATGTCGGCGCCGTCCCGCGCCCCCTCCAGAAGTGCCGACGCCCGCTCGAAGAGGCCCGGGCGGTCGTCCTGGGGGACGCAGCCCCACATCGCCCGCTGCCCGGTCCCCATCGACCACGACCGCCACTGCTCCGCGTCGCGGAACCGGACCGGCAGCCACTCGCGCACGGTGCGGACGTCGCGGACCCCGGCCCTGCCCACGAGCCGCTCGACCCCCTCGTCGCTGGCGAACGGGCTGTCGGCGCGACCGGTCCGCGGGTCGAGGAGCCTGGGCGGCAGGTAGGGGTGGAACAGCCGGTCGACCGCCTGCCAGGTCCCGTCCTGGGCGCCGAAGGTGGTGGCCCCCAGTCGCCCGCCGGGCCGCAGCAGGCGGGTCCAGCGGCTCAGCGCCACCGCGGGGTCGGGCAGGAAGAACAGCACCAGGGAGGACGTCAGCACGTCGAACGACTCGGGCGGCAGCGCCGGCCGCATCGCGTCCGTGACCTCGACGCGTACGTGGTCGAGGCCGGCCGCCTCCGCCGCGCGGCGGGTGTGCCGCGCCATCGCCGGGGACACGTCGATCGCGGTGACCGACCCCGTCGGCCCCGTGTCGGCGGCCGCGGCGAGGGTCACCGCGCCGCGTCCGCAGCCCACGTCGAGGACGTCCTCTCCCTCCCGCACGCGGACCAGGCCCACGAGGCGGCGGGCGATCGGCGCGAAGAAGGCGACCCCGCTCTGGTCGTAGTCGTCGGCGACGGCGTCGAACGTCCGGGCCACGTCACGCACGGGATCCTCGTCCTGCTCGGTCGTGGCGGTTCCGGTGGACTGGACGGACAGGGGTGCGGTCACGGCAGCCAGTGTCCCGGCGGCCGGCGGGGGCCGCCATGACCCGTTCGTGCCCCGCGGACCGGCACCCGGGCCGGACCGGCTCCACCCGGGCGAGCCATGCCGCGCCCCGGCCGGTCCCGCGGTTAGGGTGGACCGGTCCGCCCCACCCCTCTGCAACACCAGGAGCACACCGTGGCGTCCATCGAGGCTGTCGGCGCGCGCGAGATCCTCGACTCTCGCGGCAACCCCACCATCGAGGTCGAGGTGGCCCTGGACGACGGGACCGTCGCGCGCGCGGCCGTGCCCTCAGGTGCCTCGACCGGCGCGTTCGAGGCGGTCGAGCTGCGCGACGGGGGTGACCGGTACGCCGGCAAGGGCGTCGAGCAGGCGGTCTCCAAGGTCCTCGACGTCATCGGGCCGGAGCTCGTCGGGTTCGAGGCCTCGGAGCAGCGCCTCGTCGACCAGCGGCTGCTCGACCTCGACGGCACGCCCAACAAGGCCACGCTCGGCGCCAACGCGATCCTGGGCGTCTCGCTCGCGGTGGCCCGTGCGGCCGCGGACTCCGCAGACCTGCCGCTGTTCCGCTACGTCGGCGGGCCCAACGCCCACGTCCTGCCGGTGCCGATGATGAACATCCTCAACGGCGGGGCGCACGCCGACACCGGCGTGGACGTGCAGGAGTTCATGATCGCGCCGGTCGGGGCCGCGACGTTCCGCGAGGCGCTCGAGCGCGGAGCGGGCGTCTACCACGCCCTCAAGGCGGTCCTGAAGCAGAAGGGGCTGGCCACCGGTCTCGGGGACGAGGGCGGCTTCGCGCCGGACCTCCCGAACAACCGGGAGGCGCTCGACCTGATCAGCTCGGCCGTCGAGAAGGCGGGACTGACGCTCGGTGAGGACATCGTGCTCGCCCTCGACGTCGCGGCCAGCGAGTTCTTCGACGACGGCTCCTACCACTTCGAGGGCTCCAGCCGCTCAGCCGCCGAGATGCAGGCCTACTACGCCGACCTGGTCGCGTCGTACCCGATCGTCTCCATCGAGGACCCGCTCGACGAGGAGGACTGGTCGGGCTGGCAGGCGATGACCGCCGAGCTCGGCCGGTCCGTCCAGCTGGTCGGCGACGACCTGTTCGTCACCAACGTCGAGCGGCTCTCCCGCGGGATCGCCGAGCAGTCGGCCAACGCGCTCCTCGTCAAGGTCAACCAGATCGGCTCGCTGACCGAGACCCTCGACTCCGTCGACCTGGCGCACCGCAGCGGCTTCCGCTGCATGATGAGCCACCGCTCGGGAGAGACCGAGGACACCACGATCGCCGACCTCGCGGTCGCGACCAACTGCGGCCAGATCAAGACCGGCGCGCCGGCGCGGTCCGAGCGGGTGGCGAAGTACAACCAGCTGCTGCGGATCGAGGAGGAGCTCGACGACGCGGCCCGCTACGCCGGACGGGGCGCGTTCCCGCGCTTCGCCGGCGGGGACCGCTGAGGCGGACCCATGACGAACGGTCCGTCGGCGCGGGGATCGGACCCGCGAAGGCGTGCCCGTCCTGGGGTCCGTCCGGGTCTGCGACCGGGGGCGGGCCCGCGGCGAGGCGTGCCCCGGCAGCGCTCCGCCGCCGCTCCCGCCCGTACGACGCCCCGCCCCCGCTTCACCGCGAGGGCGGCGGTGCTCGTCGCGGTGCTCGCGCTGCTGATGGCCTCCTACGCCTCGAGCATGCGCGCCTACCTCGACCAGCAGCGGCACATCGCCTCGCTGCGAGCCAGCATCGCGTCCTCGCAGGCGCAGGTGGACCGGCTCACCCGCGAGAGGAAGCGGTGGCACGACCCCGCCTACGTCCGCACCGTCGCCCACCAGCGGTTCGGCTGGGTGCTGCCCGGTGAGATCGGCTTCCAGGTCCTCGACACCGACGGCAGGCCGCTGGACCACCCGGACTCGCTGTCGCCGCAGGACTCGGTCACCGAGGCCACGCGGCCGCTGTGGTGGCAGTCGGCGTGGGGCAGCGTGGTGCGCGCCGGGCGGCCCCGGGTCGACCCGGCCGACGTGCCGGGGCCGGTGAGGAGGATCCGGCCGCCCGCGCAGGGGGGGACCGGCGGGTCGTCGCGGTGAGCCCGCCCCTCACCGGGAGCGACGGCGACATCGTCGAAGCCCAGCTCGGCCGGCCCCCGCGCAGCGTCCACGGGGTCGCGCACCGGTGCCCGTGCGGCAACCCCGACGTGGTCGCCACCGAGCCGCGGCTCGACGACGGCACCCCGTTCCCGACCACCTTCTACCTCACCTGTCCGCGCGCGGCCTCGCTGATCGGCACCCTGGAGGCGTCCGGGCTGATGCGGGAGATGACCGAGCGGCTCGCCTCGGACCCGGACCTGGCGGCGGCGTACGTCCGAGCCCACGAGGGGTACCTCGCCCACCGCGAGGCGATCGCCGACGTCCCGGAGATCCGCGGGGTCTCCGCCGGCGGCATGCCGACCCGGGTCAAGTGCCTGCACGTCCTCGCCGCCCACGCCCTCGCCCAGGGCCGCGGCGTCAACCCGCTCGGTGACGAGGTGCTGGACCGGCTCGGCGAGTTCTGGGCGACGGGCCCCTGCGTGCCGCCCGGCGGGGAGGCTCGGTGACCCGGGTCGCCGCCGTGGACTGCGGCACCAACACGGTCCGGCTGCTCGTCACGGACCTGGACCGCACGACCGGCGAGCAGTCGGACCTGGTGCGCGAGCTGCGGATCGTCCGCCTGGGCGAGGGCGTCGACGCGACGGGCCGGCTCTCGGAGCGGGCGCTGGGGAGGGTCTTCGCGGCCGCAGACGAGTACGCCGCCCTCGCGCGGCGTCACGACGCCGAGGCGCTGCGGTTCGTCGCCACGTCCGCGGCCCGCGACGCGGAGAACGCGAGGGACTTCGCCGACGGCATCCGCACCCGGCTCGGGGTCGAGCCGGAGGTGGTCTCCGGCGACGAGGAGGCCCGGCTCACCTTCGAGGGGGCCACCCGGACCCTCTCGGGTGCGGCCGCGCCGGTGGCGGTCGTCGACATCGGGGGCGGGTCCACCGAGGTCGTCCTCGGCCGGCCGGCCGACGGTCCCGCCGGCCACGGCCGGGTGGCCTCCGGTCGCTCCCTCGACGTCGGCTCCGTGCGCGTGACCGAGCGGCTGATGCCCTCCGACCCGCCGACGAGCGCCGAGGTCGCGGCGGCCACCGCGATGGTCGACGAGGCGCTCGACACCCTCCCGTCGTACGCCGTCGAGGTCGGCGTCGCCCGGACCGTCGTCGGCGTCGCGGGGACCGTCACCACGCTCGCCACCCTGCTGCTGGGGCTGGACCACTGGGACCGCGACCGGGTCCACCACGCCTCCTTCCCCGTCGGCGACGTGCACGACCTGGTCGCCCGGGTGCTCGCCGCCACCGTGGCCGAGCGCGAGTCCCTCGGCGTCCCGCACGGCCGCTCCGACGTCATCGGCGCCGGCGCGCTCATCCTCGGCCGGGTGCTGCGCCGCTCCGGCGCCGACGCGCTCACGGTCTCCGACGCCGACATCCTCGACGGCATCGCCTGGTCGATCGCGTGAGCGCCGCACTGCCGCACCCGGTCACCGGCCGGCTCTTCGCGTCGCCGGTGCCGCCGGGCACCGGGTGGCCGGGCGACCCGGCAACCGCGGCGACCCCGGTCGCGGACAGCGCCGAGGACGTCGCGCGCCGGGCGCCAGGGCTGGACCTGGCCGAGCTGGAGGCCGAGGTGTCGGTCTGCCGGGCGTGCGAGCGGCTGGTCGCCTGGCGAGAGCAGGTCGCGCACGACAAGCGGGCGTCGTTCGGGAACCAGCCCTACTGGGGTCGGCCGATCGCCGGGTGGGGCGCGGCGGCGCCGGCGGTCCTCGTCGTGGGCCTGGCGCCCGCGGCGAACGGCGGCAACCGGACCGGTCGGATCTTCACCGGCGACCGGTCGGGGGACTGGCTGTTCGCGGGGCTGCACCGGGCCGGGCTCGCCGAGCAGGACACGTCCGTGCACGCGGGGGACGGGCAGCGGCTCGTGGCCACCCGCATGGTGGCCGCGGTGCGCTGCGCGCCCCCGGACAACCGGCCCACCGTCGCGGAGCGGGACGCCTGCGCCCCGTGGCTGGTCCGCGAGGTCGCCCTGGTCGCGCCGGGGCTCCGGGCCGTCGTCGCGCTCGGCGGGTACGGCTGGGACGCGGCGCTGCGGGCGCTCCGCGCCACCGGGTACGTCGTCCCACGACCCAAGCCGCGGTTCGGGCACGGTGCCGAGGTGCCGCTGACCGGTCCGGAAGGGCGTTCGCTGGTCCTGCTCGGCTGCTACCACCCGTCGCAGCAGAACACCTTCACCGGACGGCTCACCGAGCCGATGCTCGACGCGGTCCTGGGGCGGGCGGCGGCGCTGGCCGGGTCCGCCTGAGCGCCGCCGCCCGGAACCGTGGCTGCGCTGCTGTCGCGCTCAGGAGAGGTGGTGGACCTCCTGCAGCCCGTAGACCTCGGTGTCGAGGCCCTCGAGCCGCGCCTTCAGCTGCAGCGCGAGGTACAGCGAGTAGTGCCGCGACTGGTGCAGGTTGCCGCCGTGGAACCACAGGTGCTCCTGCTGGGTCGGCTTCCACATGTTCCGCTGCTCGCCCTCCCAGGGCCCGGGGTCCTTGGTGGTGTCCGACCCCAGGCCCCACACCTTGCCGACGCGGTCGGCGACCTCCTGGCTGATCAGGTCCGCCGCCCAGCCGTTCATCGACCCGTAGCCGGTGGCGTAGACGACGAGGTCCGCCTCGAGCTCGCTGCCGTCCGCGAGGACCACCGAGTGCTCGGTGAGGTGGTCGACCTGGCCCTTGACGAGCTTGACGTCACCGTTGGCCACGAGGTCGGCCGAGCCGACGTCGATGTAGTAGCCGGAGCCGCGGCGCAGGTACTTCATGAACAGTCCGGAGCCGTCGTCGCCCCAGTCGTGCTCGAAGCCGGCCCGCTCCAGCCGGTCGTAGAAGTCCTTGTCGCGCTCGGCCATCTGCTGGTACAGCGGGATCTGGAACTCGTGCATGATCCGGTAGGGCAGCGAGGCGAAGACCAGGTCCGCCTTCTCGGTGGTGACACCGGAGGCCACGGCCCGCTCCGAGTAGAGGTCGCCGAGCCCGATGTCCATCAGCGAGCTGCTGCGGACGATGTGGGTCGAGGAGCGCTGCACCATGGTGACGTCGGCGTCGTGCTCCCACAGCGCCCCGCAGATGTCGAACGCCGAGTTGTTGCTGCCGATCACGACGCACTTCCTCCCGGCGTACGCGTCCGGGCCCGGGTGCGCCGAGGAGTGGTGCTGGTCGCCCTCGAAGACGTCCATGCCGGGCAGGTCGGGGATCTGGGGCTTCCCGGACATCCCGGTGGCGAGCACCAGGTGGGTGGGGCGCAGCGTGAGCGGCCTGCCCTCGCGCTCGACCTCGACGGTCCACTCGCCCTTCTCCTCGGAGTACGACGCGGAGACGGCTGTCGTGCTCGACCAGTAGGGCACCTCCATCACCCGCGTGTAGGACTCGAGCCAGTCGGCGATCTTGTCCTTGGGGGCGAACACCGGCCAGTTGTCCGGGAACTTCAGGTAGGGCAGGTGGTCGTACCAGACGGGGTCGTGCAGGCACAGCGACTTGTAGCGGCTGCGCCACTGGTCACCCGGTCGTGGGTGCTTGTCGATGACCAGGCTGGGGACCCCCAGCTGGCGCAGCCGCGCCCCGAGCGCGATCCCGCCCTGCCCGCCGCCGACGACGAGGACGTAGGGCTGGGTCGTCGAGCCGAGGCTCTCGGCCTCCTGCTGACGGCGCTCGAGCCACGTGGTCCGCTGCCTGGTCGCGCCGTGCTCCGCACCCGGCGGCCGGCGGTCGCGCTGCGGCTCCTCGTGTCCCTTGAGCTCGTACAGCGTGGTCAGGAAGGTCCAGGCCCGCGGCCCGTCCTCGTCGACGAGCCGCAGCAGCCCGCGGCCCCGCCCGACAGCGGTCTCGAACGTGAACCAGGCCGTGGTCACGCCGTCGGCGGTCTCCTCCGGCTCGGACAGCGCGAAGCCGGACGGGTCCGTGGCGGCCAGCCGCGAGCGCAGCATGTCGGCCACCTCCCCGCGGCCCTCGACGGTCCTGACGTTCCAGGTGAAGGCGACCAGGTCGCGCCAGAAGCAGGTCGTCGCGAACAGCCCGGTGGCACCGTCCACGTCTCGCTCCCGCAGCGCGGCCTCGAGGTCGTCCAGCCACTGCTGGGCAGTGCCGGTCGTGGCGCCTGCTGTCGGATCGGCCGCGGGCTCGACGGTCTGGGTCATCGGTCCTCCTTCGCTACGCTGTGACGAGCAGCACACCCCGGCGACCGCCGGGGCGGAAGCGTTGCACGATGTTGCAACGCCGGCTGC
>JAICLD010000280.1 GCA_025927595.1 Nocardioidaceae bacterium | reverse complement strand
TGGGCGCACGGCTCGTCCTCGACCGCAGCGACGACGCCGAGGAGCCGCTGTACGTCCTGGCCGACCCCTCGGGCCACCCGTTCTGCATCTTCGTGTCCGACTGACCGCTGGCCCGCGCCGGGCTTCCGCGGACGCCGCTCAGGCGTCCCGGGTGGCCAGGTCCGAGACCGCGCCGACCCAGGCGTCGTGCTCGTCGCCCACGCTGCGGGTCCGGCCCCGCAGGTCGAACTCGGTCATCCGGAAGCCGGTGTCCAGGAGCAGGTCGCCGTGCTGCCAGGTGACCACGAGGACCCCGTGCGGGGGCACCACCTTGCCGGCGATCCCCTGGTCGTGGCGCGCCGCACGCAGCGCGCCCGCGGGGATCCGGAACGACCCGGCGACGCGGACCACCTCGAGCCCCTCCTCGGACAGCGAGAGCCGGCAGGTGCTGCGGGCGCCGAGGCCGCGCGCCACCACCCGGTCCAGCCAGTCGCCGCTGGTGGTCGTGCCGAGGTAGCGGCCGCCCGCCTGGAGGAGCGGCTCCGGCGGGTCGGAGGGGACCGGGACGAGCGGCTCGAGCGCGTGCTTGCGGCCGCGCCGGTGCCAGCCCCGCCACATCCCGAGGAACGCCAGCACCAGCACCCCGAGCAGGATCAGGACCGGCACCCACGACGGGGACTGCCTCACGCGGGCTTCCCGTCGAGGACGGTGGGGTTCCCGCGCAGGAACGTCGCCACGACGCGACCGGGCAGGACCATGCCGGCGTACGGGCTGTTGCGTGACAGCGACGCCAGCTCCGTCGGGTCCACGACGCTCGTCGCGGAGGGGTCGTAGAGGACGAGGTTCGCGGGCTCGCCGGGGGCGAGCGGCCGCCCGTGGCCGGACAGGCGGCCGATCCGCGCCGGCGTGGCGGACATCCGCTCCGCGACGCCCGCCCAGTCGAGCAGACCGGTGTCGACCATGGCGTGCTGCACCACGGACAGCGCGGTCTCCAGGCCGAGCATCCCGAACGCGGCCGCCTGCCACTCGCAGTCCTTGTCCTCGTGCGGGTGCGGGGCGTGGTCGGTGGCCACCACGTCGATGGTGCCGTCGGCCAGGCCCAGACGCAGGGCGGCGACGTCCTCGGCCGAGCGCAGCGGCGGGTTGACCTTGTAGACCGGGTCGTACGTCGCCGCCAGGTCGTCGGTCAGCAGCAGGTGGTGCGGGCACGCCTCGGCGGTGACGTCCCAGCCCTTGCTCTTGGCCCACCGGACGATCTCGACCGACCCTGCGGTGGACACGTGACACACGTGCAGGCGTGAGCCGACGTGCGCGGCGAGCAGGCAGTCACGGGCGATCACCGCCTCCTCGGCGACGGCGGGCCAGCCGCGCAGCCCGAGCCGGCCGGAGAGCTCGCCCTCGTTCATCTGGGCGTCCTCGGTGAGCCGCGGCTCCTGGGCGTGCTGGGCGACGACGCCGTCGAAGGCCTTGACGTACTCCAGCGCGCGGCGCATCAGCACCGCGTCCGAGACGCACCTGCCGTCGTCGGAGAAGACCCGCACCCGCGCGGCCGAGTCCGCCATCGCGCCGAGCTCCGCGAGCCGCTCCCCGCCCAGGCCGACCGTGACCGCGCCGACCGGGAAGACGTCGCAGTGCCCGGCCTCGCGACCGAGCCGCCACACCTGCTCGACGACCCCCGCGGTGTCCGCGACCGGGTCGGTGTTGGCCATCGCGTGCACGGCGGTGAAGCCGCCCAGCGCCGCGGCAAGGGTGCCGGTCGCCACGGTCTCGGCGTCCTCGCGGCCGGGCTCGCGCAGGTGGGTGTGCAGGTCGACGAAGCCCGGCAGCGCGAGCAGCCCGTCGGCGTCGAGGACCTCGGCGCCCGCCGCCGACCGCCCCGGCCCGACCTCGGCGATGCCGCCGTCGGCGAGCAGCAGGTCGGTCGGCTCCCCGCCGAGGACGCGGGCGTTCCTGACCAGGTGTCCGGTCACTCTTCTCCTCCGCCGATGGCCGGCTCGGAGCCCCCGAGCAGCAGGTAGAGCACGGCCATCCGGACCGCGACCCCGTTGGTCACCTGCTCGACGATCACGGACCGCTGCGAGTCCGCGACGTCGGCGGTGATCTCCATGCCCCGGTTCATCGGACCCGGGTGCATGACGATCGTGTGGTCCTGCAGCACGCCCATGCGGCGGCCGTCGAGCCCGTAGCGGCGGGAGTACTCGCGCACCGTCGGGAAGAACGACGCGTTCATCCGCTCGTTCTGCACCCGCAGCATCATCACGACGTCGGCCTTGGGCAGCACGGCGTCGAGGTCGTAGCTGGTCTCGGCGTCCCACCCCTCGACGCCGACCGGCAGCAGCGTGGGCGGCGCCACCAGCGTCACCTCCGCCCCGAGCGTCCTGAGCAGCAGGGCGTTCGAGCGCGCGACGCGGCTGTGCAGCACGTCGCCGACGATCGCGACCCGCCGCCCGTCGAGGGCACCGAGGTG
>JAICLD010000176.1 GCA_025927595.1 Nocardioidaceae bacterium | reverse complement strand
GGCTGGGACGGCGGCTGGGACGGCGGCTGGGACGGGGGATGTGGCTCGGTCACGGCGAGATGCCTCCGCCCACCGAGATGGCGATGACGCCGACCAGCGCGACGAGGAGCAGCCCGAGCAGCACGGTCCCGATCACGCCCAGGACGAACCCGGCCTGCGCCATCCCGCGGCCGCCCAGCCGGCCCTGCGAGGCGTCGATCTCGCGCATGGCGCGTCGGCCGAGGTACCACGCGACGGGTGAACCGAGCAGCCCGACGCCGTACCCGCAGGCGAGGGCGAGGCAGACGATCCCGACGACCATCGCCGCCACGGCCAGGCCGTGGCTCGGCGGGGCCACCGGGTACTCGGGATACCCGGGATACCCGGCCTGGCCGGGCGGCGGGTACGGGCCGGCGGGATACGGCTGGCCGTACCCCTGCTGGTACGGCTGCTGGTACGGCGGCTGCTCCGGGACCGGTTGCGTGCCGGCGGCCTCCCAGCCTGGGCCCGCGCCGGGCTCGTGGGGCCGATCGGGATCCCCCGGTGAGGTCGTCATGGCGGACACCCTAGTGGCGCGGGCCCAGCCACGCGTCGATGTCGCGCAGCATCGCGGAGCGCCGGTCGTCGGGAGCCCGGGAAGCGCGCACGGACATCCGGGCGAGCTCGGCCAGGGTCACGTCGTCGAGCCCGTGCGCGTTCCGGACGGCGGCGTACTGTGCGGCCAACCGCGAGCCGAACAGCAGCGGGTCGTCGGCCCCGAGCGCGACCCGCGCCCCGGCGTCGAGCAGCCGGGGCACCGGGACGGCGGCGAGGTCGGGGTAGACGCCGAGCGCGACGTTCGAGGTCGGGCACACCTCGAGCGCGACGCCGGCCTCGACGACGCGGCCGAGCAGCGCCGGGTCCTCCACGACCCGGACGCCGTGGCCGAGCCGGTCCGCGTGCAGGGCGTCCAGGCACTCGCGCACGCTGCGGGGGCCGCGCAGCTCACCGCCGTGGGGGACGAGCAGCAGTCCGGCCCGCTCCGCGATCGCGAACGCCGGGGCGAACGCCGAGGTGCTCCCGCGACGCTCGTCGTTCGAGAGTCCGAAGCCGACGACCCCGCGGCCGGCGTACTGCGCCGCCAGCCGGGCCAGCGTCCTCGCGTCCAGCGGGTGCCGCGTCCGGTTCGCCGCGATCACCACCGCGATCCCGAGCCCGGTCGCCGAGCTCGCCTCCCGGACGGCGTCGAGGACCAGGTCGGTGAAGGCCGTGACGCCCCCGAAGCGGGCGGCGTAGCCGCTCGGGTCCACCTGGATCTCCAGCCACCGGCCGCCGTCGGCGACGTCGTCCTCCGCGGCCTCCCGGACCAGCCGCCGCACGTCGCCGTCGGTGCGCAGCACGGACCGGGCCGCGTCGTAGAGGCGCTGGAACCGGAACCAGCCCTTCTCGTCGGCCGTCGACAGCCGCGGCGGCCAGTCCTCGACCAGTGCGTCCGGGAGCACCACCCCGTCCCGCCCGGCGAGCTCGACGAGGGTGCGGTGCCGCATCGCCCCGGTGAAGTGCAGGTGCAGGTGCGCCTTCGGCAGCTGCCGCAGGTCCCGCTCCACCCGGCCGGTCAGCCCAGCAGCTTCTGCAGCCGCGTGATGCCCTCGACGAGGTCGTCGTCGCCCAGCGCGTAGGAGAACCGCAGGTACCCGGGCGAGCCGAACGCCTCCCCCGGGACCGCGGCCACCTCGGCCTTGTCCAGGAGCAGCCCGGCCAGCTCGGCCGAGGTGCGCGGGGTGACGCCGTCGACGGTCCGGCCGAGCAGCCCCTTCACCGACGGGTAGGCGTAGAACGCACCCTGCGGTTCTGGGCAGACCACGCCGTCGACCTCGCCCAGCATCGACACGATCGTGCGGCGCCGACGGTCGAAGGCCCGCTTCATCTCCTCGACCGCGGACAGGTCGCCCGACACCGCGGCGAGCGCGGCCCGCTGGGCGACGTTCGAGACGTTGGAGGTCGCGTGCGACTGGAGGTTCGTGGCGGCCTTGACGACGTCGGCCGGGCCGAGCAGCCAGCCGACGCGCCAGCCGGTCATGGCGTAGGTCTTGGCGACCCCGTTGACCACGATGCACCGGTCCGCCACCTCGGGAACCGCCACCGGGAGCGACGCGGTCTGCAGCCCGTCGTACACCAGGTGCTCGTAGATCTCGTCGGTGAGCACCCACAGGTCGTGCTCGACCAGCCAGCGACCGATCGCCTCGACCTCCGCGCGGTCGTAGACGGCGCCGGTCGGGTTCGAGGGGGAGTTGAACAGCAGCACCTTCGTGCGGTCGGTGCGCGCCGCCTCGAGCTGCTCGGGCGTGACCTTGTAGTCCTGGGTCTCGTCGGCCAGCACCTCGACCGGGACGCCGCCTGCCAGCCGGATCGCCTCGGGATAGGTGGTCCAGTACGGCGCCGGCAGCAGCACCTCGTCCCCGGGGTCGAGGATCGTCGCGAACGCCTCGTAGATCGCCTGCTTGCCGCCGTTGGTGACCAGCACCTGGGCGGCCTCGACCGAGTAGCCGCTGTCCCGGCGGGTCTTCCCGACGATCGCCGCCTTGAGCTCGGGGATCCCGCCGGCGGGGGTGTAGCGGTGGTTGCGGGGGTCCCGGCACGCCGCCACGGCCGCCTCGACGATGTAGTCGGGGGTCGGGAAGTCCGGCTCCCCGGCGCCGAACCCGATCACGGGCCGGCCGGCCGCCTTGAGGGCCTTGGCCTTCGCGTCCACCGCGAGCGTCGCGGACTCCGCGATGCCCCCGATCCGGGCGGAGACGCGGGCGCGAGCGGGCGACGAGGGGGCTGCGTCGGTCATGGCCCTATGCTCGCACTCCCGCCGGGCCCGCCCCAGGCGGGTCCGGTCCTCGGTTCGACTTCGTCCACACCGCCCCCGTACACTCGTCCTTTGGTGGATCTCCACCCTCGGTCGCCATGCCCACACAGGCCCTCCCCGGGCCGTGCGCGGGCCGCGGCCCGGCGGACCACCGGAGGGCACTAGCTCAACTGGCAGAGCATCGGTCTCCAAAACCGAAGGTTGGGGGTTCAAGTCCCTCGTGCCCTGCTCGACCCGGCCAGGACAGCACCAGGACATCACCAGGACAGCAGCAGGAGGAGGAGCCGTGACCCAGAGCCGCCCCGTGCGCTCGACCTCGTCGTCGGGTGGCAAGCGGACCAGCCCCGCCACCTTCTACCGCCAGGTCGTGGCCGAGCTCCGCAAGGTCGTGTGGCCGACCCAGCAGCAGCTGATCACCTACTTCGTGGTCGTGCTGGTGTTCGTGCTGGTGATCATGACGATCGTGTCGCTGCTCGACGTGGCGTTCGGCCGGCTGGTCTTCAAGGTGTTCGGCTAGCCGGCTGCCCCCAGCCCGGCCCTCGGGGCCGCCCGCCGAACCAGACGAGATGAAGGTGACTCAGTAACGTGTCGCAGCAGTACGACGAACAGCTCCAGGGTGTGAGCCCGACGGACGCCGACGAGCAGGTCGCCGAGGAGGCCGTCGCGGACTCCGCGACCGTGCCGGAGGCCGACGAGGACGCCGTGCCGGAGGCCGAGGACGCCGCCGCCCCGGACGTGGAGGAGCCGCCCGCGGACCCGCTCCAGGAGTTCCGCGACGCGCTCCGCAACAAGGTCGGCGACTGGTTCGTGGTGCACACCTACTCCGGCATGGAGAACCGGGTGAAGGCCAACCTCGAGAACCGGATCTCCTCGCTGAACATGGAGGACTACATCCACGAGGTGATCGTCCCGACCGAGGAGGTCGCCGAGATCAAGAACGGCCAGCGCAAGCTGGTCCGGCGCACCGTGCTGCCCGGCTACGTGCTGGTCCGCATGGATCTCACGGACGAGTCCTGGGCCGCCGTACGCCACACCCCCTCGGTCACCGGGTTCGTCGGGCACAGCCACCAGCCGGTGCCGCTGAGCCTGGAGGAGGTCGAGAACATGCTCGCTCCCGCCGTGGTCGCCGAGGCCCAGGCGGCCGCCCCCGAGCAGGGCGGCCAGGCGGCGCCGAAGAAGAAGGTCGAGGTCGCCGACTTCGACGTCTCGGACTCCGTCATGGTCGTCGACGGCCCGTTCGCCACGCTGCACGCGACGATCACCGAGATCAACGCCGAGTCGCAGCGGGTCAAGGCCCTCGTGGAGATCTTCGGCCGGGAGACCCCGGTCGAGCTGAGCTTCAGCCAGATCCAGCGGGTCTGAGCCTCCGCTCCAGCCCCCACCAGCCAGCCAGCCAGCACCAGCCAGCTCCAACCCAGTAAGGACCCGGACAACAGATGCCTCCGAAGAAGAAGATCGCTGCCCTCGTCAAGGTGCAGCTGAACGCCGGGGCGGCCACCCCGGCCCCGCCGGTGGGGACCGCGCTCGGCCCCCACGGCGTGAACATCATGGAGTTCTGCAAGGCCTACAACGCGCAGACCGAGTCGATGCGCGGGAACGTCGTGCCCGTCGAGATCACGATCTACGAGGACCGGTCGTTCACGTTCATCACCAAGACCCCGCCGGCCGCGGAGATGATCAAGAAGGCCGCCGGCCTGGCCAAGGGGTCCGGCGTCCCGCACAAGGAGAAGGTCGGCAAGCTGACCAAGGACCAGGTCCGGGAGATCGCCACCACCAAGATGCCGGACCTCAACGCCAACGACCTCGACGCCGCCATGAAGATCGTCGAGGGCACCGCCCGGTCGATGGGGATCACCACCGACTGAGGGACCGCATCACCGGACCGGTCGACCGACCGGCCGAGCACCACGTGGCAGGGCAGCTGAGCGCCCGGAGACCACACTCTGGAACCGACGAGACGAGGAACCCAGACATGCAGCGCAGCAAGACCTACCGGGCAGCGGCCGAGGGGTACGACCACGACGCCCTCCACGCCCCGCTCGAGGCGATCAAGCTCGCCAAGACCACCAGCAAGAAGAAGTTCGACGAGACGCTCGACGTCGCCATGCGCCTCGGGGTCGACCCGCGCAAGGCCGACCAGATGGTCCGCGGCACCGTCAACCTCCCGCACGGCACCGGCAAGACCGCCCGGGTCCTGGTGTTCGCCAACGGCGACAAGGCGGAGGCGGCCCGCGAGGCCGGCGCCGACATCGTGGGCGGCGACGAGCTGATCGACCGGGTCGCCGGCGGCTGGCTGGACTTCGACGCCGTCGTGGCGACCCCGGACATGATGGGCAAGGTCGGCCGGCTCGGCCGCGTCCTCGGCCCCCGCGGCCTGATGCCGAACCCCAAGACCGGCACCGTCACCCCCGACGTCGCGAAGGCGGTCACCGACATCAAGGGCGGCAAGATCGAGTTCCGCGTCGACCGGCACGCGAACCTGCACTTCATCATCGGCAAGGCGTCGTTCTCCGAGACCCAGCTCGCGGAGAACTACGCCGCCGCGCTCGAGGAGGTGCTGCGGCTCAAGCCGGCCAGCTCCAAGGGCCGGTACCTGCGCAAGGTCACCGTCTCGACCACGATGGGCCCCGGCATCCAGGTGGACCCCAACCGCACCCGCAACGTGGCGGAGACCGACGAGGCCTGAGCCCGGCGTCGACCGAGGAGGACCCGTTGCCGACCGGCAGGCCGGCGGCGGGTCCTCCTGCGTCCGGGGCCACGATTTGGCGGTGGCCGCAGGCCTCCCGTACGCTGGTCCCGGATCCAGAGACCGCCGGTCGCCGTCCGTCGTCCCACCAGGGACGGGGTCGGCCGAAGGTCCCGCTCAGCGGGCGTCCTGCGCAGGTGACACCGAGTGATGCACCCCGCCGACGAGGCGGGTCGTGCCGAGCCCCGTGCGCCCGCGCCGGGGCTCTTCGCCTGTCCGGGGCCGGGACGCCCCTCCGCCGGAGGGGACGGGAGCGGTCCGCGGACCACCTGCATGATCAGGCACCTGATCAGTGACCGATCCGGAAGGAGACCCATGGCGCGGCCCGACAAGGCAGCCGACGTCGCAGAGCTCGTGGAGTCGTTCCAGGAGTCTGCCGGCGCCGTGCTGACCGAGTACCGCGGTCTCACCGTGAAGCAGCTGCAGACCCTGCGGCGCTCGCTCGGCGAGAACGCCAACTACGCCGTGGTCAAGAACACGCTGACCCAGATCGCCGCGACCCAGGCGGGCATCGAGGGATTCGACGCCCTGCTGACGGGTCCGACCGCCATCGCCTTCATCAACGGCGACGTGGTCGAGGCGGCCAAGGGCCTGCGTGACTTCGCCAAGGCCAACCCCTCCCTCGTGATCAAGGGCGGTGTCCTCGACGGGAAGCCGCTCGACGCGTCGGAGATCGCCAAGCTGGCCGACCTCGAGTCGCGCGAGGTCCTCCTCGCCAGGCTCGCGGGCGGGATGCTGGCGTCGCTCAGCCAGGCCGTCTACCTGCTCAACGCCCCGCTCGCGCAGGCGGCCCGCCTCGCCGGCGCGCTGCAGGCCAAGGCCGAGGAGGACCCCTCGGTGCTCGCGGGCGGAGCCGGCACGCCGGCTCCGACCGAGGCCGACAGCGGGGAGACGACCGAGACCACCCCGGAGGACGGGACCCCCGCCGAGGCCTGAGGCCTCGTCGCCCCCTCCAGACCCGACACCGAGCCGCACGCCCGTGCGGTCCAGCAACCGGAAGGAAACGCCACCATGGCGAAGCTCACCACCGACGAGCTGCTCGACGCGTTCAAGGAGATGACCCTCCTGGAGCTGAGCGAGTTCGTGAAGCAGTTCGAGGACACCTTCGGCGTCACTGCCGCCGCTCCCGTCGCCGTGGCCGCCGCCCCGGCCGCCGGCGGCGCCGCGGACGCCGGCGAGGCCGAGGCCGAGCAGGACGAGTTCGACGTCGTCCTCGAGGCCGCCGGTGAGAAGAAGATCAACGTCATCAAGGAGGTGCGCGCGCTGACCAGCCTCGGCCTCAAGGAGGCCAAGGAGCTGGTCGAGGCCGCCCCCAAGGCGGTCCTC
>JAICLD010000111.1 GCA_025927595.1 Nocardioidaceae bacterium | reverse complement strand
GAGGCCGTCGGGCGTGTCCTGGGCGCGCAGCTGCCAGAACGTCCGTCGCCACAGGTGGCACAGCTCGACGTCGCTCAGCGAGCCGAGCGCGGCGTCCAGCGGCCCCGGCCGCACCTCCGGCACCGGGCCGGGGACGGGCCCCGCGAGGGCCGCGGGCGCCGGCGTCGCGCCCGCGCGCGGCCGCAGCCGGGAGACGAGCAGCGGGCAGGTGAGCGCGACCGGGATCAGCACCAGCAGGGTCAGGGCGGGGGAGAGGCCGGCCCCGGCGAGGGCGGCGACCGCACCGGAGCCGGGCAGCAGCGCGCGGGCGACCAGGGAGCGTCCGGCGGCCCGGCCGTCCGGTCGGGCGGCGCCCCAGGCCGCCGCGACCGCGAGCAGGACGGCGACGGCGCTGCCCCAGGCCAGGAGCACGGCCAGCGCGGCGAGCAGCGGGGACCACTCGAGCACGGCCACGCCGGTCCCTGCCGCGGCCAGCACGCAGCAGGCGCACCGCCACCGGTGGGCGTAGCGGCCGGGACCGGCGGGCCTGCGCTCAGGGTGCGCGGAGGGTGTCGAAGACATCGTCCTCCCTTCCCGGTCCGGCGCGTCCCTGCTCGACGAACCACTCGCGGCCGAACACCAGCGCGAACACCGGCGTAGGCAGCCGCAGCAGCCGGTCCAGGACCCGGACCTGACCGTCGGCGCGCTGCTGCGAGCGGTGTGCCGCCAGCGCTGCCCGCTTGGCGGCGAGGGTGCCTGTGACCCGCACGCGATGCGTGATCCGGTCCGGGTCGCTGAACACCGCTGACGTGCCCAGCGGCGCCGAGCCGCCCAGGCCGTGCCCGACGAGCCGCAGCGCGGCGAGGACCCGACGGAACAGCCGCGCCGGGACCGTGGCCTCCAGGACGACCGGGGTCCCCGCGAGCCGGGCGGCCAGAGTGCCGACGCGGTGCACCTGGACGTGGTCGGGGTGGCCGTACCCGCCGCTCGGGTCGTAGACCGTGAGCACGTCGGCGCTCTCCTCGCGCAGCACCGTGGCCAGGCGCTCGGCGGCCGAGGCCACGTCGACGTGGGCGAACGCCGCCGCGTCGAGCGGGTCGGGGTGCAGCCCCGAGTCGGCGTAGCCCAGGAGCACCACCCGGGCGCAGCCCAGGGCGCTCGCGGCCGCCGAGAGCTCGGCCAGCCGGGTCCGGGCCAGGACCGCCCCGTGCCCGTCGCCGGCCCCGGCGAGGCCCCGCTCGCCGCCGGTCGCGGTCACCAGGACCACCCGGTGTCCCTCGGCGGCGGCCCGCGCCAGCGTTCCGCCGGTCAGCAGCGACTCGTCGTCGGGATGCGCGTGGAAGGCGACCAGGGTGAACCGGGCCTCGGCTCCCGCGCCGGTCACCGGTCCGCCCCCACGAGCAGGGACCGCCCGCGGCGTCGTCCCGCGAGCCGGCAGGCCGAGACGTACGTCGCGTCGTGCCGGTCCAGGGCGGCCGCCCAGGTGAGCCCGCTCGGCACCGTGCGGTTGTGCTCGGCGATCCGTGTCCGCGCAGCGGGGTCGCGCACCAGGCCAGCGAGCAGGCGGACGAGGTCCCCGTCGCTGTCGGCGAGCAACCCGTCCACGCCGTGCCGCACGAAGTCGACCAGACCGCTGGCCGCGTGCCCCACCACCGGCAGGCCGACGCACCTGGCCTCCAGGGCGGCGAGCCCGAACGACTCCAGGACCGCGGGAGCGACGTACACGTCCGCCGTGGCGAGCCGGGCCAGCACCTCCGGCCGCTCCAGCCGGCCGGTGACGACGACGTCCTCGAGGCCGGCGGCGGCGGCCCGGCGCTCCAGGCGCGACCGGAGCGGGCCGTCCCCCACGACGGTGAGCCGCAGCGGCACGTCCACCTCGCGCGCGAGGCGCCCCACCATCGCGACCAGCGGCAGCGGGCGCTTGCGGCGGGCCACCCGCATCGCGGTCGCCAGGTGCACGGAGCCGTCGCGAGGCGCGTCGGGGCTGCGCTCCCGGGGGGCGACGGCCACCGCGTTGGGCAGGACGCGCACCCGGGCACCGCCGGGGAGCCGGGCCTCCACGTGGGCCGCCGCCACCGTGCTGACCGCGGTCCACACCACCGGCGCGGAGCGCAGCCCGCTGAGGGCGGCCGCCGCCGCCGGGACCGGCCCCATCCCGTTCCACATGGAGTGCACGGTCACGACCGTCGGCACGCCGCGCCGCGCCGCGAGGGCCGCCAGGGGAGCGCTGAACGGCGCCACGACCGAGAGGTGCACGTGCACGACGTCGAACCCGGACACGTCCAGGCGGGCCCCCTCGAGCAGCGAGCGCACGCGGCGCACCCGCACCGGGCCGGCGTCGGGGCTCACCCTGCCCTCGACGCTCGCGGGGGTCCAGGTCAGGACCGAGACGTCGTCGCCCCGGGCGGCCTGTCGGGTCGCGAGGTCGCTGACGTGGGTCTCGATCCCCCCGAGGACCGGGAGGTAGTGGTCGCTCAGGTGCAGCACCCTCATGCGGCCGCGCCCTCGGGATGGCCGCGGGAGGCACGCTGGAGCCAGGCCCATCCGGCGAGCAGGGCCCCGCCCACGGGGATCTCCATCACGACGAGGAAGACCCGGTAGAGCAGCACCCCGGCCACCACCTGGGCCGGGGAGAGGCCGGTGGTGAGCAGCCAGGCCACCGTCCCGATCTCGGCGACGCCCGTGCCGGCGGGCGTGACCGGCACCAGCGTCCCGAGCCGCTCGATGGCCGCGGCCATCAGCACGACGGTGAGCGGCACGTGCAGACCCACGGAGCGCAGGCTCACGAGGAGGAGGGCCACCTGCGCCGCGATGTAGCCCGCGCTGGCAGGCAGCAGCCGCGTCCATCCCCTCCTCAGCAGCCCCCGGACCCGCGCTCCCCGCTCGCGCACGCAGGCCAGCACTGCGGCTCCGAGGACCAGCGCGACCGCGCACCCACCGGCGACGGCCCACAGCACGGCGGGCACGTGCTCGGACAGCAGCACGAACGCCCCGACCGCCACCAGCGGCAGCAGCAGCTTGGTGACCACGTCGAGGGCGTTCGTGAGCACGCAGTAGGACACGAACGCCAGGTTGGTGTGCCCCCACCTGCGGACCATCCGCCAGTTCAGGGCCGTCGCGGCCGCACCCCCGAGCGGCAGCACGTTCGCGACGGCACTGCCGCTGAGGTTGAGCAGCAGGCCCCGGCGGACGCCGAGCCCCGGCAGGGCGGCGGCGAGCACGGTCGAGTAGATGCCCAGGCCGCTGAGCCAGATCACCGCGAGCAGCCCGAGGTGGCCCGGCGTGACCGCCCGCAGCACCGGGGCCACGTCCGTCCAGGCGACCCCGGCGACGCCGTGCGTCACCGTCCACAGCCCGCCCGCGGCGACGGCGACCACCAGCAGCAGCTTGGCGGCCGGGCCGGTCCAGCGGGCCCAGCGCGACCGGCGCGACCGGCGCGACCGGCGGCAGTCGGTGGTCACCACCCTTCCCAGTCAACGGGGGGCAACCTGCCGGTCACCTGACTGGGATGCCGCTGCGGGGACGTTTCGGGCCCATGTTCAGGTCACCGGCAGCCTCGCCCGCCCACCCTGGGGACATGACGACGACATCCGTGCTTTCGAGCCGCCGCCAGATGCTCAACAAGGTCCCCGAGGTGACCGTGTACTTCTGGATCGTGAAGATCCTGTGCACCACGGTCGGGGAGAGCTTCGCGGACTACATCAACGAGACCCTCGGTTTCGGACTCACCCACACGACCGTGGTCTTCACCGCGGCCCTCCTCGCCGTGCTGGTGGTGCAGTTCCGGCTGCCCCGCTACGTGCCCGGCGTCTACTGGCTCGCCGTGGTCCTGATCAGCGTGGTCGGGACGCTGCTCACCGACAACCTCACCGACGGGCACCACGTGCCGCTGTGGACCAGCACCGCCGTGTTCAGCGTGCTGCTCGCCGCCGTGTTCGCGACCTGGTACGCCCGCGAGCGGACGCTGTCCATCCACTCGATCGTCACCACTCCCCGTGAGGGCTTCTACTGGCTGACCGTCCTGGTCACCTTCGCGCTCGGCACCGCCGTCGGGGACTGGACCCTCGAGCTGACCGGCTGGTCGGCCGGCACCTCCGTGCTGCTGCCCCTCGGGCTGATCCTCGCCGTGCTGGTGGCCTGGCGGATGGGCGCGGGACCGGTGCTCTGCTTCTGGGCCGCCTACATCCTGACCCGGCCCCTGGGCGCCAACATCGGCGACTTCCTCGCCTCGCCGCACGCCGACGGCGGTCTCGGTCTGGGCACCTTCGGGACCAGTGTGCTGTTCCTCGGCACGATCCTCGCCGTGGTGGTGTTCCTGACCAAGACCCGGGTCGACCGCACCGACCCCTACGCCCGCTAGGACCCCCACCCGGTCTAGGCGGCTCTGCCCTGCTCGCCGGCTCGGAACCCGTCCGGACCCTCCTCGGGACGCGCCCCGGACTCCAGCCACGCCGCCACCGCCGCCGGGTCGCGCCTGGCGAGCTCGTCCAGGCACGCCTGCCGGACCCCGACCAGGCCCAGGAGGGTCTCGGCGGGCGGCCGGGACCGGAGCTGGTCGAAGGTGTAGCGCCACAGGTCGCACAGCTCGAGGTCGCTCAGCGTCCTCAGCCGCCGGTCCACCGCCGACAGCGGCCGCACAGCACGTCGCACACGGCGTGCGACGACCGGGGACGTCACCGCTCCGAGGAGAAGCAGGAGCAGCAGCAGGGCCGAGGAGACGCTCCCGATGGCGAAGGCGGCCACGGTCGCGGTGCCCAGCAGCAGCGCGTCCACGGCCACGGTGTGCGGGCGCCGGCCGAGGGGCTGCTCGGGCACCCCCTCGCGCGCCACCGACAGCGAGACCAGGAGCGCCGCGGCACCGGCCCAGGCGAACAGCACCGCGACCACGGCAAGGAGGGGCGACCACTCGAGCCCGGCCACTCCGGCCCCGGACACCGCGACCAGGGTCCAGACGCTCCGCCAGCGGTCCGCGTACGTCGACGGGCGCCACCCGCGGCGGGCCCGGCGGGCCCGGCGGGCCCGGTGGGCACTGACGAGACGGGACAGCGGCATCGGTGCTCCCTTCAGGGCGTGGCCGCCCGTGCGCGACGCCCCCCGGCACGCCGGCCGTCGGCCCGAGCGGAGGAGGCGCTGAACCCGCTCGTTACCCAGGATCGGGGCGTTCACCGCCCCGCGAGCCGTGGGTCATCCCACTCTCAGCCCGAACGCCTTCGCCATCGAGGGCGCGTGCGCGGCGCGGTTCAGCGGACGGCCGTGCGCGACCTGCGAGAGCAGCCGGGACAGCGCGTAGTGGTCCAGTGGCCGGCTGACGACGGAGTGGCGCTGACCGGGGTGCACGACGACCGTGAGCACGCGGTTGCCCGCCTTGCGGTCGTCGGTGTCGGCGGTGACCACGACGGCCAGGTGCCCGGACCGCCAGTCCGGGCCGGCGAGCACGCCGGTCAGCGTCCGGCGGATCCAGGCGTCCGCGACCGGGAGCGGGCAGTCGTGCGCGTCGTGGCACATGTTGGGGATGACCATGCCGACGTTCGGGAGCCGGCCGTGTGCCGCGTCGCGGGGCAACCGGCTCGTCGGGACGTCGTACCGCCCGCACGCCGCGCGCTCGCCGACGTAGTAGGCCCACGGGTTGTGCTTGACCGCGTAGTCCGAGCCGCCGTTGGACAGGGCGCAGTCCGAGGGCATGCCGTCGGCGTAGACGGCGGCGGTCCGACCGTGCGCGAGCGCCTGCCCGAACACCGACGGTCCTCCCAGCCGGTGCGCCTGGGGCGAGTCGTCGTCGGCGATGCCGTGGGTCGACCCGCTGGTGATCGCGATGTAGTTGGGCAGCGACGGGTAGGTGACGCCGGAGTAGTGCGCGGCGTAGCCGAAGCGGCGGGCCAGCCCGTAGGTGTAGGGCATCTGCGCCCGCATCTGGTCGAGCGAGTGGTTCTCCACCACGACCACGAGCACCTTGGTCACGGCCTTGCCGGTGGTCGCGGCGGGGACGGAGGACGCGGCCGGGGTGCCCGACGACGCCCGGCCGGCGCCGCTGCCCGGGCTCGAGGAGCCGCCGCACCCCGAGACCACCAGCGTCCCCAGCAGGAGGAGGCAGAGGGTCAGTCGGCGCATCGGGTGCCCTTCGTCGGTCCGGCCGCCATGGTAGGGGCCCTTTCCTGACCGGCAGATGACCATGCGCACGCCGAGGGCGGCCGGCTACGGCACCGGCAGCCCTGCGCCCCGCGCCCACTGGTCGACCCGCTCCCTGTCGGTGGCCGAGAGCCGGGAGCGCAGGCGGGCCACGACCCGGCGCGCCCGGTCGTGGTGACCCTGCCGGTCCAGGAGCGCCGCCTCGGTGAGCGTCTCGACGTACCCCAGCTCGGGCCCCAGCGCGGCCCCGAACGCGTGCATCGCGGCGATGACGCCGGGCATCCCGGACTGCTGGTGCCGGGGGGCGTAGAACGAGAACCGCTCCTGGGCGCGCATCACCCGCCACCCGTCGACGTGGTGCACCCACGGACGCCGGACGACCTGGCAGCGGCCGGGTCGGGCGCACTGGCCGTTGACCATGACGTACACCGGCCCGCTGCGCGGGACCGACGACGCCTTCCGGGCGAGCTCGAAGACGTTGACGACGTACGGCGTCCCGCCCATGTAGCGCGGCGACCCGAGGAACGGCTGTCGCGACTGGCCCGCGGGCGTCGGGCGGTCGTACAGCACGATCGCGTCGTCGGGCAGCTGGGAGGTCAGCACCCGCGAGGCCGCGCCGAAGTCCGGGGCGGCGTCGTCGACCAGCACGCGGGCGGTGGCGGGAAGCTGGGTCACGAACGCCGCCGCGAGCAGGACGGCCAGCGGCGCCCGCCAGCGGAGGGGGACCCGCGTCCGGTCGGCCACGACCGACGCCAGCGCCGCGGTGAGCAGCACGAAGGCGGGCACGAAGAAGAACGCCGCCCGGGAGCGGTAGGGGAGCGCGAAGAAGCTGAACGGGTTGACGAGGTGGTAGGCCAGCACGAACGCCACGGGGGCGGCGAGGAACGGCCACCACAGCGGCCAGCCGAGCAGCCGGCGCCGCGACGCCGTGAGCGCGAGGGCCAGCACCACGATGGCCAGGGTCAGCGGCCACCACGGGAAGCTGCCGCCGAGCAGCGGCACGACCGAGGTGGCGATCTCGTGGAACCCGCGGCCGGCGCGGGCCACGACGCCTCCCGGGCTCGGGTCGAAGAAGGAGCCGGACGTCTTGGCGCCGAGCAGCACGAACATCGGCACCCCCACGACGAACAGCGCCACCAGGCACGCCACCGCCGGGGGACGGGCAGCCGCCCAGGGCAGCCTGCCCCGCCACGCCGCCCAGGCCAGCGAGGCGGCGGTGACGCCGAGGAAGACGGTCGGCTCGGGCACCCGCGTGAGCGGCAGCAGCACGGCGCTCACCCACACGAGCGTGAGCCAGCGGCGGCCACCGCCGTCGAGGAAGCGGTGCAGGGCGTAGCCGAGCAGCAGCATCTCGGCCATCGGCAGCGCGTAGGGGCGGGTGTAGGCGCCGTACCTGACCATCAGGGGAGTGGTCGCCATCACCCACACCGCCCAGGCGCCGGCGCCGCGCAGTCCCAGCCGGCGCAGCAGGAGGCTCGTCAGCGTCAGCACCGCGATGCCCGACAGCACCGGCACCAGCCGCTGCTGGAGCTGGCCCTGGCCGAAGAGGTGGGTCAGCAGCGACCCCAGGAGCGGGTCCAGCGGCGGCTGACGGGTGGCACCCAGGACCTCGGTGAGGTCCCAGCTGCCGTAGGGCGTGATCTGCGTGATCTCGTCGTAGGCGAACGGCTGCCGCACCGCGGCCACGACGAGCAGGACCGCCCCCACCACGACCGCGCCGAGGTACCACCACCGGTCCCGGCCACCGGTCACGCGGTCGTACGACGGGCGGTCCGGGTCGACCGGACGGGAGCGGAGGGCTGACGCGGGGGGCACGGGGGAACAGTCTGCCCGACGCGCCGGCGTCCCCGGGCAGGCACACCCGGCACGCCGGACCGCCCGACGGGAAGCCGTTGCGGCAGGTTTCCTAGTCAGTTGGGGCCATCCCCGGAGTTTCTCCGTCATGTTCGCCGGGCACAGCGGTTTCCTTGGGGACGAACGAGGACGCACAGGGAGATGAGACTCGTGGCACGCATCGAGGGGGCCGGCACCGTCGGCAAGGGGCCCGGCGGCGACACCGGGCGCAGGTCCGGGAGCAGCGCCACGCTGGCCCGGTGCACGACGCCGCCCGCGTGCCGGTGCGGCCAGCAGCTGGACCAGACCTCGCGAGCGCACTGCCCGCGCTGCGGTCGCTCGCTGCAGCGTCCCTGACGCTGCCGTCGGCGCCCTGCCGCGGCGTGCTCACCCGGCCGCCCGTACGGCGCTAGGGTTTCGGCTGGACCGACGACCGGCCGGCGAGCGAGGCATCAGGTGGACCAGCGGCACGACGAGGTGGCAGCCGGCCACCGGGTTCTGACCGTCCCGAACCTGATCTCGGCCGTCCGGCTCGCCGGGGTGCCGCTCTTCCTGTGGCTCGTCCTGGTCCCCGAGGCCGACGGCTGGGCGCTGGCGGTGCTGTTCGTCTCCGGGATCAGCGACTACGCCGACGGCTACCTGGCGCGCCGGCTGCACCAGACCAGCAGGGTCGGAGAGATCCTCGACCCCGTCGCCGACCGGCTCTACATCCTCTCCACGGTCGTCGGTCTGGCCGTGCGGGGGATCATCCCGTGGTGGGTCGCGGTGCTGCTGCCGGCCCGTGACGCCTTCTTGTGGTGCCTGGTCCCGTTCCTGCGCACCCGCGGGTACAGCTCGCTGCCGGTCCACTTCCTCGGCAAGGCCGCGACGGCGAACCTGCTCTACGCGTTCCCCCTCCTGCTGCTCGGTGACGCCGAGGGGCCGTTGCCGCTGCTCGCCAAGGTGTTCGGCTGGGCCTTCGCGATCTGGGGCGTGGGGCTCTACTGGTGGGCGGGACTGCTCTACGCCTGGCAGGTCCGCCGGCTGCTGGCCGACCGAGGCCGACGGGCTCCGGTGCTCGATGGCCGGTGACACGAGACCTGCGCCGGTGAGCGAGCCGTCGGCACGGGCGCGGATGGGGCTGCTGGACTACATCACCGCCACCTCGCTGGACCAGGACTACGAGCACGTGTCCCGGCGCCGGGCCGAGGGCGGCGGCACCGGCCGCCGACCGCGCCGCCGCCCGCCCGGCCGGCCGGGGCGCACGGCGCTCGTCGTGCTGCTGGCGTTCGGGCTGCTGGTGACCACCGCCGGGGTGCAGACCGCGCGCAACGCCGACGAGACGGCCAGCTCCCGCGCGACCCTCGTCGCCCAGGCCACCGCCCGCAAGGCGACCCTGACCCGCGAGCTGCGCGAGGCCGCCTCGCTGCGGGCGCAGGTCTCGTCGGCGCAGGCGCGCGACCTGCGCGCCTCCCGCGAGGGCCGCGCCGTGCAGGCGCGCCTGGACCGGCTCGGGACCCTCGCCGGCACGCGCGCGGTCCGCGGGCCGGGGCTCCGGGTGGTCGTGGACGACGCCCCCGACGCGACCGGCTACCAGCAGCAGGTGCAGGCGACCGACCTCGTGCGGCTCGTCAACGCGCTCTGGCTGATCGGGGCCGAGGCGGTC
>JAICLD010000205.1 GCA_025927595.1 Nocardioidaceae bacterium | reverse complement strand
TTGATCCGGAAGTAGGCCTGCAGCGGGATGTCGACGTGCACGCCCTTCGGCACGTAGATGAACGACCCGCCGGACCACACCGAGGTGTTCAGCGCGGCGAACTTGTTGTCCCCGACGGGGATGACCGTGCCGAAGTACTCACGGAACAGGTCCGGGTGCTCGCGCAGCGCCGTGTCGGTGTCGAGGAACAGCACGCCCTGCTCCTCGAGGTCCTCGCGGATCTTGTGGTAGACGACCTCGGACTCGTACTGCGCGGCGACGCCGGAGACCAGCCGCTGCTTCTCGGCCTCGGGGATGCCCAGCTTGTCGTAGGTGTTCTTGATGTCCGCGGGGAGGTCGTCCCAGGTCGCGGCCTGCTTCTCGGTGGAGCGGACGAAGTACTTGATGTTGTCGAAGTCGATGCCGCCGAGGTCGCTGCCCCACGTCGGCATCGGCTTGCGGTGGAACAGCTTGAGCCCCTTGAGCCGCAGGTCGAGCATCCACTGCGGCTCGCTCTTCTTGCCGGAGATGTCGCGCACGACCTCCTCGGAGAGCCCACGCTTCGCGGTCGCGCCGGCGGTGTCGGAGTCGGCCCAGCCGAACTGGTAGCGGCCGAGACCCTCGAGCTCCGGGTTCCGCTCGTCGATGGTCGTCATGACGTCAACCTCTCCTGTGCGTGGTCGCGAGTGCTGGTGCTGATGGTCCGGGGGATGCAGGTCGTGCAGACGCCGTCGCCGTGGGCGATGGTGGCCAGTCGCTGGACGTGCCGTCCGAGCAGCCGGGAGAACATCTCGGTCTCCGCCTCGCACAGCTGGGGGAACGCGTGCGCGACGTGGGAGACCGGGCAGTGCTGCTGGCACAGCTGCTCGCCGACCGGTCCCTGCCGGACCGAGGCAGCGTAGCCGCCCTGGGTCAGTGCCCGTGCGAGCGCCTCGCTCGGCTCGAGGCCCGGCTCGTCTGCGACGGCCCGGTGGAAGTGCTCCTCGATGCCGGCGACCCGACGCCGCGCGAACTCCACGACGGCCCCGTCCCCACCGGTCTCGGCGAGGAAGCGCAGCGCCGCGACGGCGAGGTCGTCGTACTGCTGGTCGAAGTGGTCCCGGCCGGCGTCCGTGATCGCGAACACGCGTGCGGGACGGCCCCGGCCACGGGCGCCGTAGACCCGTGGCTCCCGGGCCTCGAGCATGCCGTCGGCGCACATGTGGTCCAGGTGCCGACGGACCGCCGCCGTCGTGAGGTCGAGGTGGTCGGCCAGCACGGCGGCCGTGCTGGGCCCCAGCTCCAGGATCGCCCGGGCCACGCGCTCACGGGTCGGCGCGTCGATGTCCGACGGCGTCCGGGGCAGCTCCTGCAATTCCACAACGCCAGTGTGTCGTTATTGGTGGCCGCCTTCAAATAAGGCCGCCCTAACCCGGGCGGCGCGCCGGCGCTTCCTAGACTGACGAGGTGAGCGTCCCCGACAGCACCGGCCCCGCGGTGACGGTGCAGGACCTGCGGATGCGGTACGGCGACACGGTGGCCGTCGACGGCCTCGACCTCGAGGTCGCGCGCGGCTCGATCACCGCCGTGCTCGGTCCCAACGGGGCGGGCAAGACGACGACCCTCGAGACCTGCGAGGGGTACCGGCGCCCCCAGCACGGCCTGGTCCGGGTCCTCGACCTGGACCCGCAGGCCCACCGCGCCCAGCTGCTGCCTCGCATCGGCGTGATGCTCCAGAACGGCGGGGCCTGGTCCGGGGTCCGGGCGGTCGAGATGCTCCGGCACGTCGCGTCGCTGCACGCCCATCCCCTCGACGTCGCGATGCTGGTCGACCGGCTGGGACTCGGCTCGTGCGGGCGGACGCCGTACCGGAGGCTCTCGGGCGGCCAGCAGCAGCGGCTCTCCCTCGCCATGGCGGTCGTGGGGCGCCCCGAGCTCGTCTTCGTCGACGAGCCGACCGCGGGGATGGACCCCCAGGCGCGGCGCACCACGTGGGAGCTGCTGGAGGAGCTGCGCCGCGACGGCGTCACGATCGTGCTCACCACCCACTACATGGACGAGGCCGAGCGCCTCGCCGACCAGGTGCACGTCATCGACCGCGGCCGGCTGATCGCCTCCGGCAGCCCGCTGGAGCTGACCCGCGGCGGCGGCAGCAGCACGATCCGCCTCGTGGTCACCGAGCCGTTCCCGCCGTCCGCGCCGGCGTCGCTGCAGGCCTCGCTCGGCCCGGGGACCCTCGTGCAGGAGATCAACGCCCACAGCCTGCTGATCACCGGCCCGGCCGACGCCGGCACCCTGGCCACCGTCTCCGCCTGGTGCGACCGCGAGGGCGTGCTGCCCGAGTCCCTGACGCTGGGGCAGCGCACGCTCGAGGACGTGTTCCTCCAGATCACCGGGCGGGAGCTCGCGGTATGACCACCGGCACCTTCGTCCCGCGGCCCGGCGCCGCCCCGCTGCACCGGATGGTGCTCGCCCAGGCGCGGATGGAGACCCGGCTCCTGCTCCGCAACGGCGAGCAGCTCCTGCTCGCCGTGGTGATCCCCCTGATCGTCCTCGTCGGCGGCATCACCGCGGCGCGGCACCTCGGCCTGCACTTCCCGCACAGCCCGGTCGACACGCTGACCCCGGGCGTGCTGGCACTCGCGGTGATGTCGACGTCGTTCACGTCGCTGGCGATCGCGACCGGCTTCGAGCGCCGGTACGGCGTCCTCAAGCGGCTCGGGTCCTCGCCGCTGCCACGCTCCGGACTCCTCGCGGGCAAGGTCGGCGCGCTGCTGGTGGTCGAGCTGCTCCAGGCCGTCGTCGTGGGCGGTGCTGCGCTGCTGCTCGGCTGGTCCCCCGCGGTCTCCGTGACCGGCCTGGTCTCGGCCCTGGCGACGGCCCTGCTCGGCACGGCCGCGTTCGCCTCCCTCGGACTGTTCCTCGCCGGCGCCCTGCGTGCCGAGGCGACCCTGGCGACGGCCAACCTCGTCTACCTCCTGCTGATGGCCGGCGGCGCGGTAGTCTTTCCCCCCAGCTCCTACGGGCCGGCCGGCGCCGTGCTGTCGCTGCTGCCTTCGGGGGCGCTCGGCACGGGGATGCGCACCGCGTTCCTCGACGCCGGCCTCCCCGCCGTACCCCTCCTCGTCCTCGCGGCCTGGACCGCGGTGGGGACGTTCCTGACCGCCCGGACCTTCCAGTGGGAGTGAGCCGGCCCCGGACCGGGTAACGACCCGGTGCCGGGTCTCCGGGGGGCCCTCGTACGCAGATGGGAAAACATGTCGTGACCGGCAACACCACGCACCGCTTCCGCAACACGACGCTGCTGAGCATCAGCCGGGTCGACGCACCACGGGTCGTGACCTCCGACGAGCTCGACGAGCGGCTGGCGGACACCTACCAGCGCGTGGGGCTGCGGGCCGGCCTGCTGGAGCGCCTGGCCGGCATCCGGGAGCGCCGGTGGTGGCCCGACGGCTTCAGCTTCGTCGACGGCGCCGCGACCGCGGCCGCCAAGGCCATCTCCGAGAGCGGCGTCGACCCCGCCGACATCGGCCTCATGGTGAACACGTCGGTCAGCCGCCGCTACCTCGAGCCGGCCACGGCCGTGGCGGTCCACGACGCGGTGGGGCTGCCCACGTCCTGCCAGAACTTCGACGTCACGAACGCCTGCCTCGGCTTCGTCAACGGGATCGAGATCGCCGCCGCGATGATCGACGCGGGGCTCGTGGACTACGCCCTCGTCGTCGACGGCGAGGACGCCCGCGAGGTTCAGGAGGCCACCGTGAGGCGGCTCTCCTCCCCCGACGTCACCGCCAAGGACGTGCTCGCCCAGTTCGCCACGCTGACCCTCGGCTCCGGGGCCGCCGCGATGGTCCTCGGACGCGCGGACAAGCACCCCGAGGGCCACCGCGTCGTCGCGTCGGTCAGTCGCGCGGGGACCGAGCACCACGAGCTGTGCGTCGGCGACAACGACCTGATGCGGACCGACCTCAAGGGCCTGCTGGACGCCGGCCTCCAGCTCTCCGAGGACCTCTGGACCGACGCCGCCGAGGAGTTCGACTGGGCGCAGGGCATGGACCGGTACGTCGTCCACCAGGTGTCCCAGGTCCACACCGACGCCCTGTGCACCCGCCTGGGCATCGACCCGAGCCGGGTCCCGCGCACGTTCCCCGACCGGGGGAACATCGGCCCCGTCTCGGTGCCGTTCACGCTGGCCGGCGAGGTCGGCACCCTCGACGGCGGGGACCGGGTGCTGCTGATGGGCATCGGCTCCGGCCTCAACGCGTCCTGCCTCGAGATCGCCTGGTGAGCCGCGGTCCCGTCGCCGCGCGGGGCTCGAGCCTGCCGGGCGTGGACCCGGCGTGGTCGCGCACGGTGACCGCGCCCGACGCCGAGGGCCGGCCGCGGACCTGGCACCTGCTCGACAACGGCGCCGAGCCGACGGCCGGCACGCTGCTCTGCGTGCACGGGAACCCCACCTGGTCCTACCGGTGGCGGCGGCTCCTCGCCGCGGCGCCGCCGGGCTGGCGGGTGGTCGCGCCCGACCACCTCGGGATGGGCCTCTCGGAGCGGCTCGACCCCTCGGAGCGGCCCCGCTCCCTGGCGCAGCGGGTCGCCGACCTCGGGGCGCTGACCTCGGCCCTCGGCATCGACGGCCCCGTCGTCACCGTCGGCCACGACTGGGGCGGCGCGATCTCGCTCGGCTGGGCCCTCGCTCACCGGGACCGGCTGAGGGGCGTCGTCCTCACCAACACCGCCGTGCACCAGCCCGCCGGCGACCGCGGTCCGGCCCTCATCCGCCTGGCGCACGTCCCCCTCCTCAGGCAGGCCGGCTGTGTATGGACCCCGATCTTCGTGCGGGCGACCTCCGCCCTGTCGCGTCCGCCGCTGCCCGGGGACGTGCGGCGCGCGCTGGCGGCGCCGTACGCCTCCCCTCGCCGACGGCGCGCCGTCGGGGACTTCGTCGCGGACATCCCGTTCGCCGGGCAGCACCCGTCGCGGCCCACCGTCGAGGCGATCGCCGAGGGCGTGCGCGACCTCGACGTGCCGGCCCTGCTGCTGTGGGGACCGCGCGACCCGGTGTTCGGCGAGCGGTACCTCGCCGACCTCCGCGAGCGGCTGCCGCACGCCTCGCTGCACCGCTACGAGGGTGCGTCGCACCTCGTCACCGAGGATGCCCCGCGCTACGCCGAGGACGTCGCGCGGTGGGTCCGCGACCTTGACGCCGCACCCGCGTCCGCGACCGGGCGCCCCGCGTCACCGGCATCGCCCCGCCGGCTCTGGTCGGCCCTCGAGGAGCGTGCCGGCGACCCGGCGCCCGCCGTCGTGGAGGTGGGCGGTGCCCGGGTCAGCTGGGCCGCGCTGTCGGAGCGGGTGCGGCTGCTCGCCGCCGGGATGGCCGCTGCCGGCGTGCAGCCCGGCGACCGGGTCGGGCTGCTCGTCGAGCCGTCCCCGGACCTGACCGCCACCGTCTACGCCGCCTGGCGGGCCGGGGCGGTCGTGGTCGTCGCCGACAAGGGGCTCGGCTTCGCGGGGATGCGCCGGGCGCTGCGCAGCGCCGGGGTCGACCACGTCGTCGGCGCGCTCCCCGGGCTGCTTGCCGCGCGGCTGATGCGGCTGCCGGGCAGCCGGATCTCTGTCGGCGAGGTCGGGACCACCGCGCGTCGGGCGCTCGGGGTGCGACACGCCCTCGACGACCTCGCCCTCCTGGGCCGCGACGCCGCCGCACCCCCCGAGCCGGCACAGGACGACGACTGCGCAGTGGTGTTCACCTCCGGCGCGACCGGTCCGGCCAAGGGCGTCGTCTACCGGCACGGGCAGGTG
>JAICLD010000197.1 GCA_025927595.1 Nocardioidaceae bacterium | reverse complement strand
GCAACGGCTCGGTCGAGGCCTCGGGAACGCCCTACCTCGGCACCTACAGCGGCAGCGACCAGGTCTCGTGGTCGACGGCCGCCGCGCACACCGGCACGCACTCGGTGCGGATCCGCAACACGGCCGCCTCGGCACAGGACGCGGGCCTCGCCAACTCGCCGGTGACGGTCACGTCGACGACCGCGGGCGCGACCTACGAGGCGCACGTGTGGGTCCGGGCCACCGCGGCCCGTCAGGTCGTCTGGCTGCGTCTGCTGGAGACCGGCCAGAGCGCCAGCGTCGCCAAGGTGACCCTGCCGGACACCGCCTGGCACGAGATCACCTGGCCCTACGTCGCCCACGGCTCGGGACACCAGCTCGGCTACCAGGTCGTCGCCAAGGCGCTCGTCCCGACCGCGACCGTGTACGCCGACGACTTCGGCGTCCTCAAGCGCTGACCTCGACCCCATACGGACGTCGGGCGCGCGCGTTTCGGCTGCGGCGCACCGGGCACTGAGCCGGAGCGGACCGACCGGACTCGCCGCATCCCGGGGGCGGCGGGTTTCGTCGTGCGGGGGACGCCCGGGGTCAACCGGCGTGCAGCAGCCGCCCGAAGACGTCCCCGTCGGTCGCGACCCGGGCCAGGACCTCCCGGTCCTCCAGCTGCTCCAGGCCGCCCTCGGCACCCGCCTCGAGCTCCTGCCACGTCCGCGGCGCCGCGACGTACGGGCGGTCGCGGCCGCGCAGCGAGTAGGGCGAGATCGTCGTCTTGGCGGCGGTGTTCTGGCTCCAGTCCAGGAACACCTTGCCGCCGCGCAGCGACTTCGTCATCTTCCACAGCACCAGGTCCGGGTGCTCGCGGGTGAGCTCGCGCGCGATGCGCTGCGCCAGGTCGCGGACGCCGTCCGCGTCGAGCCGGCCGGGCAGCGCGGCGTACAGGTGCAGGCCCTTGCTGCCGGAGGTGACCGGCGCGGCGCGCAGCCCCAGGTCGGCGAGCCGGTCGCGCACCAGCAGCGCGACCGTGCAGCACTCCCGCAGCCCGGCGGGAGGGCCGGGGTCGAGGTCGATGACCATGCGGTTCGGGTTCCGCCGCCTGCCGTTGCGGGCGACCGTCCACTGGTGCACGTGGAGCTCCAGCGAGGCGAGGTTCGCGAAGTAGGTGAGGTCGGCCAGCGACTCCACGACCGGGAAGACGATGCGGTCGCCGCTGCCGCCGCGCGACCCGGTCGACGGCACCGTGGTGGTCCGGACCCAGGACGGGACGCCGTGGGGGACGTTCTTCTCGAAGAACTGGCCGTCGGCGGTGCCGTGCGGCCACCGGATCCTGGTGACGGCGCGGTCGGCGAGGTGCGGCAGCAGCACCGGCGCCACCTGCGCGTAGTAGTGCAGGACCTCCCCCTTGGTGGTGCCGGTCGCGGGGTACATCACCTTGTCCAGGTTGCTGATCCGCAGCGTCCGGCCGTCGACCTCGACCCGCAGGTCCTCGGCGGCGTCAGCCACCGCGCACCGCCACGTCCGAGGGCGCCAGGTCCTCACGGACGCCGAGGTAGCTCGGCTGCCGCAGCCGACCACCCGGTGTCACCCCGAGCGCGGCGATCTCCACCACCACCTCCGGGCGTACCCAGGTGGTGCCGCTCGCGTCGACCCGCGGCACCTCGTCGCAGAACGGCGACCGGTCGGTCCTCAGCGGTTCGAGGACCTCGAGCAGCACCGCGCCGGCCCGTCCCGCGATCCCGCTGCCCACCCGCCCCCGGTAGGACAGGCCCGCCGTCGTCGGCTCCCCGACGAGGACGGCACCGAGCCGCGACGCGCTGTCGGTCTCGAGACGCCAGCCCCCCACGACGTAGGACAGCGTGGGTCGGTGCGGGAACTTCAGCCAGTCGGCCGAGCGCCGGCCGGGGACGTAGACCGAGCTGCGACGCTTGCTGACGACGCCCTCCAGGCCCTGCTGCTCGGTGGCGGCCAGGAGCATCTGCCCGTCGTCGTACGTCGCCGGGACCTGGCAGGCGGGCTCCGGCAGCGACAGCTCGTCGAGGCGGCGGCGGCGTTCCGCCAACGGGCGTGAGGTGAGGTCCTCCCCGTCGAGGGCGAGCAGGTCGAACACCACCAGGACCACCGGGTTGGTGCGGGCCAGCTGCTCGGCACGGCGGGCGTTGCGCACGTGCATCCGCTCCGCCAGCGCCGAGAACCGCGGCACCCCGCCGGACAGCGCGACCACCTCCCCGTCGAGCACGACGTCCTGGCCGAGACCGGCCAGGACCGACAGCTCAGGGTAGGCGGCGGTCACGTCGTTCTCGTTGCGCGACCAGAGCCGGACCGCGCCCCCTGCCGCCTCGACGAGCACCCGGATGCCGTCCCACTTGACCTCGTGCCACCACTCCGGTCCCGTCGGCAGGCTGGTGCCGCGGGTGGCGAGCATCGGGCGCATGTCCTCCATCCTGGCGCATCCGTGCGCCATGATGGGGCACAGGCGTGACTGCACGCGTCGTACGACGATCGGAGCTGCCCATGCGTGCCATCTGGAAGGGCGCGGTGTCCTTCGGGCTGGTGAGCGTCCCGGTGAAGCTGTACGCCGCGACGGAGAGCCACGACATCTCCTTCCGCCAGGTGCACGCCAAGGACGGCGGCCGGATCAAGTACCAGCGGGTGTGCAGCGTCGACGGCGAGGAGGTCGCCTACGCCGACATCGCCAAGGGGTACGAGACCGACGACGGCCAGATGGTGGTCCTCGACGACGAGGACCTCGCGGAGCTGCCGGCCAGCAGCAGCCGGGAGATCTCGGTCGAGAAGTTCGTGCCGAGCGACCAGATCGACCCGATGTGGCTGGAGAAGTCGTACTACCTCGAGCCGGAGAAGGCCGCCGCCAAGCCCTACGCGCTGCTGCGCGAGGCGCTGAAGGAGGCGGACCGGATGGCGGTCGTGACGGTGTCGATCCGGAGCCGGATGACCACCGCCGTGCTGCGCGTGCGCGACGAGGTGATCGTCATGCAGACGATGCTGTGGCCGGACGAGGTCCGCAAGCCCGACTTCGGCTCGCTCGACGCGACCGAGCACGCCGCGAAGCCGCAGGAGCTGAAGATGGCGCGGCTGCTCGTGGACACGCTCGCCGGGGACTACGACCCCGACGACTACGAGGACGACTACCAGAACGCGGTCGAGGCGCTGGTCCGGGCCAAGCTCGAGGGCGGCGAGGTCACCGCGACCGAGGAGCCGAAGCGGAGCACCGGCGAGGTGGTCGACCTGCTCGCGGCCCTCCAGCGGTCCGTGGAGGCCGCGAGGTCCTCGCGTGGTGAGGCGTCCGAGTCGGCCGGCGAGCCCGCCGACGAGGCCGCCGACGAGGCCGCCGAGCCTGCCGAGGGGGACCCCGCGGCCACGAAGCGCTCCCCGGCCAAGAAGGCCGCCGCGAAGAAGTCGGCGGGCACGAAGTCCACGACCGCCAAGACCGCCAAGGCCGCCAAGAAGACCACCAAGAAGACCCCCTCGAAGTCCGCGAAGAAGACCCCGGCCACGAAGGCGAGCTGACCCTCCCGCTGCCCCTCGCGGCGTCAGGCGGTGGCGCCGCAGCGGCGCGCGGTCAGCACGACCAGGGCCCGGGTCACCTGGACGAGCTGGGCGAGGTCGACCTTCTCCAAAGGCGAGTGCGCGTCGGTCATGTCACCGGGCCCGTAGTGCAGGGTGGGGATGCCGCCGATGCCGGTGTAGAGCCGGAGGTCGCTGCCGTAGACCCCGCGCGCGAGGGGCGGCACGCTCGCCCCCGTCGCGACCACCGCCCGAGCCGTCTCGGCGACGAGCCAGTGGTCGTCGTCGATGCTGCCGCTCGCGAACTGGCCGCCCGGCCAGGTGACGACCGGCCGGTTCTCCCGCAGCCACGGGTCCTGCACCGCGACCTCCGTGACCACGTCCTCGAACCGCGCCCGCGCCAGCCGCGGGTCCTCCCCGAGCGCCACCCCGAACCGTCCCTCGGCGACCAGCCGGTCCGGGACGTTGCTCGACCACTCCCCCGCCCGCACCAGCCCGAAGGACAGCGCGTACGGCGGCTCGGCGACGAACCCTGGCTCGGGGTCGCGGTTGCGCTCGGCCTCGAACGCCACCAGGGCCGCGTGGACGGGCAGGAACGCCTCGAAGGCGCTGACCCCTCTGCGGCGCAGCGACCCGTGCGCGGACCGGCCGGCGACGTCGATCCGGAACGTCAGCGCACCGGCCGTCGCGGTGATGATCTGCGCGCTCGTCGGCTCGGTGATCACCGCGGCCTCGCCGAGGTGTCCCCGCCGCAGCGTGGCGAAGGCGCCGAGGCCGCCGTCCTCCTCCCCGATCACGCAGTGCACCGCCAGCGGCCGCTCGAGCGGTACGCCGGCCGCGGCCAGCGTCCGCGCGACGGCGATGTTCGCGGCCACGCCCGCCTTCATGTCCACCGCGCCGCGGCCGAAGAGCGCCCCACCCCGGATCTCGGCCGAGAACGGCTCCACGCCCCGCCAGTCCTCCGGATCCCCCGGGGGTACGACGTCGAGGTGGCCCTGCAGGATCAGGGCCGGCATCCGGTCGTGTCCGGAGCCGCCGCCACGGGTCGTCGCGACCACGCCGACCGCCCGCGAGCGCTCGACCTCCACGCCGGGGAACCACGGGTCCGCGGCCAGCTCGTCGAGGTCGAGGTCCCAGCGGTCGACGTCGAGGCCGAGCCGACCGAGCGACTCCGCGGCGAGCTCCTGCACCTCGACCTCGGCCTCGGTGCCACCCACGCTGGGCACCCGGACCAGCTCGACGAGCGACTCGACGAGCGCGTGCTCGTCGAGGTGGTCGAGGATCCGGCGCTCCAGCTCCGACAGCTCCGACAGCTCCGACAGCTCCGACGGCTCCGTCGGGCCCTCCGGGACGTCCGCCGTCACCGGTGGGACCCTCCCTCAGGGGGACCCTCGGCGGGCCCGTCGGTCGTCCCGGAGCGGCCGGTGCCGGCGGCGAGACCGGCGTGGACGACACGGGACCGGCCCTGCCCCTTGGCGGCGTAGAGGGCGGCGTCCGCCGAGCCGAACAGGTCGTCGGGGCTGCCGGAGGGGACCGCTCGCGCGGTGCCCACCGACAGCCCGGGCCGCAGCACCGCACCCGGGGTCCGGGAGCCCGCCGGCACCGTGAACGGCTCGGCGACGACCGTGACCACCCGCTGGGCGATCCGGCGCACGGTGGCGTCGTCGGCCTGGCGCACCAGCACGACGAACTCGTCGCCGCTGATCCTGGCCACGAGGTCGTCGTTGCGGACGCCCGCCCTCAGCCGCCTGCCCGTCTCCACGAGGAGCGCGTCCCCGGCCGCGTGTCCGTAGGTGTCGTTGACGGACTTGAAGTCGTCCATGTCGCACACCAGCAGCACGGGTCCGGTGCCCGGCTCGTGCGGTGCGGCCAGCGCGGCGTCGACGGCCGCAGAGAGCAGCGCGCGGTTGGGCAGGCCGGTGAGCGCGTCGTGCGTGGCCTGGTGCCGCAGCCGTGCCTCGACCTGGCGGCGGTCGCCCAGGTCGCTGACGAGCGCCGCCACGACCAGCGCGGTGGACACGGTCACCGCCAGGAACAGCTGGAGCAGCACGACCGCGTGCCCGCCTCCCGGCGCTGCGGCCACTGCGAAGGTGCCCCGGCCGTTCGCGGTGACCCACTCCGCCACGATGGCGACGGGCACCGACAGCACCGCCACCCCGAGGGCGCCGTACCGCAGGGCGGCCCAGGTGAAGAACGGGAGCAGCAGGTAGGCGAGGCTGACGGTCCACACGCCCGCGACGTCGCTGAAGACGAACGTGCTCACGACGAGCACGCCCGTGCCGAGCGCGGCGCCCTCCCACGGCGAGCGCGGGTGCGGGCGCGGCGCACGCCAGGCCAGCAGCAGCGGTGCCACCGTCAGGACGCCGAGCCCGTCGCCGACGACGTACTTCGGCCACACGTCGGCGAACCCGCCGTGCACGAACAGCACCGTGGTCAGCGTCCCCACGGTCCCGCCGACCAGCGGGGCGGCGACGACCGCCAGCCCGAGGAACCGCAGCAACGGCGCCACCGGCGAGAGCGCGCCGG
>JAICLD010000210.1 GCA_025927595.1 Nocardioidaceae bacterium | reverse complement strand
GGCTCACCTACGCGGAGCTGTGGCGGCAGGCCCGCCGGCACGCCGCGGCGCTCCGCGAACGCGGGGTCGGGCCCGGTGACCGGGTGGCGCTGCTGGCGCCCAACGTGGCGGACTTCGTGCGCTCCTACTACGGCATCCTGGCCGTGGGCGGCGTCGTCGTCCCGGTGCCCACGCTGCTGAACGCCGCCGAGGCCGGCTACATCGTGCGGCACTCCGGCGCGCGCTCGCTCGTGTACGACGCCGCGCTCGGCGCCGTGGCCACCGAGGTGGCCGCCGAGGCCCGAGTGCCGGCGTGGGAGGCGGCCGACCTGGGCGCCACCGACGTCGAGCCGCTGCCGACGCTGGTCGCCCGCGAGGCCGAGGACCCGGCCGTGGTCTTCTACACCAGCGGCACCACGGGACGTCCGAAGGGCGCCCTGCTGACGCATCTGAACCTGGTGCTCAACGCGACCGTCAACGCCTTCGACGCCAACCCGATCCGGCGCGACGACGTGGTGATGGGCTGCCTGCCGCTGTTCCACACGTTCGGGCAGACGGTCTCGATGAACTCGACGTTCCGGGTCGGCGCCACGATGCTGCTCCAGCCGCGCTTCGACCCGGCGCAGGCGATCGAGCTCATGCACCGTGAGGGAGCGACGCTGTTCTTCGGGGTCCCCACGATGTTCGTGCAGCTGCTGGGGGCCGCTGCTGCGGCCGCGACGCTGCCCGCGCTGCGCGACTGCGTGTCCGGAGGCGCCTCGCTCCCGGTCGCCGTCCTCGAGCGCTTCGAGGAGACGTTCGGCACGACCGTCTACGAGGGGTACGGGCTGTCGGAGACGTCGCCGACCGCGTCGGTCAACCAGCCGTGGTACGGCACCCGCGCCGGCACCGTCGGCCACCCGATCTGGGGCGTCGAGGTGGAGGTCGCCGACGACGCGGTCGACGACCGGGTGGACCTGCTGCCTCGGGGCGCGCTGGGCGAGATCGTGATCCGCGGGCACAACGTCTTCGCGGGCTACCTCGACGACCCGGAGGCGACCGCCGAGGCGGTCGTCGACGGGTGGTTCCGCACCGGCGACATCGGCCGCCGCGACGAGGAGGGCTTCATCCACATCGTCGACCGGAAGAAGGACCTGATCATCCGCGGCGGCTTCAACGTCTATCCACGCGAGGTCGAGGAGGTGCTCAGCCGGCACCCGCAGGTCCAGCAGGTCGCGGTCATCGGCGTCCCGGACGAGGTCCGCGGCGAGGAGATCTGTGCCGTGGTGACCGCGACCGGTCCGGGGCTCGACCCCGCCGATGTCGTCGCGTGGTCGAGGGAGCGGCTCGGCAGCCACAAGTACCCCCGTCGCGTCGAGATCGTCGAGGCGCTGCCCATGGGGCCCAGCCACAAGGTCCTCAAGCGGGAGCTCCGCACCCGCTTCGGGGCCGACCCCACGCAGGAAGGACCCACCGCGTGAACGCCACCCAGGTCCGGCTCGCCCGCCGCCCCCACGGCGAGCCCGACGACGACACCTTCGCCTTCACCCATGACGAGGTGCCGGACCCGGCGGACGGGCAGCTGCTGCTGCGGGTCCGCTACCTGTCGCTGGACCCCTACATGCGGGGACGGATGAGCGACGCCCCGTCGTACGCGGCCCCGGTCGAGGTCGGTGACGTCCTCGTGGGCGGCACCGTGTGCGAGGTGCTGGCGTCCCGGCACCCCGACTACCACCCGGGTGAGACCGTGCTGTCCTACAGCGGCTGGCAGACCCACGCCCTCAGCGACGGCACGGGGCTGCGCCGGCTCGATCCCTCCGTCGCCCCGGTGACCACCGCGCTGGGCGTCCTGGGCATGCCGGGCTTCACCGCCTACGCCGGCCTGCTCGAGATCGGCCGGCCCAGGCCCGGCGAGACCGTCGTGGTGGCCGCGGCCACCGGGCCGGTCGGCTCGGCGGTCGGGCAGATCGCCCAGGCCAGGGGTGCCCGCGCCGTCGGCATCGCAGGGGGGCCGCGCAAGTGCAGGGCGCTGCTCGAGGAGTTCGGCTTCGACGCCGCGGTCGACCACCGCTCCGAGACGTTCGCCGACGACCTCGCGGCGGCCACCCCGGACGGCATCGACGTCTACTTCGAGAACGTCGGCGGCCCGGTGGCGGCAGCGGTGTTCCGGCGGCTCAACCTCTACGCGCGCGTGCCCGTGTGCGGCCTCGTCGCGACCTACAACGCCACGTCGGCGCCCGAGGGGCCGGACCGGCTGCCCGGCTTCATGGGCCTGGTCCTGCGCCGCAGCCTCACGGTGCGCGGCTTCATCCAGGACGAGTTCACCGCCTCCCACGGGCGGGACTTCCTTCGGGACATGCCCGGCTGGGTGGCCGACGGCTCCGTGCGCTACCGGGAGGACGTCGTCGAGGGTCTCGAGAGCGCACCCGAGGCGTTCCGCGGGATGCTGGCCGGCCGCAGCTTCGGCAAGGTGATCGTCCGCGTGGCCGAGTAGCCGGCGCAGCTCAGGTCCGCCCGGTCCGCCCGGTCCGCAGCGACACCAGCACCCCCAGCACCGCGACGACCGCCATCGTGGACAGCACGCTGCCGAACACCAGCGTCAGGTCGCCGGTCGGGCGCAGGGCGGCGAACACGGTGCCGCCGACGCCGACGAACAGGCCGCCGCCGAACGCCTCGCCGAACTGCAGCGACGAGGCGTTGCGGCCCTGCTCCACCGGCTCGGAGAGGTCCATCGTGGCCACGGACGTGCTCGACGTGGCCAGGCCCATCCCGAGCCCGGCGAGCGTCCACGCGACCGCGACCAGGCCCACCCACGGCTGCGCCCACGCCACCAGGGCGACGAGCCCGACCCCCGCGCAGACGCAGGCCGCTCCGGCCGTGATGACCCGGTCGCGGCGGAGCCGCAGGGGCCGCAGCGACTGCAGCCACGACCCCGCGCTCCAGCCGACGGCCCCCACGGTCAGCGTGGTGCCGGCCAGCAGCAGCGACAGGTCGCGCTGCTCCACGAGCATCAGCGGCACGAAGGACTCGGCGCCGAAGAACGCGCCCGCGAGCAGCGTGCGGACGACGATGACCGGGGCCAGGCCGGGGCCGAACCGGAAGAACCCGCGCGGCATCAGGTTCGGCAGGCTCACGCCCACGAGCACGACGCCGGTCAGCCCCAGCAGCAGCCCGAGCCGGGACAGGTGCTGGCCGCCGAGCTGGACCGAGGTCGCCCCGAGGGCCGCCAGCCCGGCGGCCCACAGCGCCGCGGGACGTGACGAGCGGTGCCCCGCCCGCGCCGGCGCGTCGGCCGCCCGCAGCACCGGTGGCAGCATCATCGCGGCGCCCACCGCCAGCAGCGGGAGCACCGCCCAGAAGACCCAGCGCCAGTCCAGGTGATGGGTGAGCCACGCCGAGATCACCGGTCCGACGAACGACGGGAGCACCCAGGCGCTGGAGATGTAGGAGAACATCCGCGGCCTGCGGCGCTCGTCGTAGACCTGCGCGATGACGACGTACATGGCGACCGAGACCACGCCGCTGCCCAGGCCCTGCAGCAGGCGGCCGACGACCAGCTGCTGCATGGTGGGTGCCGTGGCGGCGACCACGAGCCCCACCGCGAACAGCGCGAGGCCCCCGGCCATGGGGCGGGCCGGACCCAGCCGGTCGCACGCGCGCCCGCCCGCCACCGTGGCGAAGAGCTGGCCGATGAGGAACAGCGAGAACGCCCAGGCGTAGAGGTCCAGGCCGTCGAGCTCACGCGCGGCAGCAGGCATCGCCGTCGCCACCGAGATCGACTCGAACGCCACCGCGGCCACGGCCGTGCACAGGCCCACCGTGAGCGCCCGACCCGACGGTGCCGGCGGGCCGGTACGGCGCTCGCGGGGGACGGGCATGGCGGTCAGTCCAGCACCCCGCAGCGCCACGACGGGACCCGGCCCGTGCGCCGACACGGACGGGAGGGGCAGGATCGGGGGTGCAGACGGACCACGACCGAGGACCAGGTGCCATGACAGAGCCCGCAGAGCACGACGACCACGACGACCGCCACGACGACCGCGACGACCAGCACGAGCCTGCTGCGCCGGACCCGGATGTCGTGCACGAGAACCCGACCGAGGCCGAGCAGCGGCACGCCGCCTCCGACGGGTGGCGGTCCGAGCCGGTCCGCCGCTCCGAGGAGCTGCACCCGGTCGCGGACCCCGACCTCGCCGCGCTGGTGCAGCTGAGCAACGCCTACGGCCTCGAGCAGGACGTCGTGCTGACGCTCTCGGGGCAGGTGCTCGGCGGCACGATGATCGGCGGCAGGACGTACTTCGACCTGGTGGCGGAGTCGGTGCAGCGCGGCGAGTCCGAGGAGACGATGCGGGGCATGCTGGCGGCGTACTACCGGCGGCGCGGCGGCGACTTCGAGCGCTGGGGGTCCGGGAGCAAGCTCGGCGCCCTCGACCCGGAGGGGCCCGGGTCCGACGACCTCCCGGCGCTGCCGCAGGTCGCGTACGTGCACCTGCGCGACGTCACCGCCGGCGGACCGGGCGGCCGGCGGCTGTCGCTGTGGCGCGGGCGGCTCGCCGACGTCGTGGGCTGGTCGGTCGGGACCTTCGCCGACTGAGCGCTGCCCCGACCGCGGGGATCCCGGAGGCGTCAGCCGCGACGGGCGCGGGCCGCCGTGCGTCCCCGGTCGCCGGCGTCGAGGACCACCTTGCGGATCCGCACCGTCTGGGGGGTCACCTCGACGCACTCGTCCTCGCGACAGAACTCCAGCGACTGCTCGAGCGACAGCCTCTTCGGGGGGATCAGCTTCTCGAAGTTGTCGGAGGTGGAGGAGCGGACGTTGGTCTGCTTCTTCTCCTTGGTGATGTTCACGTCCATGTCGTCGTCGCGGGAGTTCTCCCCGACGATCATGCCCTCGTAGACCTCCGTGGTCGGCTCCACGAAGAGCACGCCCCGCTCCTGCAGGTTCGTCATCGCGTACGCCGTCGCCGCGCCCGAGCGGTCGGCGACCAGCGAGCCCGATGCGCGGGTGCGCAGCTCGCCGGCCCACGGCTCGTACCCCTCGAAGACGTGGTGCGCGATGCCCGTGCCGCGGGTGTCGGTCAGGAACTCGGTGCGGAAGCCGATGAGGCCGCGGGCCGGCACGAGGAACTCCATCCGGACCCAGCCGGTGCCGTGGTTCGTCATCTGCTCCATGCGGCCCTTGCGGACGGCGAGGAGCTGGGTGATCGTGCCGAGGTACTCCTCGGGCGCGTCGATCGTCAGTCGCTCGACCGGCTCGTGAACCTTGCCGTTGATCACCTGGGTGACCACCTGCGGCTTCCCGACGGTCAGCTCGTAGCCCTCGCGGCGCATCTGCTCGACCAGGATGGCCAGCGCCAGCTCGCCGCGGCCCTGCACCTCCCAGGTGTCCGGTCGCTCGGTGGGCAGCACCCGGATCGACACGTTGCCGACGAGCTCGGCGTCGAGCCGGTCCTTGACGAGGCGCGCGGTGACCTTGGAGCCCTTGACCCGTCCGGCCAGCGGGGAGGAGTTCGTCCCGATCGTCATCGAGATCGCCGGCTCGTCGACGGTGATCAGCGGCAGCGCCTTGGGGTTATCGGGGTCGGCAAGCGTCTCGCCGATCATGATGTCGGGCATGCCGGCGATCGCAACGATGTCGCCGGGGCCGGCCTTCTC
>JAICLD010000188.1 GCA_025927595.1 Nocardioidaceae bacterium | reverse complement strand
GCCGAGCAGGATCGCGTCGTGCTCGCGGATCTCCGCGAGCACGGAGTCGGGCAGCACCTCGCCGGTCGCGAGGTACCGCTCGGCCCCGAGCTCGTAGCGGGTGGGCGCGAGCTTGACCCCTCCTCCAGGTCCGGCGGCCGCCTGCTCGAGGACCTTGAGGGCCTCGGCGGTGACCTCGGGGCCGATGCCGTCACCAGCGATGACGGCGAGGCGGACGGTTCCGGTGGGGGCGGCGGGAGTGGCTGGCACTCGGCGGAGCCTAGTTGTCGTCGGGACGCTGGCCGCCGTTGTCTCGCAGGTCGAGTCCGACCTGCACGCCGGCCCGCGCCTCGTCCGCGCTGCGCTGCTGCTCGGGGTCGTACCGGTGCCGGCTCGGGCCCCACTCCGGGTACATGTCGTACATGGTCTGTGCTCCTTGACGTCGTCGATGTCGTGGCGCCGAGGGCGCCGTCACGTGCGGGACGGCTCCGGCGGGCCGGTGGGGACGCGCCCGCGGCCGATGGTGACGGTCGTGAGCTGCGTGCTCCGCGGCAGGCGGGAGAGGGTTCGGGCCTCGGGCGCGGGTTGCGCGGACCTCGAGGAGAAGCTCGGAGGCGGGCTGGTCGCCGTGCGCCTCGCTCGCCGGCGGAGGTTCGTCGTAAGACCGGGTGCGGTGCACGCACCGCGAGCCACCGCGGCGAGGTGGCCTTACAGAGAGGCCTCGCCGCGGCGCCCGATAAGTACGAGGAACGTCCGCATGATGGGTCCACGATAGGGGCCGATCCCGCGCCGCGTCGCGGTGCACGCGCCCGCGTCTCGCGCTGCGAGACGACATCTCGACGCTCGGACGCCCGGCGACGGTCTGGCACACTCGGCGGCATGAGCGCACCGCCCGACCTGCCACCGGTCGTCCAACGCGCCTTCGACGTCTCCCGCCGCAGCGGCTACGTGTCGTTCTGCCGCAACGAGACCGGCCGGCTGCTCGCGGCACTCGCGGCCACCCGGACCGGCACGCTGGCCGAGTTCGGCACCGGGACTGGGGTCGGGACCGCCTGGCTGCGCAGCGGCATCCGGGAGGGCAGCAGGATCCTCACCGCCGAGCTGGAGCCACGGCTGGCCGAGGCGGCGGCGTCGATCTTCCACGACGACGACCGGGTCGAGGTGGCGGCCGCGGACTGGTCGACGCTGCGCGACCGCGGACCGTTCTCGCTGCTGTTCCTCGACGCCCGGGAGCCCAAGAACAGCGGTGCGGACACCATCGTCGACCTCGTCGAGCCGGGCGGCGTCGTGGTCCTCGACGACTTCACGCCGTGCTCGTCGTGGCCCCCGGTCTACGAGGGACGCGTGGACGTGCTCCGCGAGCAGTGGCTGACCGACGAGCGGTTCACGACCGTCGAGGTGATGGTGGCCGCCGACGCCTCGGTGCTGGTCGCCGCCAAGCGCTGACCCGGCGACCGGTCCGGCCGCCGCACCTCGAGGAGCGGCAGCAGCGGCTGCACGAGCGGCCCGATCGCGAGCGCGTACACCACGGTGCCGAGGCCGACCGTCCCCCCGAGGGCCCACCCGGCCGCGACCACGGTCAGCTCGATCGACGTGCGGACCAGCCGCAGCGACAGCCCGGTCCGTCGCACCAGACCGGTCATGAGGCCGTCCCGGGGGCCGCGGCCGAGGTCGGCCCCCATGTACATCGCGGTGGCCACGGCGCACAGCAGCACCCCGGCCAGCATGAGCAGGACCCGCACGCCGAGCGCGTCGGGCCGGTGCAGCACCGCGAGCGCGGCGTCGGTCGAGGTGCCGACCAGCAGCGCGTTGGCGAGCGTGCCGATCCCCGGACGCTCCCGCAGCGGCACCCAGGCGAGCAGCACGACGAAGCTCATCGCGACGACGACCTCACCCAGGGAGAGCGGCACGAGCCTGGCGATGCCGGTGTCGAGGACGTTCCACGGCGCGACGCCGACCGACCCGCGCACCATGAGGGCCAGCGAGACGCCGTACAGGACGAGCCCGAGGAGCAGCTGGAGGGAACGCCGGAGGAGACGGCGAGGACGTGCGCGGAACGGCATGCACCCATCCTGGCGGCAAGTGGTCTGGTCGAACAGGGCCAATCGTGCGACAGTGGCCCGGTGACCCCCGCGTCCGCCGCGTCGGCCGTCTCCGCAGGCCGCCTGGCCACCCTGTTGGTGTCCGCTCCGACCAGCGGGCCCGGCTACCTGGCGCTCGCGCACCGGCTGCGGGAGCTGGTGGGCGACGGCCGGCTGCCGGTGGGCACCCGGCTCCCGAGCGAGCGTGCCCTGGCGGCGGCGCTGGGTCGCGGCCGCGCCACCGTGACCCGCGCCTACGACGTCCTGCGCGAGCAGGCCTACCTGGAGTCCCGGCAGGGGTCCGGCAGCATCACGCGGCTGCCGGTCTCCCACGCCGGGCGCACCGACCACCTGCTGGTGCCGCGGGGCAGCACCGAGGACAGCATCGACCTCACGATCGCGACCCTGCCGGCGCCGCCGGGGACCGCGGACGCCTACCGCGCCGCGGTCGAGGAGCTGCCCGCCTACCTGCTCGGGACCGGCTACTACCCGACCGGGCTGCCGGCGCTGCGCGAGGCCGTGGCCGACCGGTACACCCGTCGCGGCCTGGCCACCTCGCCCGCCCAGGTCGTCGTGGTCGCCGGCGCCCTCGCGGGGCTGGCCGTCACCGCGCAGGTGCTGACCCGACCCGGCGACCGTGTCCTGGTCGAGTCGCCGACCTACCCCAACCCGCTGAGCACGCTCCAGGCACGAGGAGTGCGGCTCGTCGCCACGGCCGTCGACCCCGGGCACGGCTGGGACGTCGACGCCGTCCGGCAGCTGGTGCGCGCACCCAGGATGCGGGCGGCGTACCTGATCCCCGACTTCCACAACCCCACCGGCGCGCTGATGCCCACCGAGGTCCGCCACGAGCTCGCCCGCGTCCTGGCCGCCGCCGGCGTGACGCCGGTGGTGGACGAGTCGATGGTCGACCTCGCGCTCGACGACGCGCCGCTGCCGGCCCCCTTCGCCGCCCACTCCCCCGGCGCGTTCAGCATCGGCAGTGCCAGCAAGGCGTTCTGGGGCGGCCTGCGGATCGGCTGGGTCCGGGCGCCCGCCGACCGGGTCGACGCCGTAGCGGCCGCGCGGCTCTCCCTCGACCTGGCCTCGCCGCTGCTGGAGCAGCTGACCCTGCTGGAGATGCTGCGCGACGAGGGACCGATCCGTCGGCACCACCGCGAGCGGGTCACCGCGTCGCGTGCAGCGCTGCTCGGGGCGCTGGCGCGGGAGCTTCCCGACTGGCGCTCGGTGCCCGGCCGGGGCGGACTCAGCCTGTGGTGCCGGCTCCCGGCGCCGCTGTCCTCGGCGCTGAGCGTCGCCGCGGAGCGGCACGGGCTCTACCTCGCGGCCGGTCCGAGCTTCGCCCCCGAGGGCGGGCTCGAGCGACACGTCCGGCTCCCGCACACACTGCCCGGGCCGCTGCTCGAGGAGGCGGTACGACGCCTGGCCCGGGCCTGGGCCGACGCGCCGGCCGTCGCGCGCCGCGGCGCCGGAGGGACCAGCGGGCGCTCGCCGGTCGTCGCCTGAGCGGACCCGCCTACGTCTGGCCGGCTCTACTCGCGCCGCGCCGGCCAGACGTAGTCGAGGCCCGGTGACGCGTCGGGGAACAGCGCCGCGTAGTGCTCGGGGTCCTTGCGGACCAGCGCGGAGCGGTGGCTGGCGTGGAAGGCCGGGTCCCCCAGCCACGACGGCAGCCGGCCGGCCTCCGCCAGCTCGGCCTGGCTGCGCACCGACTCCACCCCGGCCTCGGCCAGGTCGGCGCGGATCGTGCCCGCGCAGGTGTCGGCGAACCCGCGCTCGGTCCACACCCGGCAGCAGGTCAGCCCGTAGCAGCCGAGCGCCTCCTCGTAGCCCCGCCACATGTGCACGGCCGGATGGTGCCGCCAGCCGTAGCCGGGACGGGTCAGCCCGCGGACCACCTGGATGCACTCGACCCGCTGCTTGCCCAGGCGCTTGAGGTCCAGGACCCGGGCGGACCGCTCGAAGTCCGGGTACGGCAGGAACGTCTGCATCCCGCGTCGTACCCCGGTCCCGACCGGTTACCCGGCGCCCGCCGCTCTCGGGGTGCCGCACGGCCGATCTCAGGGTCGGCTCGGCGTCGTCCCTGATGTGACCGGGATGCCAGGACGGCCAGCCTGTGACCATGATCGAGATAGAGACACTCACCAAGAGGTACCGCGACTTCGTCGCGGTCGACGACGTCAGCTTCCGCGCCGAGCCGGGCCGGGTGACCGGGTTCCTCGGCCCCAACGGGGCCGGGAAGTCCACGACCCTGCGGGTGCTGGCCGGGCTGACCCCGGCGACACGGGGCACCGCCACCGTGGGCGGCAGGCGGTTCGCCGACCTGCCCAACCCCGGCACCGAGGTGGGGGTGCTGCTCGACGCGTCGGCGCAGCATGCCGGCCGCACGGGCCGGGAGGTCCTGACCGTGGCGCAGCGGTTCATGGGGGTCCCCGCCCGTCGCGTGGACGAGATGCTGGACCTCGTCAGCCTCACTCCCACCGAGGCCCGGCGACGGGTCCGGCACTACTCCCTGGGGATGCGGCAGCGGCTCGGCATCGCCACGGCGCTGCTCGGCGCCCCGCGGGTCCTGGTCCTCGACGAGCCCGCCAACGGCCTGGACCCGGCGGGGATCCGCTGGATGCGGGACCTGCTGCGCGACTACGCCGACCGCGGCGGGACCGTGCTGCTCTCCTCGCACCTGCTGCACGAGATCGAGGTCGTCGCCGACGACCTCGTGGTGATCGGCAACGGCCGGATCGTGGCGCAGGGGACCAAGGCGGAGCTGCTCCAAGGCGCCGGCTCGCTCGTGCGCGCGCCGGCCAGCGACGTACCGGTCCTGGCCCGGGCCCTGACGGTGGCAGGTGTCGCAGCCTCCCCGGCCGGACCTGACGGGCTGCGCGCCGACGCGGACCCCGGGCGGGTGGGAGCGGTCGCGTTCGCGGCCGGCGTCCCGCTCGTCGAGCTGCGCCCCGCCGACGGGGCCGGCCTGGAGGAGATGTTCCTCCACCTCACCTCACAGACCCAGCGAGACGGAGCAGCGGCATGACCATCCTCGAGACCCCGACGCCTGCGGCGAGCGTCGCCTCCCGGCCGGCCTCGCCGGGCATCCCTGCGCGGCGGGTGCTCGGCACCGAGCTGCGCAAGATGTTCGACACCCGCGCGGGCCTCTGGCTGATGGCCAGCATCGTGATCACCGCGCTCCTGGCGACGGCCGCCGTCATCGCGTTCGCACCCGACGACGAGCTCACCTACAGCACGTTCGCGACCGCCTTCGGCTTCCCGATGGCGGTGATCCTCCCCATCGTCGCCCTGCTGTCGGTGACGAGCGAGTGGAGCCAGCGCAGCGGCCTGTCGACCTTCACCCTCGTCCCGCACCGTGGCCGGGTGATCCTCGCGAAGGCGCTGGTCTCGGTCGGCGTGGGCGTCGTCTCGATGCTGCTGGCCTTCGGGATCGGCGCGCTGGGCAACGTCCTCGGCAGCGCCCTCGCAGGGGTCGGCACGACCTGGGACGCCTCGGTCGGGGACCTGGCCGACATCGTGGTGGCCAACGTGCTCGGCCTGCTCGTGGGCTTCACGCTGGGCGTGCTGATCCGGGCCTCGGCCGGCGCGGTGGTGGCGTACTTCGTCTACTCGCTGGTGCTGCCGCCGCTGGCCGCCCTGCTGGCCTCGTCGCAGGCGTGGTTCCGCGAGCTGCAGCCCTGGGTCGACTTCAACTACGCCCAGAGCGCGCTGTTCAACGGTTCGCTGTCCGGGCAGCAGTGGGGCCAGCTCGCGGTGACCTCCGCGCTGTGGCTGGCCCTCCCGATGGCCGTCGGGACCTGGCTGGTGATGCGGTCCGAGGTCAAGTAGCCGCCGGTTCGCGGGTGCAGATTCCCAGGGGCCCCGGAGAAACGTGCACACCCCCGGTGAAACAACACCGGGGGTGTGACGGTTTCCCAGGGGCCCCGGGGAAACCGGGGACGCCCGCTCAGCGGGTCGCGGTGCCCTCGGTGTAGTCGGCGTCGTCGTCCTTGACCCAGGCCATCAGCTTGCGCAGCTCGCGGCCGGTGCCCTCGATGGGGTGCTGCTCGCCCTTGGCGCGCAGCCGCTTGAACTCCGGCGCGCCGGCGTCCTGGTCGTCGATGAACCGCTGCGCGAACGAGCCGTCCTTGATGTCGGCGAGGATCTCCTGCATCCGGGTCTTGACCGAGTCGTCGATGATCCGGGGACCGGAGACGTAGTCGCCGTACTCGGCGGTGTCGGAGATCGACCAGCGCTGCTTGGCGATGCCCCCCTCGTACATCAGGTCGACGATCAGCT
>JAICLD010000011.1 GCA_025927595.1 Nocardioidaceae bacterium | reverse complement strand
CGAGCCGCGGGTCTCCGTGCCGCTGCTGGAGGTTCCGGTGCCGTGGGGCTCCGTCCCGCACTTCGACACCCTGGACCGCACGATCGAGGCGGCCCTGGACCTGGCCCGCGAGGGGCTGGTGCTGACCCCGCCCACCCAGCCTGAGGTGCAGACGTTCCGGCACTGGCTGTGCCGCCAGGTGATCGGGCAGGCCGCCGGGAGCCCTCCGGAGCCGTGGAGCGTGCCGCCCGAGGACGGCGACGGCAGCCGGTGGAGGCCGCCCATCGAGCCCCTGCGGCTCGAGGAGGGCGACGACCTGGGCGACGTGCGGGAGCTGGTCGGGCAGGGCCGGGCCGTCATCGCCGCGGACAGCTCCAGCCACATCGTGGCGGTCAGCCCGCAGGGCGCGGCGCTGCTCGGCTACGACGACGCCGCCGAGCTGGTCGGCCGGCGGGTGGTCTCGATCATCCCGGAGCGGTACCGGCAGGCACATGTCGCGGGCTTCACGATGTACCTGCTGGTGGACCGCCGTCCGCTGCTGGGGCACCCGGTGAGGGTGCCGGCGCTGCGGCGGGACGGGAGCGAGGTGACGGTGGAGCTCCTGGTCCACGAGCACCACGGCGAGGGACCCGTGCAGGTCTTCGCCGAGCTCCGCGAGCTGCCGGCCTGACTCCTGCCATGGCCAGGGTGATCGTCGTGGGCGCGGGGGTCGTCGGGCTCTCGTGCGCCGTCCGGCTGCTCGAGCACGGCCACCACGTGGACGTGGTGGCCCGGGACCTGCCGCTGGAGACGACCTCCGCGGTGGCCGCCGCCCTCTGGTACCCCTACCGGGCCAGGCCCTACGACCGCGTCGCGGGGTGGGCCCGCACCGGCTACGCCGAGCTGGCCCGGCTCGCGGAGCTCGGCGCCCGCGACGGCGGCCCGGAGACCGGCGTGCGGATGCGGACCGGCACCGAGCTACACCCTGCTCCCGCCGCCGACCCGTGGTGGCGCGACGCCGTGCCGGAGCTGACCCGGGTGTCGCCGCTCCCGTCCTACGCAGACGCCTGGAGCTTCGTTGCCCCGGTGGTCGAGATGCCGGTGCACCTGCGCTGGCTGGTCGCGCGGGTGGAGGCACTCGGGGGCACGCTGACCCGCATGGCGCTCCCGGCGCTGCCCGACAGCGCGGACGTCGTCGTGGACGCGGCCGGGCTCGGGGCCCGCCGGTTGGCCGACGACCCCTCCGTGCGGCCGGTGCGGGGCCAGGTCGTGCTCGTCGGCCAGGTGGGCCTCGACGACTGGTGGCTGGTGGGCTCGCGACCTCCGCTGTACGTCGTCCCGCGGTCCCGCGACATCGTCGTGGGCGGCACCGACGACGAGGGGGAGTGGGACCGGCGACCCGACCCCGGGACCGCTCGCCGGGTGCTCGCACGAGCGGTCGAGCTGGTGCCGGAGCTGGCCCGGGCCCCGGTGCTGGGCCACCGGGTCGGGCTGCGGCCCGAGCGGCCGGAGGTGCGGCTCGAGCTCGAGCGGCGCGGTCGGGTCCGCGTCGTGCACTGCTACGGCCACGGCGGTGCCGGCGTCACGCTGGCCTGGGGGTGCGCCGCCGAGGTGGCGGCGCTGGTCGACGGTTGACCGGCCGGCCCGGCACGGGCCCGGCACCGGCTCAGAACAGGCGCTGGGACGGGTCGTCCATCCCGCGCAGCGCGTCGTAGTCGACGACGGCGCAGCCGATCCCGCGGTCGGTCGCCAGGACCCGGGCCTGCGGCTTGATCTCCTGGGCGGCGAAGATCCCGCGCACCGGCCGCAGCTGCGGGTCGCGGTTGAGCAGCTCCAGGTAGCGGGTCAGCTGCTCGACGCCGTCGATCTCGCCGCGCCGCTTGACCTCCACCGCGACCGAGCGGCCCTCGGCGTCACGGCACATCAGGTCCACGGGTCCGATCGCGGTCGGGTACTCGCGTCGTACGAGGGTGAGGCCGTCGGCGAGCGCCGCTGGATGATCGGCGAGCAGCTCCTGGAGGTGCTTCTCGACACCGTCCTTGCGCAGCCCGGGGTCCACGCCGAGGTCGTGGGCGCTGTCGTGCAGGACGTCCTCGAGCAGGATCCGCAGCGTGTCGCCGTCCTTGCCGGTGACCAGCCACTCCGTCGTCCCGTGCTCGTCCCGGCCCTCGACGACCTTGCAGGGCGGCGACATCCAGTTCAGCGGCTTGTAGGACCCGCCGTCGGAGTGCACCAGCACCGACCCGTCGTTCTTCACCATGAGCAGCCGGGGCGCCATCGGGAGGTGGGCGGTCAGGCGGCCGGCGTAGTCGACCTGGCAACGGGCGATGACGAGGCGCACGGACCGCACCCTACCGGCGTCGACGGCGCCGTCCCGGGACGGGTGAAGTCCGTCACGGCGCTGCCCCCGGGTGCCGTGCCATGATCCCGCCATGGGCTCCCAAGCGCGTGACTTCTCCTCCATCGGCGTGGTCGGTCTCGGCACCATGGGTGCCGGCATCGCGGAGGTCTTCGCCCGGCACGGGCACACGGTCGTCGGCGTCGAGGTCTCGCAGGAGGCCGCCGACCGCGGCCGGGGCCACGTCGAGCACTCCACGTCCCGGGCGGTCCGGCGGGGCAAGCTGACCGAGGACGGGGCGGCCGACCTCCTCGGCCGCATCACGTTCACGACCAGCGTCGCCGACGTCAAGGACTGCGGTCTCGTGGTCGAGGCGGTCGTCGAGCGGCTGCCGGTGAAGCTGGAGATCTTCCGGGCCCTGGACGACGTCGTCTCCGAGGACGCGATCCTGGCGACCAACACCTCGTCCCTGTCGGTCACGGAGATCTCCACGGCCACCTCCCACCCCGGACGGGTGGTCGGGCTGCACTTCTTCAACCCCGCACCGGTGCAGCGCCTCGTCGAGATCGTCCGGACCGTGGTCACCGAGCCCGACGTCCTCGAGGACGCATCGGCGCTCGCACGGTCCCTCGACAAGACTCCCGTGGTCTGCGGCGACAAGGCCGGCTTCATCGCGAACGCGCTGCTGTTCGGGTACCTCAACCACGCCGCCGCGATGTTCGAGGCGCGCTACGCGAGCCGCGAGGACCTCGACGCCGCGATGAAGCTCGGCTGCCGCTACCCCATGGGCCCGCTGGCGCTGCTGGACCTCATCGGGCTCGACACGGCGTACGAGATCCTGGACACGATGTACAAGCAGGGTCGAGACCGGCTGCACGCGCCGGTGCCGATCCTCAAGCAGATGGTCACGGCCGGGTTCCTGGGCCGCAAGTCCGGCCGCGGGTTCTACACCTACGAGGCGCCGGACAGTCCCGCGGTGGTCGACGACGCGCTCACGCCCTCGGCCGCCGAGGCGCCGCGGCTGCGCCGGGAGGTCCGCCGCGTCGGCGTCGTGGGGACCGGGACCATGGCCGCCGGCATCGTGGAGGTGTTCGCATCGGCGGGCTTCCCGGTCGTGTACGTCGGACGCACGCAGGAGGCCCTTGACCGGGCCAGGGGGACGCTCGAGCGGTCGCTGGACAGGGCCGTCGAGCGCGGACGGCTCGGGGAGAGCGAGCGCGAGGTCGTGGTCGGTCGGGTCACCGGCTCCATCGCTCTCAGCGACCTGGCTGGGGTCGACCTCGTCGTCGAGGCGGTCGCGGAGGACCTGCAGGTCAAGGCCGTCCTGTTCCAGGAGCTGGACGAGGTGTGCAAGCCGGGAGCGATCCTCGCCACCACGACCTCTTCGCTCCCGGTCATCTCGCTGGCGAGCAGGACCCGGCGCCCGCAGGACGTCGTGGGCCTGCACTTCTTCAACCCCGCACCGGCGATGCGGCTGGTGGAGGTCGTGAGCACCGTCAGCACCGCCGACGAGGTGGCCGAGACCGCTCGCGCGCTGTGCGCTGCGATCGGCAAGGTCGCGGTCTCGTGCGGCGACCGGGCCGGGTTCGTCGTCAACGCTCTGCTGTTCCCCTACCTCAACGACGCGGTCAAGATGCTGGAGGCGCACTACGCGACCGCCGACGACATCGACACCGCGATGACGTACGGCTGCGCGCTGCCGATGGGGCCCTTCGAGCTCCTCGACGTGGTGGGCAACGACGTCTCGCTGGCCATCCAGCGCGAGCTCTACCTCGAGTTCCGCGAGCCCGGGTTCGCGCCGGCGCCGCTGCTGGAGCACCTGGTGACGGCAGGCTACCTCGGTCGCAAGACCGGCCGGGGCTTCCGCGACCATACCCACTGACCCGGCGCGTCTGGCGGACGGAAGGGGCCCGACCCGGCGCGTCTGGCGACGCGGGGGGCGTCGACCCGGCGCGTCTGGCGACGCGGGGGGCGTCGAGCCGGCGCGTCTGGCGACGCGGGGGGCGTCGAGCCGGCGCGTCTGGCGAGGCGGTTGACCCGAGTGGCTCGCAGGTGACAATCGACCGTGTGAGGTGGGTCGTCGCAGCGCTGGTGGGACTGACGCTCTTCGCGGCGTGCACGACGCAGAGCAGACATCGTGAGGTGGTGCCGTCCACGATCCACCCCGTCACAGCCCGACCGGCCGGCGCGCCTCCGCCGGGCTGCGGCGGCACCCCTCTGCGACGTGGGCACGTGCCCACGTGGACGCGGACCGCCGACCCGCCGACCTCGCTCAGGTACGCCGTCTCCGACCAGGGCAACCTTGTGGGCTTCCTGTTCGGGGATCCTCTCTACGCCGGTCGGGTGCCGGCGGACGCGCCCGGGAACAAGGTCCTGTGGGTGGCGCGCTATGCACGCGACGGACACCCTCTCGAGGTCACCGTCTCCCGGCCCGGCGCTCGCCGTGCGCGGCACCTGGAGCTCCCGGCCGACTCCAGCCCGGGGAGGATCTACCCGTCGGGGATCGACGTGCCGGCGCCGGGCTGCTGGCACGTCGTCGCGGCGTGGGGCAGGCACCGCGCGACGCTCGACCTGCCGTTCATCGCCACGGGCTGACGACGACCCGGAAGCAACGATCGGCACCGCGGGGGCGCCAGACGCGCCGGGTCGGCGTCGCTGGGGCCGCCAGACGCGCCGGGTCGGCGGCTGGGAGACTGGCTAGGTGCGGACCAGCAGGCTCGAGGCGTTCAGCGACGGGGTGCTCGCCATCATCATCACGATCATGGTGCTCGAGCTGCGGGTCCCCGACGCCCCGACGCTCGAGGCCCTCCGGCACTCGGCGACCGGCTTCTCGACGTACCTGCTGAGCTTCGTCTACGTCGGCATCTACTGGAACAACCACCACCACATGTTCCACGTCGTGGAGACGGTGAGCGGCGGGGTGCTCTGGGCCAACCTGCACCTGCTGTTCTGGCTGTCGCTGTTCCCGTTCACCACCGGCTGGATGGACGAGTCCGGCTTCTCGCGGACCCCGACGGTGGTCTACGGCGTCGACCTGCTCATGGGGGCGGTCGCCTACTACACGCTCCAGCAGACGATCTTCCGGCGTCCCGGCGGGAAGGGCCTGCGCGTGGCGTTGGGACGCGACCTCAAGGGCAAGGCCTCGCCGGTGCTCTACGCGCTCGGGATGGCTGCGTGCTGGGTCGAGCCGCTGCTGGGGGTCGCGGTCTACACGGTGGTGGCCCTGATGTGGCTGGTCCCGGACCGCCGGGTCGAGCGGTTCGCGCTGGCGGGGACCAGCGGACCCGGCGACGGTGAGCAGCGGTGAGCGCGGACCGGGTCGAGTCCTACCGCGGTGAGGACCACGTCGTCCGCCGGGTGACCGGGTCCGCCTCGACCAAGCCCTACCGGTGCCCTGGGTGCCACCAGGTGATCCGCCCGGCCACGCCGCACACGGTGGCGTGGCCGGTGCTGCCCTCCACGTTCGCCTCCGGCGCGCAGGGCATCGACGAGCGCCGGCACTGGCACCACGGCTGCTGGGCGGCGCGGGACCACCGGCACTGACCGCGTCACCGGGTCACCGGGCCACCGGGCCACATCGGGCCAGCGCGGGACGGGACACCTCGACGGCGTCGGGGAGAATGGCGGGCATGCCGCCGATCCGCGCCAACTCGGTCCTGCCCGCACGCCGCGAGGCGGTCACGCTGCACACCGCCGACGGACTGTCCCTCGTCGGCGAGCTGGCGCTGCCCGCCGACCGGGATCCGTCGGCCACCCTCGTCTGCCTGCACCCGCTGCCCACCCACGGCGGGATGATGGACAGCCACGTGATCCGCAAGGCGGCGTTCCGGCTGCCCGCGCTGGCCGCAGTCGCGGTGCTGCGGTTCAACACCCGCGGCACCCGCAGTGAGCAGGGCACCAGCGAGGGCTCCTTCGACGACGCCGTCGGGGAGCGGTACGACGTCGCGGCGGCCCTGGAGTACGCCGAGTTCGCGGACCTGCCGAGGATCTGGGTCCTGGGCTGGTCCTTCGGGACCGACCTCGCGCTGATGTACGCGCTCGACCCCGTCGTCGAGGGGGCGGTGCTGCTCTCGCCGCCGCTGCGCTACAGCGGCCCCGAGCACCTCGCCGCGTGGGCGCAGGCCGGCACCGCCCTCACCGCGCTCGTCCCGGAGCACGACGACTACCTGCGCCCGGCCGAGGCCCGGGAGCGGTTCGCCGCTGTGCCGCAGGCCGAGGTGGTCGGCGTGGACGGTGCCAAGCACCTGTGGGTCGGGGACGCCGAGACCGTGCTGGACCTCGTCGTGCAGCGGGTCGCGCCGGAGGTCGACGTGCCGCTGCCTCGGGAGTGGGACGGCCCGATGGAGACCGCCGACACCTCCGCCTACGCCCGCTAGGCCGGCTACCGGACCGCCTGGCGGGGGACGACCACCTGCCGGACCAGCAGCGTGATCGCGGCCGCCGTGGGGATCGCGAGCAGGGCGCCGATCACGCCGAGCAGGGACGCCCCGACCAGCGCCGCGATCACGATGATCGAGCCCGGCAGGTCCACCGAGCGCGACATCACCCGCGGGTAGATGACGTAGTTCTCGAACTGCTGGTAGGCGACGTAGAAGATCAGGCAGTAGAGCCCGGTCTCCACCCCCGTCGCGAAGCCGATGGCGGTGACGACGACGGCGCCCAGGGTGGCGCCGATCATCGGGATCACGTCGAGGATCGTCACGACGGCGGCCAGGGCGACGGCGTACTGGTTGAGCCCCACGATGAACAGGAACACCAGCGAGCTGATCCCCGCGGCCATCGCCACGAGGAACGCGCCGGAGACGTACGCCCCGACGTTGTGCAGGATCTGGTCGCCGAGGTCGGTGACCCGCTCCCGGCGGCTGGCCGGGGCGAGCCGGTACGACGCCCGCTTGACCTTGGGCAGCGTCGAGAGGAAGTACAGCGTCAGCACCACGACGATGAACGTGTTGGCGAAGAACGACAGCAGCTTCAGCCCGACGCCGACGACGCCGCCGAACACCGTGGACCCGAAGCTCTTCGAGGTGACGAAGCCCTCGACCTTGTCCAGGACGTGGTAGCGGGTGTCCAGCCGCTGGATCTGGCTGTTGTTCTGCAGCCGCCGGAACCAGGTGGGCGCGTTGTCCACGATCAGCGAGATCTGGTCCGCGATCACCGGGACCAGCGCCACGAGGAACAGCGCCACGGCGCCGAGGAAGACCAGCACGACGACGAGGACCGCGAGGCTGCGCCGCAGCCCCAGCCGGCCCAGCCACTCCACGGCCGGGTTCAGGCCCACGGCGAGGAACATCGCCACGACGACGAGGACCAGGATCGAGCCGATCGAGAGCAGCACCCCGCCGAGCCACCAGGCCACGAGGGCGCCGATCGCGCCGAAGAACCCGATGCTGAACGGCGTACGTCGATGCAGCGGCGTGTGCGGACGGGGCGCCGCCCCGGCCGCGGGTGGGACGCGGTGCTGCGCCTGCCTGGTCACCCGCCCGGGCCGAGTGGCCGGCGCGCTCACCGCTGCTGGTCGCTGGCGGCCGCCGGGCCGTCGTCGCCGAAGCCGGAGATCACGTCGCGCAGCGCACCGAGCTGCGCCACGATCGAGTCACGGCGCTTCTGGTAGCGGTCCACCTCTGCCGTGAGCCGGGCCAGGTCGCGCTCGGCCTCCGCCTGGCCGGCGGCCACGAAGGTGGCGGCCTGGGTCTGGGCGGTGGAGACGATCTGCTCGGCCTCGCGGCGCGCGTGGTTGAGCAGGCGCTCGGCCTCCTCCTGCGCGGCGCCGCGGTGCTCGGCGGCGGTCGCGGTCGCCTCGCGGGCCCGCTCCTCGGCGGCGTTCGCCCGCTGCTCGGCCTCGGCCACCAGGCGGGCCGTCTCGGACGTGGCGTTGGAGTGGTGCTCGGCCGCCTCGCGGGTCAGCCGCTCCTTCTCCACCGCCAGCGCGCGCCGGGCCTCCTGCACCTCGCGCTCGGCGACGGCGCGGGCCTGCTCGGCCTCCCGCTTGGCGCTCGTGCGCTGCGCGTTGGTCTCCTGCTCGGCGGCCAGCCGCAGCTGCTCGCTCTCGCGTCGGGCAGCCCCCAGCAGGTCCTCGGCCTCGGCCTTCGCCCGGCCCCGCTCCTGCTCGACCTGCGCCATCGTGCGGGACCGGGTCTCGTCCAGCTCCTTGAGCTGCACCATCCGCATGTCGTCGGCGTCTCGGGCCGCCTGGGAGCGCAGCACGTCGGCGTCCTTCGCGGCCTGCCGGCGGATCTCCTCGGCCTGCGCCTTGGCCTGCACGAGCACGTCGTCGGCCTGCTCCTCGGCGAGCCGCAGCATCTCGCTGGCCCGGCCGCCGAGACCGGCGTACGTCGGGTTCTCGTTCTCGGTGACCCGCTGCTCGAGCGCGGCGATCGTGGTCTTGGCCTCCTGGAGGCTGGCGATCAGCCCGGCCTTCTCGCCGGCCAGCGCGTGCATCTGGCGGTCCACGGCCGCCGTGTCGTAGCCGCCCTTGCGCACGACCGGGAACCCGGGCCGCGGCGGGGTCGCCGGTCGCTGCGGGGCGACCGGTGCCTGCGGGGCCGCCGGAGCGGGACGGGCGGGAGCGGGCGCCTGCTGGGCCTGCTGACCCTGCTGCGCCTGCTGGGCGGGCTGGGGAGCGCTCTGGCGCTCCTGCGGCGGCGCGACGGCCTCGAACACCTGGGTGGCGTCGTCCGCGCCGGGCTCCGCGCCGCCGTCGGCGTCCGTGCTCCCGGAGTCGTGGTGGAAGATGGACAGTCCGGATCGGTCGCTCATGGGGGTCCTCCGTCTCGTACGGCGTCGGGCCGCGCCCGCTCGCCCTGCTCGCCGGCTCGCAGCGGCGTGCGCCCAGTGTCCTCGATGACCCACCCTAAACACCGCAGGCGCCCCGTGCGGGACGGCTCACGTGTCGGAAGACCCGGCGTGGGTCAGACGCCGCGGAAGCGGTTGATCTCGCTGAGGTGCCGGGCCCGGGTCTCCTCGTCGCGGACGCCGAGGCCCTCCTGCGGGGCCAGGCACAGCACCCCGACCTTGCCCTGGTGCAGGTTGCGGTGGACGTCGTACGCCGCCTGCCCGACCTGGTCCAGCGGGTAGGCCCGTGACAGCGTCGGGTGGATCCGGCCGCGGGCGACGAGCCGGTTGGCCTCCCAGGCCTCGCGGTAGTTGGCGAAGTGGGAGCCGACGATCCGCTTGAGGTTCATCCACAGGTAGCGGTTGTCGTACTCGTGCAGGAACCCGCTGGTCGAGGCGCAGGTGACGATCGTGCCGCCCTTGCGCGCGGCGTAGACGGACGCGCCGAAGGTCTCCCGGCCCGGGTGCTCGAAGACGATGTCCACGTCCTCGCCGCCGGTCAGCTCCCGGATCCGGGAGCCGAAGCGGCGCCACTCCCTCGGGTCCTGGGTGTGCTCGTCCTTCCAGAACCGGAACCCCTCGGCGCTGCGGTCGATGACGAGGCCCGCCCCCATCCGTCGGCAGAGGTCCGCCTTCTCCTCGCTGGAGACCACGCAGACCGGGGTGGCGCCGCCGTTGAGGGCGTACTGCGTGGCGTAGCCGCCGAGGCCGCCGCTGGCCCCCCAGACCAGCACGGTGTCGCCCTGCTTCATCCCGGCGCCGTTGCGGCTGACCAGCTGCCGGTAGGCCGTGGAGTTCACCAGCCCCGGGCTGGCGGCCTCCTCCCAGGTGAGGTGCGCGGGCTTGGGCATCAGCTGGTTGGACTTCACCAGGGCCACCTGCGCGAGGCCGCCGAAGTTGGTCTCGAAGCCCCAGATCCTCTGCTCGGGGTCGAGCATCGTGTCGTTGTGGCCCTCGTAGCTCTCCAGCTCCACCGACAGGCAGTGCGCGACGACCTCCTGTCCCGGCCGCCAGGTGTGCACGCCCGGACCCGTCCGCAGGACGACGCCCGCGAGGTCGGAGCCGACCACGTGGTAGGGCAGGTCGTGCCGCTTGGCCAGGGGCGAGATGCGGCCGTAGCGCTCGAGGAACCCGAACGTGGACATCGGCTCGAAGATCGAGGTCCAGACCGTGTTGTAGTTGATCGCGCTGGCCATCACCGCGACGAGGGCCTCGCCGGGCCCCAGCTCCGGCAGCGGCACCTCCTCGACGTGCAGGGAGCGGCGCGGGTCGCGGTCCCGGGTCGCCACGCCTTGGAACATGTCCGCCTCGTCACGGTGCACCGTGACGGCCCGGTAGGTCTCGGGCAGGTCGAGCGCGGCGAGCTCCTCGCTGGCGGTGTCGCCGGCGAGGATGGCGTCGAGGATCTGCTTCACGTGGGGCTCCTGCCGCTGCGGGGCTGGGTGCGGGGACAGTACCGAGGCGGGCTCGCCGGTGTCAGCCGCATGTGACGCATCTGGCGCGACAGGAGTACAACGAGGCGGATGAGCGGCATCGACCTGAACAGCGACGTGGGGGAGTCCTTCGGGCGCTGGCGGCTGGGGGACGACGAGGCGGTGCTGGGGCTGGTGACCAGCGCCAACGTCGCCTGCGGCTTCCACGCCGGGGACCCCCGCACGCTCCGGCGCACCTGCGGGACGGCCGGGCGCAACGGCGTCGTCGTCGGCGCCCAGGTCGGCTACCGCGACCTCGCGGGGTTCGGCCGCCGGTTCATCGACGTCGACCCGGCCGAGCTGACCGACGACGTGCTCTACCAGGTCGGCGGCCTCGAGGCGATGGCCCGCGCGGCCGGGACGTCCGTGCGCTACGTCAAGCCGCACGGCGCGCTCTACCACGCGACCGTCCGCCACGAGCGGCAGGCGCAGGCCGTCGTCGACGCCGTCCTGGCGTACGACGCGTCGCTCCCGGTCCTCGGACTGCCGGGCTCCGAGCTGCTCGCGCGCGCCGAGCGGGCCGGCCTGCGCACGGTCCGGGAGGCCTTCGCCGACCGCGCGTACACGCCGGAGGGGACGCTCGTGCCGCGGACCGAGCCCGGCGCCGTGCTCGACGACCCCGACGAGGTCGGTCGCCGGGTCGTGGGCATGGTGACCGAGGGGGCGGTGACCGCGGTCGACGGCTCCCGGGTCCGGCTGGAGGCGGAGTCGGTATGCGTCCACGGAGACTCGGCGGGCGCGGTCGCGATGGCGACGGCGGTCCGCGCGGGGCTCGAGGCGGCCGGCGTCGACGTGCGGCCGTTCGCGTGAGCCGTCCCCGGCTGCTGCCCTACGGCGACCGCGCGCTGCTGCTCGAGCTCGAGGACGCCGCCGAGGTCCTCGCCTGGACCGACGCGGTCGGGCGCGCCCGGCTCCCGGGTGTCGCCGACCTGGTGCCGGCGGCGCGGACCCTGCTCGTCGTGACCAGCGAGGACGCCGACGTGAGCGCGGTCCGCGGGGCGCTGGCCGGGCTCGAGGCGGCGCCTGCGCCGGTGACCGGCCCGGCGGACGGGCGGGAGGGCGACGGCGAGGACGACGCGGTCGTGATCCCGGTGACCTACGACGGGCCGGACCTCGCCGACGTGGCGCGGCTCACCGGCCTGGACGAGGCGGAGGTGGTCCGGGCCCACACGGCCACGTCCTGGCGGGTCGCGTTCGGCGGGTTCGCCCCGGGGTTCGGCTACCTCGTGGGCGGGGACGGACGGCTGCACGTGCCGCGGCGGGACTCGGCCCGCACCCGGGTCCCGGCCGGCGCCGTCGGGCTCGCCGGGGAGTACACCGGCGTCTACCCCCGAGAGTCGCCCGGCGGGTGGCAGCTGATCGGCAGCACCACGGCGACGATGTGGGACCTCGACCGGGACCCACCGGCGCTGCTGCGCCCCGGCGCCCGGGTCCGCTTCCGGGAGCGGGACGGGTGAGCGCGGCGCTGCTGGTCCGCGCGCCGGGGCCGCTCACCCTGGTCGAGGACCTCGGCCGTCCCGGGCAGTCGGCCATCGGCGTCGGCCGGTCGGGAGCAGCGGACCGGGCGTCGCTCCGCCTGGCCAACCGCGCCGTCGGCAACCCCGAGGGGGCCGCCGCCCTCGAGGTGACGCTCGGCGGGCTGGAGGTCGAGGTGCTGGGCGGGCACGTCTGGTTCTGCGTCACCGGTGCGCCGGCGCCGGTCCGCGTCGACGGGCGGGACACCGGGCCCTACACCGTGTCCGCGGCGGGTCCCGGCTGCGTGGTCCGCCTCGGGGTGCCGCCGCACGGGCTGCGCTCCTACCTCGCCGTGCGGGGCGGCGTCGACGTCCCGCCGGTGCTCGGGTCCCGCAGCCGCGACGTGCTCGCCGGGGTCGGGCCGGCACCGCTGCGGAAGGGGACCGAGCTGCCCGTCGGCGCCGCCGTCGGCAGCTTCCCGGACGCCGACGTGCTGCCCCTGCCGCCGGCGGACGACGACGTGGTGCTGGCGGCTTTCCGCGGGCCCCGGGCCTCCCGGGTCCGCGACGCGGACGTCCTGGTCCGCACGGCCTGGACCGCCTCGGAGCGCAGCGACCGGGTCGGGATGCGGCTGGCGGGCGGCAGCCTCCCGCACCGCCCCGGCGCCCCCGAGCTGCCGAGCGAGGGGGCGTACCGCGGCGCGGTGCAGGTGCCGCCGAGCGGGGAGCCGGTCCTGTTCCTCGCCGACCACCCGGTCACCGGTGGCTACCCGGTCGTGGCGGTCGTCCTCGACGCGGACGTCGACCGAGCCGCGCAGGTCCGGCCCGGGCAGGGCCTGCGGCTGCGGTGGCGCGATCCCTCGTGAGCGCGGGTGCGGGCTCCGGGCTCAGCCGGCGGCGGGCTCGACGAGCTCCACGAGCACGCCGCCGGCGTCCTTGGGGTGCACGAAGTTGACCCGGCTCCCGGCGGTGCCGCGCCGTGGCGCGTCGTACAGCAGTCGCAGGCCTCGCCGGCGGAGCACCGCGGACACCGCCTCGACGTCGCGGACCCGGTAGGCGACCTGCTGCAGCCCGGGACCCGACCGGTCCAGGAACCGCGCGATCGCCGAGGACGCGTCCAGGGGCGCCAGCAGCTGGACCCGCGCATCCGCGCCGACAGGGTCGCCGGGCGCGCCGGGGTCGCCGGGGGCCAGCATCGCCTCGCGCACCCCCTGCTCCTCGTTGGTCTCCTGGTGGGTCACGCTCATGCCGAAGCAGCGCTCGTAGAAGGCGATCGCCTCGTCGAGGTCGGGGACGGCGACCCCGACGTGGTCGATGCACTCGAACAGCGGGTCGGGGATCTCGGGGGAGCCGCTCATGCCCCCATCGTGACGCGTTCCTCACCGCGGCGGGCCGCCGGGCCCTGCCGCGCGCGCCGGGCGGTGGGTATCGTCCCTCCCACGCCCACCTTCGCTCCACCTGGAGGACCCATGTCCGGATCCGTGATCGTCGCCGGTGCCCGCACCCCGATCGGCCGTCTGCTGGGGGGACTCAAGGACCTGACCGCCGCGGACCTCGGCGGGGTCGCGATCAAGGCGGCGCTCGAGCGGTCCGGCGTCTCCGGGGACCAGGTCGACTACGTGATCCTCGGCCAGGTGATCCAGGCCGGCGCCGGGCAGATCACCGCGCGGCAGGCGGCGCACAAGGGCGGCATCCCGCTCGACGTCCCCTCGATCACGATCAACAAGGTGTGCCTGTCCGGCCTCAACGCGATCGCGCTCGCCGACCAGCTGATCCGCGCCGGCGAGCACGAGGTCGTCGTGGCGGGTGGCATGGAGTCGATGACGAACGCCCCACACCTGCTGCCGAAGTCCCGCCAGGGCTTCAAGTACGGCGACGTGACGCTCGTCGACTCGATGGCGTACGACGCGCTGTGGGACATGTTCACCGAGCAGGCGATGGGCGCGCTCACCGAGCAGTGCAACGTCGACGGCGTGCAGCTGACGCGCGAGGAGCAGGACGCCTTCGCCGCGGCCTCGCACCGGCGGGCGGCCGAGGCCTGGAAGAACGGCGTCTTCGAGGACGAGGTCGTCCCCATCGAGGTGCCTCAGCGCAGGGGCGACCCCGTGGTGGTCTCCCAGGACGAGGGGGTCCGCGGCGACACCACCGCGGAGAGCCTGTCGAGGCTGCGGCCGGCCTTCTCGAAGGAGGGCACCATCACGGCCGGCTCGGCGTCGCAGATCTCCGACGGCGCGTGCGCGGTCGTCGTGATGAGCAAGACCAAGGCCGAGGAGCTCGGGCTCACGTGGCTGGCGGAGATCGGCGCCTCGGGCCAGGTCGCGGGCCCCGACTCCACCCTGCAGATGCAGCCCGCCAACGCGATCGCCAAGGCCTGCGAGAAGGAGGGCATCGAGCCGTCCTCGCTGGACCTGGTCGAGATCAACGAGGCGTTCGCCGCGGTGGGGATCGCCTCCTCGCGCGAGCTGGGCCTGGCCGACGACAAGGTCAACGTCAACGGCGGGGCCATCGCGCTCGGCCACCCGGTCGGCATGTCGGGCGCGCGGATCGCGCTGCACCTCGCGCTCGAGCTCAAGCGACGCGGCGGCGGCACCGGTGCGGCCGCGCTGTGCGGCGGCGGCGGCCAGGGCGACGCGCTGATCCTGCACGTCCCGAGCAGCTGAGTGGTCCCCACGGAGGTGACCGGCCGGGGGATCGGCGGCCGGCGCAGCCGCGTGTCGGTCCCGGACCTCGTCGCGGCCGCCCGCGACGGCGAGGCGCGCGCGGTGGCCCGGCTGATCTCGCTGGTCGAGGACGAGTCGCCGCTGCTGCGTGAGGTCATGGCGGCCCTCGCGTCGTACACCGGGCACGCGCAGATCGTGGGGATCACCGGCTCGCCGGGCGTCGGGAAGTCCACCTCGACCAACGCGCTGGTCACGGCGATGCGGCTGACCGGCAAGCGGGTCGGCGTGCTGGCCGTGGACCCGTCCTCGCCGTTCTCCGGTGGCGCGCTGCTCGGGGACCGGGTCCGGATGCAGGACCACGCCCTCGACCCCGAGGTGTACATCCGCTCCATGGCCTCACGCGGGCACCTCGGCGGGCTGGCCTGGTCGACGCCGCAGGCGCTGCGGGTCCTGGACGCGGCCGGCTGCGACGTGGTGCTCGTGGAGACCGTCGGGGTCGGCCAGAGCGAGGTGGACATCGCGGCCCTGGCCGACACCACGCTCGTGCTCGTGGCGCCCGGGATGGGCGACGGGATCCAGGCCGCCAAGGCCGGCATCCTCGAGATCGGGGACGTGTACGTCGTCAACAAGGCGGACCGCGACGGGGCCGACCAGGTGCGCCGGGACCTGCGGAACATGATCGCGCTGGCCGAGCGCACCGAGGCCGGCTGGCGGCCGCCGATCGTGCAGACCGTCGCCCACACCGGCCAGGGCGTCGACGAGGTCGTCCGCCGTGTCGACGAGCACCGCGCGTGGATGGAGTCCTCGGGGGAGCTGCGCCGTCGCCGGGTACGACGGGCGCGCGACGAGATCGAGGCGATCGCCGTCACGTCCCTGCGCCGCCGGTGGGGCGACGTGCACGAGCGCACCGAGCTCGACGCCCTGGCCGAGCAGGTGGCCGCCGGGGACGGCGACCCCTACTCCGCCGCCGACACGCTGCTGGCGACGTACGCCGAGTAGCGTCCGCGCGACCCGCTCGTCCTCACTGGGGGCTGTGCCCGGGATGCCCGTGGGTGCGCCGGTCCTCCTTCATCTGCGCCTCGTGCAGGTGCCGGCGCCCGTCGGTGAGGCTGCTCCTGGCCTCGCTCTCGATCTCGCGGAAGAGCGACCAGTAGGTCTCGTCGTACTCCTCGACCACCTGGAACGTCCAGTGCCCGGGGATCACGTTGCGGCCGACGAGGTCGCGCTCGATCCGCTCGGCGAGCCCGGTGTGGCCGGCGGCGCGGAGCTGCTCGCAGGCGTCGCCGAGCTGGAGGTCGGCGGTCCCCGTCAGCTGGTGGAAGCCGTAGAGGTGCCCACGGGCCCGCTCGGTGGTCTCGAGTGCCTCGCTGATCCGCCCGACGGCCTCGGCGGTGGCCTCGTCGACGTCGTGGTCGGCACGGCGGTCGCTGCTCTTCTCGTCGTCCATGCCGTGCACTACCCACCCCGCGCGCCTCCACCACCCCCCCGGACGGTTTTGCTACGAATGGAGGACACGCCTGCCCGCGGGCAGGAACCCTCGACCCACCCCGGACGGAGTGCGGCCATGAAGAAGCTGCTGGGCGTCGTCGTGATCGCCTTCGCGGTGTTCTACCTGCTCACGCAGCCGCAGGCGGCGGCCGACGCCGTGCGCGGAGCGATGGGCGTGATCGGGGACGCGTTCGACGCGCTCGTCACGTTCTTCACCGCCCTCGTGCGGCACTAGTCGACGGCCATGGACCCCCCGCGCCGACGTCGCGCCCGCCGGCCCTCGGGCGCACCGTTCGTCGGCTGGCTGCGGCGGGTCCGCGACCAGCGGGTCCGGCGCCGGCTGCTGCGCGAGGAGGACGCCCGCGAGGACATCGTCGACGAGGTGCACCACCACTGGGTCGTGCACGTCCTGCCCGCCCTCGAGGCGGCCGCCGCCGTCCCGGTGCTGTGGCTGCTGCTGGTCTCCCCGACGCGGTTCGGCTGGCTGCTGCTCCTCGTGGCGGCGGCGCTGCTCGCGCACGCCGCCTGGAGGGCGCTCGTCGAGTTCATGGACGTGTTCGTGATCACCAACATGCGGGTGTTCCGGGTCAGCGGCGTGTTCTCGAGCCGGCACGCGACCACCCCGCTGTCGCGGATCCTCGACATCACGGTCGACCAGCCCTTCCTCGGGCTGCTGCTCGGCTACGGCCACTTCACGTTCGAGTCCGCCGCCCAGGAGCAGGGCCTGCGCGACATCCGCTTCGTCGCCAGGCCGCTGGAGCGCGACCACATCATCCAGCGGCACGTGCAGCTCTCCGGCCTCAGGAGTCCGCGGGGGCACGACCGCAGGCCGTGAGCCCCGGACCCGGGTCATGAGCGAGGGGTCACGGGGCTGACGCGACCGGCGGTGCACCGGACCCGGCAACCGGTCTAGGGTCCAGGCATGTCCAGGGCCGCACGCAGGAAGCTGGCGTTCGACCCGATCGACGAGGCCGCGCGGCAGTGGGGGCTGCGGTGGGACGCCGTGCCGCAGATGCACGCGGTGACCTCCCTGATGCGGGTCCAGCAGCTGGTGCTCGCCCAGCTCGACGACCTCCTGCGGCCGCACGGCCTCACCTTCGCGCGCTACGAGGCCCTGGTGCTGCTGGTCTTCTCGCGCAACGGCGCGCTGCCGCTGGGAAGGATGGGGGAGCGGCTCCAGGTCCACCCCACGTCCGTCACGTCGATCGTCGACCGTCTGGAGGCGGCCGGTCACGTCGTCCGCCGCCGGCACCCCGAGGACGGCCGGGCGGTGCTGGCCGAGATCACCGAGGACGGACGTGCCGTGGTGGAGCGGGCCACCGCAGACCTCGTGGCGGCACGGTTCGCGCTGGGCGCCCTGCCGGTCGAGGACCTCGCCGCGCTGTCGGAGCTGCTGCGACCGGTCCGGGGCGCCGCCGGCGACTTCTGAGACCTCGCGCGTTCGACGGGAGATAGTAGGACGTCCTACTATCGAGGTCGACGACCCTTCTGGAGGCGACATGGCTCAGGACAGCGCGCGCGAGCGCTGGCAGCGGCGGTACGACGCGTCCCGCGTGCGCACCGCGGACTTCACGACGCTGTCCGGCCTCGAGGTCGAGGCGGCGTACGGCACCGACGACTCCGAGTGGCCCGGGGAGTTCCCCTTCACCCGTGGGCTGTACGCGACGGGGTACCGCGGCCGTGCCTGGACGATCCGCCAGTTCGCCGGGTTCGGCAACGCCCGGCAGACCAACGAGCGCTACAAGATGATCCTCGGCCGGGGCGGCGGCGGCCTCTCGGTCGCCTTCGACATGCCGACGCTCATGGGGCGCGACTCCGACGACCCCAAGAGCCTCGGCGAGGTCGGGCACTGCGGGGTGGCGGTGGACACCGCCGCCGACACCGACGCGCTCTTCGACGGCATCCCGCTCGAGGACGTCACCACGTCGATGACGATCTCGGGTCCGGCCGTCCCGGTGTTCTGCATGATGCTGGTCACCGCCGAGCGTCAGGGCGCCGACCTGTCCAAGCTCAACGGCACGCTGCAGACCGACATCTTCAAGGAGTACATCGCCCAGAAGGAGTGGCTGTTCGGTCCCGAGCCGCACCTGCGCCTGATCGGCGACCTCATGGAGTACTGCGCGGCGGAGATCCCGGCCTACAAGCCGCTGTCGGTCTCCGGCTACCACATCCGCGAGGCCGGCTCGACGGCCGCGCAGGAGATCGCGTTCACGCTCGCCGACGGGTTCGGCTACGTCGAGCTCGGGCTGTCGCGGGGCCTCGACGTCGACGCGTTCGCGCCGGGGCTGTCGTTCTTCTTCGACAGCCACGTGGACTTCTTCGAGGAGGTCGCGAAGTTCCGCGCGGCCCGGCGGATCTGGGCGACCTGGCTGCGCGACGTGTACGGCGCGGAGACCGAGAAGGCGCAGTGGATGCGGTTCCACACGCAGACGGCCGGCGTCTCGCTGACGGCCCAGCAGCCCTACAACAACGTGGTGCGCACCGGCATCGAGGCCTTCGCAGCAGTGCTCGGCGGCACCAACTCCCTGCACACCAACGCCCTCGACGAGACCCTCGCACTGCCGTCGGAGCAGGCCGCCGAGATCGCCCTGCGGACCCAGCAGGTGATCATGGAGGAGACCGGAGTCGTCAACGTGGCGGACCCGCTCGGCGGCTCGTGGTACGTCGAGGAGCTCACCGACCGGCTCGAGGCGGAGGCCTACGAGGTCTTCGACCGGGTCCTGGCCATGGGCGGCTCGACGCTGTCGGCGCGCGACCACGGCGGCCTGGCCGCAGCCGTCCGTGAGAGCACCGGCCGTCCGGTCGAGCAGTGGCCGATGACCCGCGGCATCCTGCGCGGCATCGAGGACGGCTGGTTCATGTCGGAGATCGCCGAGGCCGCCTTCCAGTACCAGACCGCCCTGGAGAAGGGCGACAAGCGGATCGTGGGGGTGAACTGCCACGAGGAGTCCGTCACCCACGACCTGGAGATCCTCCGCGTCTCCCACGAGGTCGAGGTCGACCAGGTCCGGGACCTGGCGCAGCGGCGCCGGGTCCGCGACCGGGGCCGGGTCGACGAGGCGCTGCACCGGATGCTCGAGGCGGCACGGTCGCAGGAGAACATGGTGCCGGCGATGCTGGAGGCCTGCCGGGCCGACGCGACGCTGGGCGAGATCTGCGACGCGCTGCGCGCGGAGTGGGGGGAGTACCGCGAGCCCGCGAGGTTCTGAGCCCCCGTCCCGGCGCCGCCGAGGCGATCGGACAAGATAGGCCCATGAGCCAGCAGCCGTTCTCGCGACCCGGTGCCGTCGACCTGTCCGGACTCCGGCGTCCCGCGCCCGCAGCCGGCGCACCCGCCGCGGGGCCGTCCCCGGCCGCGGGCACCGGCGCCTACTCGGTGGACCTCGACGAGCAGAACATCGCCGGTCACCTCGAGGCGTCGATGGACGCGCCCGTGGTCCTCGTCGTCTACTCGCCCTCGCAGTCGCCGGCCAGCGCGCAGCTGGCGGCGGACCTGGAGGGGATCGCGGACGAGCTCGAGGGACGCATCCTGGTCGGCAAGGTCGACGTCGACGCGAACCCCCAGCTGGCGCAGGCGCTCCAGATCCCCTCGGTCCCGCTGGTCGCCCTCGTCGTCCAGGGCCGGATGATGCCGTTGCTCCAGGACGCGCCGCCCCGCGACCAGCTGCGCGGCATCGTCGACCAGGTGCTGACCCAGATGGCGACCCAGGGCGTCACCGGCCGGCACCAGCCGCTGGCCGCGCGCGCGGCAGCCGCCGGGACCCCCGAGGCCGAGGAGTACGTCGACCCGCGCTACGCCGCGGCCGAGGACGCGCTCGCCGCGGGCGACGCCGACCTCGCCGTGGCCGAGTACCAGAAGCTCGCCGACGCCAACCCCGCCGACGTCGAGGCGGCGGGCGGCCTCGCCATGGCGCGGATCCTGCAGCGGACCCAGGGCGTCGACGTGACCGCCGCGCGCGCCGCCGCCGCGGAGCGGCCCGACGACGTGGAGGCGCAGACGCTGGTCGCCGACCTCGACATGCTCGGCGGCCACGTCGCGGACGCCTTCGGCCGGCTCGTCGAGCTCGTGCGCCGTACCTCCGGAGCGGAGCGGGACGCGGCCCGCACGCACCTTCTGGGCCTGTTCGCGGCCGTCGGCAACGAGGACCCCCGCGTGCTCAAGGGCCGCCAGCAGCTGGCCTCCGCGCTGTTCTGAGCGCCGTCCGCTAGGAGGCGGACGCCCGGCCGGTGACGATGCGGGCGATCTGCTCCACCGGCAGCTTGGGGGTGCCGTCGGCCGTCAGCAGTCCGTTCGTCTCCTGCCCGGTGTCCATCAGCTGGGTGTAGCAGAAGCCGACGATCTCGGGGCTCGCCCGCAGCGCGTCGAACAGGCCGGTGAGGATCTCTGCGTAGTCCGACACCGACCCCGCATGGCCGTAGCCCCAGTCCTCACCGGCGTCGGACAGCGAGATCCCGCCGAACTCGGTCACCATCAGCGGGGCGCGGCCGTCGAGGAAGGCCCGGGCCTGGGTGTCGTTGAGGACCGGTCGCCGGCCCTGGGGACCGTGGCCGGAGAGCACCATCGCGTGGGCGGCGTCACGGTCGGCGTAGCGCGCCCGCAGCTCGTCGGGGTCGACCGTGTAGTCGTGCAGGCCGAGGATGTCGCTGTCGACGTGCTCCCAGCCCTCGTTGGAGACCACCGGCCGGCTCGGGTCGACGGCCCGGGTCAGGCTGGCGAGCGCCTGGGCCAGCTGCTGCTGCGCGGGCACCCTGGCGATGTCCTGCACGCCCCAGCTCTCGTTGACCGGGACCCACGTGACGATGCAGGGATGGCTGCGGTCCCGGCGGACGAGCTCGAGCCACTCCGCGGTGACCAGCGCCACCGCGGTCGCGGAGAAGGCGTAGGCGCCGGCGGTCTCGCCCCAGACGAGCAGCCCGAGCCGGTCCGCCCAGAACAGGAACCGCGGGTCCTCGGCCTTCTGGTGGACACGCACGGCGTTGAAGCCCATCGCCTTGATCACCTCGACCTCGGCGCGGAGCTCCTCGGAGCCGCGTGAGGCGAGATGGGTCTGCGGGCGGTACCCCTGGTCGAGAACGGACCGCACGTAGTAGGGGCGGTCGTTGAGCGCGAACGCGCCCCCGCTCACCGAGGCGGTGCGCAGGCCGAGGTACCCGGCCACGGTGTCGAGCCGCTCACCGGAGGCGTCGTCGACGACGACCGCCTCCGCGTCGACGAGCACCGGGTGCTCCGGGGACCACAGCAGCCGGTCGCGGTCCTGGCCGTTGCGCAGCGCCGGCACCGCGACGTCGAGCGTGGTGACCCGGGTGGCCGCCAGGCAGGAGACGCGGGCGAGCAGCTCCTCGCCCAGGCTCAAGGTGACGTCGACCCGCAGCGGCCGCGTCGGGGTCCGCGCCAGCGTGACCTCGCCGCGCACCAGTCCGGCCGCCACGTCGGGGGTCCACGCCAGGTCGACCACGTGGTCCTCGGGGACCGTCTCGGTCCAGACGCTCTGCCAGATCCCGGTGGTGCGCTCGTACCAGATGCCGTGGGGGTGCTGCCGCCAGTCCTGCTTGCCGCGCGGCTGGTCCACGTCGAGGGGGTCGTCCTCCGCCCGGACCACGAGGACGTGGTCGCGCGGGCTGCCGGCCAGCACCTCGGTGACGTCGGCGGTGAACGGCGTCTGGCCGCCCACGTGCTCGGCCACGAGCTCCCCGTCGCACCAGACCCGGGCCCGGAAGTCCACGGCGCCGAAGTGCACGAGGACCCGAAAGCCGGCCCCCCCGACGACCAGGTCGTCGTGCGGGACGACCCGCCGGTACCACACCACGGGGTGCATGCCTCGGTCGGCGATGCCGGACGCCGGCGACTCCGGCGGGTAGGGGACCTCGATCTCCCGGTCGAAGCGGTCGCCGGAGGAGGGGTCGAACCAGCGCTGGGCCACTCCCGCGTCGGCGTCGTCGTGCGCGAAGCCCCACGGGCCGTCGAGCCCGGCCCACTGCTCCCGGCGCATGGTCGGGCGCGGGTACGAACCGTCCTGCTGCGTGGCTCTCACCGGCGGATCGTCGCGCACCCCGCCCGGCCCGCGCAACCGGCACGCGTCCGCCGTCGGGCTGTTGCGCGGATCGGACAGTTGGGGCAGTGTGGGCTCCCAACCACACGCGTCACACCTCGCAGCTGAGAGCGGGTCCCGATGGCCGGTCTGTCGCGCCGCAGCTTCCTCGCCGCCGCCGGCGGCCTCACGCTCGCCGGTGGGCTCAGCGCCTGTGGGTCGCCGGTCGTGACCAGCTTCACCGGAGGGCAGCCCGCGACCGCCGACGTCATCTTCTGGCACCTGTTCGGTGGCGGCGACGGTGCCAACATGGCGACGATGGTGCAACAGTTCCAGAAGCGCACGGGCCTGTCGGTCGAGGCGACGCTGCTGTCGTGGGGCAACCCCTACTACACGAAGCTGGCGCTGTCCGCGTCGAGCGGCCGGCCGCCCGACGTGGCGATCTCGCACCTGTCCCGGCTGCCGCTGCTGGCCGAGGCCGCCCTCCTCGAACCGGTCGACACCCGGCGCTTCGAGTCGGTCGGCATCACCCAGGACAAGTTCACGCCGGCGGCCTGGAAGAAGGCGACCGTCGGTGACCGGGTCTACGCGGTGCCCCTCGACACCCACCCGTTCGTGCTCTTCTACAACGTGGCGCTTGCGAAGAAGGCCGGGATCGTGACGTCGAACGGCCGCGATCTCCAGCCGATGAAGGGCAAGGACGACTTCATCGCGGCGATCAAGGCCATGAAGGACGCGGGCGGACAGTACGGCGCCGTGTGCTCGATCACCGCGGACCCGTCCACCTGCTGGCGGCTGTTCAGCATGGTCTATGCCGGCCTGGCCGGCCCCATCGTGTCCGACGGCGGGACCCGGGTGACGATCGACCGCGGCGCCATGGAGGAGACCTTCGCGTTCCTGCAGAGCCTCACCGGGAAGCTCGGCCTGATGCCCAGCAGCTCCACGAGCACGACCGCGAGCACGCTGTTCAGCCAGGGCAAGGTCGGCTTCCTCTTCGACGGCGAGTGGCAGATCCCGACGTACCGCGGCGTGAAGCTGCCGGGCGGGAAGGCGCTGGACTTCAACGTCGTCCCGTTCCCGGCCCTGCTCGGACCGAAGCCCGTGGCCTACGCGGACTCGCACTCCTTGGTCGTGCCGAAGAGCACCGCGCGGCCCGCGCAGCGCGAGACCGACGCCATCCGGTTCATCAAGGGACTGCTCGACGAGAGCGCGATCTGGGCGGGCGGCGGCCACATCCCCGCGTGGCTCCCGGTGCAGACGAGCAGGGCCTTCCTCAAGCAGAAGCCCCAGAGCAACTACATCCAGGCCGCGTTCCACGCGATCTACGACCCCGTCGCCTGGTACACCGGGGCGGGGTCGGACTTCCAGACGGCGATGGGCTCGGTCATCTCGAGCGTGCTGTCCGGCCACACGACCCCGAAGGGCGGCGTCGACGCGATGTACACGAGCCTCAAGGGGTTCTCGACCGCGCGGCCGCCGGTGTGAGGAGGCTCAGATGACGACGAGCGCACTGGCAGCGCCCGCCACGGGGGCGGGCACCGAGCTCCGCGCCGCCGGCGGGCGCGCCCCGAAGGGGGAGAACCGGGCGGGCTGGCTGTTCGCCACCCCGTTCCTGGTCCTCTACGTGCTGTTCCTGATCGGCCCGGTGCTGATCGGGATCGTGATCAGCCTGTTCAACACCACGACGGTGACGTCGGGGCTGGGCAGCTGGGTCGGCTTCTCCAACTACGCCGACGTCTTGTCCAGCGGGGACTTCTGGGCGTCGATGTGGCACTCGGTCCTGTTCACGCTGCTCACCACGCCGCTGCTGGTGCTGCTGCCGCTGCTGTTCGCGGTCCTCGCCTCGCGGATGATCCGCCACCAGTGGTTCTTCCGACTGGCGTTCTTCGCGCCGTACGTCGTCCCCTCGTCGGCGGTCTGCCTGATCTTCGCGTTCATGTACACCCCGCAGACGGGGTTGGTGACCAACGTGTTCGGATGGCTCGGGCTCACGGCGCCGAACTTCCTGGGCAGCACCTCTGGCGCCTGGTTCGCGGTCGTGCTGCTCACGCTGTGGTGGACGTTCGGGTTCAACTTCATCCTGTACACCGCCGCGATCCAGGACATCTCCGAGGAGGTCTACGAGGCCGCGTCGATCGACGGCGCAGGGCCGTGGCAGCAGATCAGGTCGATCACGGTGCCGCTGCTGCGGCCGACGATGAGCCTGGTGCTGATCCTGCAGGTGCTGGCCTCGCTGAAGGTGTTCGACCAGATCTACATCCTGCTGGCAGGCGGCCCGAACTACAGCACCCGCCCGGTGATCGAGTACATCTACGACACCGGGTTCACCTCCTACCGCGGCGGCTACGCGGCCGCCGCGACGATGGTGTACTTCGTGATCCTCGTGGCGGTGTCCGCAGGCTGGATCCTGGTCCGCAACAGACGCGCCGCAGCCGCCGCCCGAGGGGAGACGTCACGATGACCGCCACCGCCGTGCCCGCCACCGGGACGGACCGCCGCGGCGCCCGACGCTCGGGAGGATCGGTCGAGGCAGGGAAGGCGTTCAACCGGCTCGCCGCGACCTGCCTGACGCTGTTCGCGCTCATCTGGCTGGTGCCGTTCCTGTGGGCGCTGGTCACCTCGCTGCGGCCCGACGACGAGATCGCCCAGCACCCGATGCGCCCCTGGTCGAACAACTGGAACATCGACGCCTATCGCAGCGCCTGGGAGTCGAGCCCGCTCGGCTGGTGGTACGTGAACAGCTTCATCATCTCGACCCTGACCGTGGTCTTCACGGTCATCGTGTGCTCGATGGCGGCGTTCGCGCTCGTGCACCTCGGGTTCCGCGGCAAGGTCGCCGTGTTCGGGCTGATCCTGGCCGGGCTGATGCTGCCTACCGAGGCGCTCGTGCTGCCGCAGTTCATGGAGTTCCGCGCCCTGCACCTGCTGGGCACCTACTGGGCGATGGTCCTGCCGGCCGTGGCGCTCCCGGTGGCAGTGTTCGTGTTCCATGCCTTCATCAAGGGGATCCCGATCGCGCTCATCGAGGCGGCCCGCCTCGACGGCGCGAGCTGGTGGCGGATCTACTCGGTCGTCGTCATGCCGCTGTGCCGTCCGGCGATGTCGGCCGTCGCGATCCTCACCTTCATCACCTCCTGGAACGCGTTCCTGTGGCCGCTGCTGGTGCTGACGCACGTGAAGACCCAGACGATCCCGGTCGGGCTGAGCGGCCTCATCGGCGGAGCGGCGATCCAGTACGCCGAGACGATGGCCTCCTGCGTGCTCGGGATCCTGCCGCTGCTGGCGGTCTTCCTGCTGCTGCAGCGCCAGATCGCCCAGGGAGTCGCGAACACCGGGATCAAGTGATCCCCCCGTCACGCTTCGTCTGCGACCGCTCCGTGCGCCGCCCCCTCGCGATCGCAGACGAGTCGTGAGTGAGGGCGTGGTGGAGGGCGGCGTGGTCGGGATGGTCGGGAGCCTGCACCGCTACCCGGTGAAGTCGCTGGCCGGTGAGCGGCTGGATGCGGTCCGCGTCGACGCGCGCGGGGTGGTCGGCGACCGGGTGTGGGCGGTGGTCGACCACGACGGCAAGCTCGGCAGCGGCAAGTCGTCGCGGCGGTTCCGGGCGATGGAGGGGCTGATGCGGCTGACCGCGAGCCTCGGTCCCGGCACCGGCCGGGACGAGGACCCCGACGACGTACCGGTGGTGGGGCTGCCGGACGGCAGGAGGCTGCGGGCCGGCGAGGCCGCGACCGACGAGGAGCTGTCGGCGTACGTCGGGCGCCCGGTCACCCTCGGCCGGGAGCACGACGTGCCGCACCACGACGAGGGGCCGCTGCACCTCGTCACGACGTCCAGCCTGGCCGCCGCCGCGCAGGCGCTCGGGGGCGACGTCCCGCCGGCCCGGCTGCGGCCCAACCTGGTCCTCGACACCGGCGCGGCGCCCGGGCTGGTCGAGGACGGCTGGGTGGGGCACCGCCTCGCGGTCGGCGACGAGGTGCTGCTCGACGTCCGCGGGGCCATGGAGCGCTGCGTGATGGTGGGGCTCGACCAGGTGGGCCTGCCGACGGAGCCGCGGCTGCTGCGGACCCTGGGCCGGCTCAACGACGCCTGCCTCGGCGTCGTCCTCGACGTGGTCCGCGGCGGCGTCGTCCGCGTCGGCGACCCGGCGCGTCTGGTCGCCCCGGGTCCGCGGTGACGGCTCAGCCCGGCGCCCGCCCCGACTCGGTGTACGTCGTCCCGCCACCGTTCAGGCTGGCCAGGGCGGCCTCGACCCGGCGGGCGGTGAAGTCGGCGCACCGCTCGCGGACCTGCTCCACCGTGCACAGCTCCGCGGACCGGATCTCCCGGGGCTGCAGCACCGTGCGGTCGACCACCGACGCGGGGTGCACGCCGCCGTCGAAGACCAGGCAGACCGCGTCGTCCCAGCCGCTCCAGGGCGGCAGCCAGTCCGTCAGCAGCAGCCGCCCGGCCGCGACGTCGAGGTCGAGCTCCTCCTTGACCTCGCGGGACACGGCCAGGTGCGGTGACTCGCCGACCTCCACCACCCCGCCGGGCAGGTCCCAGTCGGTCTTGTAGGTGAGCCGGCACAGCAGCACCCGCTCGTCGGGGTCGCGCACGAGCATCTGGGCGATGGCCCGCTTGCGGGGGAGGAACGAGTTGAGCAGGGTCCGGAACCCCAGCGGCTCGTCGACGGGCGGGTCCGAGCGGAGCCGGGCCAGGACGACGTACCCGGTCGTCTCGGGCCGCTCGCCGTGCCCGGCCTCGACCCGCTGGACCCCCTCGCGCATCAGCCCGGCGCGGGTCGCGACCCGCACGGCGCGCTCGTTGCCGGGGTCGACGCGCGCCTGCACCCGGCCCAGTCCCATCGTGTCCAGGGCGTGGGAGACCAGCAGCCGCACCGCACGGGTGGCGTAGCCACGGCCGCGGTGCCGCTCCTCGAGGGACCAGCGCAGCTCGCCGTCGTGCTCGCCGGTCAGCACGAGCGCGACGCTGCCGACCGGCGTGCCGTCGTGCTCGACGACGAAGGAGCCCTGCTCGTCGCGCGGCCGCAGCGTGACGACGCCGTCGCTCAGCGGTGCGGGCGCAGCCACAGGGTCGCCAGCGGGGGGACGGTGACCGTCGCGGAGGCGGGCATGCCGTGCTGCGAGGTGTCGGTCGCCCGCACGGTGCCGAGGTTGCCCACCCCGGACCCGGAGTAGACCTCGGCGTCGGTGTTGAGCACCTCCGACCAGTCACCCGCGTGCGGCAGCCCGAGCCGGTAGTCGTGGTGCGGGACCGCGGCGAAGTTGGCCACGCACACCAGCGACGGCTCGGAGGGGTCCTTCGGCTTGCGCACGAAGCTGAACACGTTGTTCGCCGAGTCGTTGGCGTCCACCCACTCGAAGCCGGACCCGTCGTTGTCCAGCGACCAGAGCGCCGAGGTCTCGCGGTAGATCCGGTTCATGTCGCGCACGAGCGAGTGCACGCCGCGGTGGTCGGCGTTGTCGAGGAGCCACCAGTCCAGCTCGCGGTTCTCGGCCCACTCCGACTCCTGGCCGAACTCCGAGCCCATGAAGAGCAGCTGCTTGCCGGGGTGCGCCCACATGTAGGCCAGGTAGGTGCGCAGGTTCGCCAGCTGCTGCCAGCGGTCGCCCGGCATCTTGCGCAGCAGCGAGCCCTTGCCGTGCACGACCTCGTCGTGGCTGATCGGCAGGATGAAGTTCTCCGAGTAGGCGTAGACCATCGAGAACGTCATCTGGCCGTGGTGGTACTGCCGGTGCACGGGGTCGTTCTCGACGTAGCCGAGGCTGTCGTGCATCCAGCCCATGTTCCACTTGAAGCCGAAGCCGAGGCCGCCGAGGTGGGTGG
>JAICLD010000076.1 GCA_025927595.1 Nocardioidaceae bacterium | reverse complement strand
GTCCCGGTCGGCGCCGAACGCCGGTCCCCGGTCGATGAGGATCTCGCTGCACGGGCCGCCGGGTCCGGGCACGCCCATGCTCCAGTAGTTGTCCTTGCGCCCCAGGCGCACGATCCGGTCGTCGGGCAGCCCCGCGACCTTGCGCCACAGCGCGACCGACTCCTCGTCGTCCCGGTAGACGCTGGCGTACAGCGCGCTCTCAGGCAGGCCGTAGCCCCCCTCGGACACCGGGCGGGTGACCAGCTCCCAGGCGAGCTCGATGGCGCCCTCCTTGAAGTAGTCCCCGAAGGAGAAGTTGCCGCACATCTGGAAGAAGGTGCCGTGCCGGGTGGTCTTGCCGACCTCCTCGATGTCGAGGGTGCGCACCACCTTCTGGACGCTCACCGCGCGCCGGTAGGGCGGCGTCTCCTGGCCCAGGAAGTACGGCTTGAAGGGCACCATCCCGGCGTTCACGAACAGCAGGTTCGGGTCGTCGAGCAGCAGCGAGGCCGAGGGCACCACCCGGTGCCCGTTCTCCTGGAAGTGCGCAAGGAACCGGCGGCGGATCTCCGCGGTGTCCATCAGTGGGTGCTCTCTCTCGTCGTCAGGTCTCGGGTCGTCAGGTCCTCCGCGCCGCCGGACCCGGCGGCCTCCCGGCAGTCCACCGGCCGGTCCAGCGCCGGCCGGTCGGGCGCGCCGCGCCGGTCGGCGGCCAGACCCAGCCGCATGCGCACGTCGCTGTCCTTCTCCGCCGCTCCGGCCAGGACCTCCTCGCGGAACAGCCGCAGGCCCACGGACAGGCCCGCGAGCCGGTCGGCGAGGCCGTCGGGCGTGAGCACCTCGGCGGCCCGGCGGGCCCGCGCCGCGGCGTACACCCCCGCCCCCGCACCCGCGACGAACCACAGGGCCCGGCTCATCGGGGGGTGCCCGATGCGGTCATGCCGCGTCCTCGGCCGTCCCGGCGCGCTGTGCCCGGAGCAGCCGGCGGGCGTCCTTGAGCTCGTCGCGGCGGCGACGTCGCGCCCGGCGCACCTCGCGGCGGACCTCGAGTCGGATCCGGTCGCGGCTCTCCGGCGACAGGGCGCGGCGCACCCCGTGCCCGATCGAGAGCAGCCGGACCACGGACTCCCCGACGGCGACCGAGACGACCCGGGCACCCGTCACGGCGGGCACGGGGGCCGGGGACGCGGCGCCGTCCTCGACCAGGCTGGTGATCGTGAACCCGGCGGCCGCGCCGGGCTGCTGTGCGGGCCGGCCGTCCTGGTCGGGGCGCCGGTCGGCGGCCGCGAGCGCGTCGAGACGCCGGTGCAGCGCGGCCAGGTCGTCGCGGGAGGAGGCCAGCTCGGCGTCCAGGCGGCGACGGGCCGACCCGGTGCGCACCAGGAGCCCGACCAGCACGACGACGAGCACGGCGACCAGCGCGGCGCACGCCGCGAGGGTCACCAGCAGGGTCGTGTCCATGGGGGACGACCCTACCTCCCGGCCGGGACCGAGATCCTCAGCGACCACCCCGGACGCGGCTGCGGATCCGCGCCCAGCGCTCCTTCAGCCCGGCCTCCGCCCCGAGCGAGGTCGGCCGGTAGTACTCCGCGTCGGCGACCACGTCGGGGGCGTACTGCTGCTCGGCGATCCCGAACGGCTCGTCGTGGGCGTAGCGGTACCCGCGCCCGTGTCCGAGCTGCGTCGAGCCTCGGTAATGGGCGTCGCGCAGGTGCGCCGGGACCGAGCCCACGCGGCCGGCGCGGACGTCCGCCGCAGCGGCGTCCACCGCGGCGATCACCGCGTTCGACTTCGGGGCCAGGGCCAGCGCGATCGTGGCCTGGGCGAGCGCGAGCCGGCCCTCGGGCAGGCCGACCAGCGCCACGGCCTGGGCTGCGGCCACGGCTGTCGTCAGCGCGGTCGGGTCGGCCAGCCCGATGTCCTCGCTGGCGAGGATCACCAGGCGCCGGGCGACGAAGCGCGGGTCCTCCCCCGCCTCCACCATCCGGGCCAGGTAGTGCAGCGCGGCGTCGGCGTCCGAGCCGCGCACGGACTTGATGAAGGCGCTGGTCACGTCGTAGTGCTGGTCGCCCTGCCGGTCGTAGCGCACCGCGGCGCGGTCGACGGCGGTCTCGGTCGTGGCGAGGTCGACCACGGTCGACTCGCGGGCCCGGGCCGCACCCGCAGCCGCCTCGAGGTAGGTCAGGGCCCGGCGCGCGTCGCCACCGGCCAGCCGGACGAGGTGCTCCAGCGCCTCGTCCTCCAGCGAGACGGTGCCGGCCAGCCCGCGCTCGTCTGTGAGTGCCTGCGCCACGACGCCGCGGACGTCGTCGTCGGTGAGCGGCTCGAGGGTGAGCAGCAGCGACCGGGACAGCAGCGGGGAGATCACCGAGAAGAACGGGTTCTCGGTCGTCGCCGCCACCAGCGTCACCCAGCGGTTCTCGACGCCGGGGAGCAGCGCGTCCTGCTGCGCCTTGGTGAACCGGTGGACCTCGTCGACGAACAGCACGGTCTCCTGGCCGCCGCGTGCGAGCAGGGCCCGGGCGCCGTCGATGGCGGCGCGCACCTCCTTGACGCCGGCGGCGACCGCGGACACCTCGACGAACCGTCGGTCGGTCTGGTGGCTGACGATCGAGGCGATCGTGGTCTTGCCGGTGCCCGGCGGACCCCACAGCAGCAGCGACATCGGCTGGTCGCCCTCGACCAGCCGGCGCAACGGCGACCCCGCCGAGAGGAGGTGCCGCTGCCCCACCAGCTCGTCGAGGGTCCGCGGCCGCATCCGCACGGCGAGCGGCGCCGACGCGTGCGGGTTGCCTGCCAGCGACCCGCCCGAGGGGCCGGTCGCAGCCGTGGGGCCGGCCGGGTGCTGGTGGGCCCCGGCACCGGCCCCGAGCTCGAACAAGCCGTCCACGCCGGGAGGCCTCAGCTCGACCGGGTCGCTCCCGACCCGCCTCGGTGGCCGTGCACGTCGACCCAGGTGTCGGAGAAGCCGGGCTGGCTGCCGAGCTCGCTGGTGGACGCCGCCTCCGGCTTCTGGTTGCCCTGCTCGTCGACGCCGAGCACGCTCGCGGAGATCGGTGTGGTCGGGTGCTGGCCCACCTCGCCCGCGAAGTGGCAGGCCACCTTGTGGTGCGGCCCGATCTGCAGCAGCGGCGGCTCGACCTTCGCGCAGATCTCCTGGGCCAGCGGGCACCGGGTCCGGAACCGGCAGCCCGACGGCGGGTTGATCGGGCTCGGCACGTCGCCCTCGAGGCGGATCCGGTCCCGGCGGCCTCCGATCGCCGCCTGCTTGACGTCGGGTACGGCGGACAGCAGCGCCTGCGTGTACGGGTGGTGCGGGTGGTTGTAGAGGGTGTCGCGGTCCGCGATCTCGACCAGCTTGCCGAGGTACATCACCGCCACCTCGGGGCAGAAGTGCCGGACCACGGCCAGGTCGTGGGCGATGAACAGGAAGGAGATGTCGAACTCGCGCTGCAGGTCCTGGAGCAGGTTGATCACCTGCGCCTGGATGGACACGTCGAGGGCCGAGACCGGCTCGTCGGCGACCAGGAGCTTGGGCTGGAGGGTGAGGGCACGAGCGATGCCGATGCGCTGACGCTGGCCGCCGGAGAACTCGTTGGGGTAGCGGTTGTAGTGCTCGGGGTTGAGGCCGACGATCTCGAGCAGCTCCTGGACCCGGGGCAGCACCTTGTTCCTCGGCACCACCTTGTGGATCTCCAGCGGCGCCCCGACGATCGAGCCGACGGTGTGCCGGGGGTTCAGCGACGTGTAGGGGTCCTGGAAGATCATCTGGATCTCGCGGCGGACCGGCTTGAGCTCGCGCGGCGACAGCCTGGCGATGTCCTGGCCCTCGAAGCGGATCGCGCCGGCCGTGGGGGTGAGCAGCCGGGTGATCAGCCGGCCGGTCGTGGACTTGCCGCAGCCGGACTCGCCGACCAGCCCCAGGGCCCCGCCGGCGGGGACCTGGAAGGACACGCCGTCCACCGCCTGCACGTGGCCGACGGTGCGGCGGATGATCCCCGAGGACTTCACCGGGAAGTACATCTGCAGCTCGTCGACCTCGAGGATCGGCTCGCCGTGCGGCACGGTCGCGGTCCGGTGCGGTGCCGCCGACCCCGACGTCGAGGTCGACCCCGAGGACGAGGTGGCCCCGCCGTTCGCCGGGGGGCCGTCCGCCGGTGTGGTGGTCAGCGTGGGCTCGTCCATCAGCTCTCCTCGACGAGTCCGGGCGCCACCTCGGGCAGCACCTCGGTCGCGTAGATGTCGTCCGGGTTCGTCAGGTGGCAGCGCTTCGTGTGGCCCGGACCCCGCTGGCCGGGCTCCAGCCGGGGCTCGACCGTCCAGCACAGGTCGCCGGGCACCTTGTCCTTGTGCACGCACCGCGGGTGGAAGGTGCATCCCGGCGGCGGGTTCAGCAGGCTCGGCGGGTTGCCGGGGATCGGCACCAGCCGGGCCGAGGTGTCGCCCTTGACGTCGGGGACGCTGGAGAGCAGTCCCCAGGTGTAGGGCATCTCGGGGTGGGTGAGGATCTCCTTGCACGGCCCGTACTCGACGGCCCGTCCGGCGTACATGACCAGCACGTCGTCGGCCATCTCGGCCACCACCCCCAGGTCGTGGGTGATGATGATGACCGCGGAGTTGAACTCCCGCTGCAGGTCCTGCAGGAGGTCGAGGATCTGGGCCTGCACGGTCACGTCGAGCGCCGTCGTCGGCTCGTCCGCGATCAGCATGCTCGGGTCGTTGATCAGGCCCATCGCGATCATCGCCCGCTGCCGCATACCGCCGGAGAACTGGTGCGGGTAGTCGTCGATCCGGCGGTCCGGCTGGGGGATGCCGACCCGGTCGAGCATCTCGATGGCCCGCTCCCGCGCGGCCTTCTTCGAGACGTCGTTGTGGACCCGGTAGGCCTCGATGATCTGGTTGCCGACCGTGTAGTACGGGTGCATCGCCGAGAGCGGGTCCTGGAAGATCATCGCGACCTCGCGGCCGCGGCGCTTGCGCATCTGCTCCGACGACAGGGTCAGCAGGTCCACGCCGTTGAGGTAGATCTCACCGCTGATCCGGGTCCGGGCCGGGTTGTGCAGGCCGAGGATCGCCGCGCTGGAGACCGACTTGCCGGAGCCCGACTCGCCCACGATGCCGAGGGTCTTCCCGCGGTGGACGTCGAAGGAGAGCCCGTCGACCGCCTTGACGACGCCGTCGGACGTCGGGAAGTGGACGGCGAGCTCGCGCACGGACAGGAGTGCGTCCGAGGAGGACGGCCGGGGCACCGGCGCCGACGTCGCCGGCGACGCGGTGGTGTCGTGAGAGGTCATGGTTCCTCCGTCAGCCGACTCGGACCCGCGGGTCGATGAAGGCGTAGAGCACGTCGACGATGATGTTCGCCATGATGACGAAGGTGGCGAGCAGCAGCACGATACCGACCGTCAGCGGAAGATCGAGGTTGCGGGCGGCCGTGACGGCCAGCTTCCCGAGCCCGTTGTAGTTGAAGACGGTCTCGGTGATGATCGCGCCGCCCACCAGGCTGGCCAGGTCGAGGCCCGCCATCGTCACCAGCGGGGTCAGCGCGGCCCGCATGCTGTGCTTGACCAGGACCTTGCGGGGGGCGAGCCCCTTCGCGTTGGCCGTGCGCAGGTAGTCCTCCCCCATCGACTCCAGGACGAACGCGCGCGTCATCCGGACGTATCCGGCCATGTAGAACAGCGCCAGCGTGAGGCCGGGCAGCAGCAGCCCGACGAGCCAGGTGAAGAAGCCGCCGTCGGCGATGCTGACGTAGTTCGGGATCGGGACGATCTGCCACTGGATCGCGATGAACTGGTAGAGGAACAGCCCGACGAAGAACGTCGGGAACGCGAAGAAGACCAGCGAGATCCCGACGATCCCGCGGTCGATGATCGTGCCCTTCTTCAAGGCGGCGATCACCCCGAACGCGATGCCTCCGCTGATCCAGATGATGAAGGCGACGATCGCCAGGGACAGCGAGACCGGGAACGCGTTCTTGACGAGGTTCAGCACGGTGTCGTTGGACAGCTTGGAGTAGCCGAGACAGGGGGCGGGGCAGTGGGCGATCGTCGCCGGGGCCGTCTTCCTCAGCGCCGGGTCGCTGGGGTAGTCGCGGCCCTGCACCACGCCCTTGAGGAAGTCGCCCCACTGGACGAACACGGGGTCGTCGTACCCGAGGGCCTTGCGGGTCTGCTCCTGGAGGGCCGGGGAGCAGTTCTTCCCGCACGCGAACCGGGCGGGGTCGATGGGCGAGGCGAAGAACAGCAGGAACGTCACCAGGCTCATCACGATGATCAGGATGATCCCGGAGACGACCCTGCGCACGATGTACGCGAACACGAACAACCACCTTACGGGGGCGACCCGCGCCCCGGAAGTACGGATGTGTGGCGGACGGACCCGAGGCGCGTCCCGGACAGACCGGTGTGAGGGACCCATGAGGGCCCCTCACACCGGGCCGGGTGTCAGCGTCGTGGACGCTGGGCGACACCCATGGTCGTGCGGTGCTGCTCAGCTCACTTCGTGACGCCCGCGGCACCCAGGTCCGGGTAGCCGTTGGTCGCCGGGCTCAGGTTGTAGCCGGTGACCTTGGAGCCGCGCAGGTAGTAGAACTGCGTGACCTCGAGCGGGATGTAGGCGACGTCCTTGCCGAGCTGGGCGTCGATCTGGGCGTAGACCTTGCCCTGGGCCTGGACGGTGCCCTGAGCGGCGGCCTTGTCGATCAGCTTGTTCACCGTGTCGCTGCGGTAGTTGCCGTAGTCCTGGCCGTTGGACGCCGACGTGAGGTTGATCCGGCTGTCGAACAGCGGCGGGATCACCGTAGCGATCGAGGGCCAGTCCGCGCCCCAGCCGCCCCAGATGACGTCGCTGTCGTTGCTGGGCTTCTGGATCACGTCGTAGTAGGTGTCGCTCAGCGGGTCGAGCGTCACCTTGAACCCGGCCTTCTTCCACCCGGCCGCGAGGGCAGCGGCGGCCTTGTCGGAGGTCGGCGTGCCACCGTTGTAGGTGAACTTGATCGGGTAGGGCATGGCCTCGCCAGACGCCTGGAGCAGCTTCTTCGCGGCCGCCGCGTCACCCGTCTGCGGCGCGGTGAACGCCGGGTTGGGCTGGTAGCCGACCAGGCTCGGGTTCACGATGGACTTGGCCGGCTTGGCGGCCTTCGAGCCACCCTCGGCGTTGCGCCAGCCCTGCGAGTCGGTGGCCATCATCAGGGCCTGCCGGACCTTGAGGTTCTTCATCTGGTTGAAGTTCGGCAGCAGGTAGTAGACGAACGGCGAGTCGGTCTGCGTCGCCCGATCGGCCACCGCCCCGTTGATCCGGGAGTAGAACGCGGGCGGGACGACCCGGTCGGTCACCGCGGCCTGGTCGTTGCCGGAGTCGGAGATCAGCCGGTCGTTGATCACCTCGTTGGTCAGGCCCTGGACGAACTGGATCTGGTCCGGCAGCGGCTTGCGGACCGGGTCCGAGCTCTGGCTCCAGTTGGGGTTCCGGACGAAGGTGCCGCCCTTGTTGGTGTCCCACTTGCCCTGGAGCTTGTAGGGGCCGTCGGAGAAGACCGCGAAGTTCGACTTGTCGCCCTGGTCCTGGTCCTTGCGGTACGGGTCGAACGAGCGCAGGGACGCGATCGCCAGCGGCAGGTCCGGGAACGGCTTGTTGAACCGGTACGTGATCGTGTTGCCCTTGCACGTGACGGCCTTGTCGAAGTCCGCCGCGTGGTCGTTCTTGTAGGGCCCGTCGTAGAGCGGCAGGCCGCTCTTGGCGTGCGGCACGTCGAGGAAGCCCAGGATGTAGTTCGGGCCACCGGTGATGACGTCGGTCGCGAAGGACCGGGACATGCCGTACTTCAGGTCGGCGCAGGTGATCGCCTTGCCGTCCTGCCACTTCACGCCGTCCCGCAGCGTGAAGGACCACTGACGGCCGCCGTTCTTGGACGTGCCGGTGTCGGTGGCCAGGTCCGGGACCGGCTTGAGCGCCTCGTCGGCGTTCTTGGTCACCGGGAAGGACACCAGGCTGCGGTAGACCATGCGACCCATGTCGGCCAGGTCCCGGCCGATGTACATCCGTTGCGGGTCCAGGTGCTCGGCCGGCCTGAACGTCAGGTAGTAGAGCGTGCCGCCCTTCGACCCCTTCGTGCTGGCGTTGTTGCTCGTGGACGACCCGCCGCCGCATCCGGCGAGGGTCAACGCGACCGCTGCGGCCGCGACCGCGGCCAGCGGTTTACGAGGATTGACCATATTGAGTGCTCTCCTTTTCGCGTCGCTCACCACGACGACGGTGGCGACGTTCGACAGCGCTCTGCTGTCGAGGCTTGGGGGTGGGTGGGACTAGCGGGCGCCACGCGGGTCGAGGGCGTCCCGAAGGCCGTCCCCGACGAGGTTGAAGCTCACGACGATGACCGCGATCAGGAACGCCGGGGTGAAGAAGAAGAAGAAGTCGGCCGAGGAGTAGGAGATCGAGTCGGTGAGGATGTTGCCCAGGGTCGGAGTCGGCGGCTTGACGCTGACCTGCAGGTAGGCGAGCGCCGCCTCGGCCGAGATGTAGGCCGGCATCGTGAGGGTGAAGTACACCAGCAGCGGCGCCCACAGGTTGGGCAGCACCTCCTTGAAGTACATCCGCCGGCGCGGCGCGCCCATCAGCTTCGCGGCCTCGATGAACTCGCGCTCCCGGATCGACAGCACCTGGCCGCGCACGATGCGCGCGATCGGTGGCCAGCCGAACAGGCCCAGGACGAGGATCACGAACAGCGCCTGGGCGACGTTCCCGGCCGGCACCCCGGCCTGGACGATCATCGCGACCGCGAGACCGGACAGGGCCAGCAGCATCAGCGTCTGCGGGAACGACAGGGTGAGGTCGGTCAACCGCCCGATCGCGGCGTCGACGTAACCCCCGACGAAGCCGGACACGATGCCGAGCACCGTCCCGATCGACACCGCCACGATCGTGGCCGACAGCGCGATCGTCAGCGAGAACGTGACCCCGTAGACCAGCCGGGAGGCGACGTCGCGGCCCGTGCCCGGCTCGAGGCCGAGCGGGTGCGACCACGAGATCCCGCCCATGAAGCCCTTGGGGATGGACCCCGACTCGATGTCGAGGTACTTGGCGCTGCTGTGGAACGAGAACGGGTCCAGGATCCCGAACTTGACCCCGAACGGCGCCAGGATGCCGAGGAGGAGGTACACGGCGACGACGACGAACGCGGCCATCGACAGCTTGTCCTTGCGGAACCGGGCCATGGCCAGCTGCGTCGGGGACCGGCCGGCCACCGGCTCGAGCGCGGGGTCGGTCCCGAGGCTGGTGTCCGCGGTGTGGCTGGCCAGGTCGCTCGAGATCGTCATCGTCACCTCTGGGCCGCTTGGGTGCGCGGATAGTCAGGTCGCCGGCCGTCTGCGTGGGTCGGCCGAGCGCGACTCTATGCGTCCGGCGGCACCGGGACGGTCACCGGCGAGTAACGATCTGGACACGGCGGGGCCGCGGTCCGTGTCAGCCGTCGCCGGCGGGCCGCCCTCCCGTCACGCTCGAAGCAGCCCGTCCGGCCGGTACGGCGTCCACGCCGGCCTCCTTGCGCTGCGCCGGCGTGATCGGCGCGGGCGCCGCGGTCAGCGGGTCGTAGCCGGCGCCGGTCTTGGGGAACGCGATCACGTCGCGGATCGAGTCCGTTCCGGCCAGCAGGGCGCAGATCCGGTCCCAGCCGAAGGCGATCCCGCCGTGCGGCGGCGCGCCGTACGAGAACGCCCTGAGCAGGAAGCCGAACTTCTCCTCGGCCTCCTCCTCCGACAGCCCCATCACCGCGAACACGCGCTTCTGCACGTCCTGGCGGTGGATCCGGATGGAGCCGCCGCCGATCTCGTTGCCGTTGCAGACGATGTCGTAGGCGTAGGCCAGCGCGGAGCCCGGGTCGGTGTCGAAGGTGTCGAGCGACTCGGGCCTGGGAGAGGTGAAGGCGTGGTGGACCGCGGTCCAGGCACCGGTCCCGACAGCGACGTCCCCGGCGGCGGTGGCCTCGTCGGCCGGCTCGAACAGCGGCGCGTCGACGACCCACAGGAACCGCCACGCCGACTCGTCGACCAGACCGCAACGGCGCCCGATCTCCAGGCGCGCCGCCCCCAGCAGCGCACGGGACGAGCGCACCGGGCCGGCGGCGAAGAAGACGCAGTCCCCGGGCGCGGCGCCCACGTGCTCGGCCAGGCCCGCCCGCTCCTGCTCGCCGAGGTTCTTGGCGACCGGGCCGGTCAGCGACCCGTCCTCCTGCACCAGGACGTAGGCCAGGCCCCGGGCGCCGCGCTGCTTGGCCCAGTCCTGCCAGGCGTCGAGCTGCTTGCGCGGCTGGGAGGCCCCACCGGGCATCACCACGGCGCCGACGTAGGGCGCCTGGAAGACCCGGAACGTGGTGCCGGCGAAGTACTCCGTGCACTCGGTCAGCTCGAGGTCGAGCCGCAGGTCCGGCTTGTCGGTGCCGTAGCGGGCCATCGCCTCGGCGTACGTCATCCGCGGCAGCGGGGATGCGAGCTCGTGGCCCGCCAGCCGCCACACCGCGGCGAGCACGTCCTCGGCCAGCGCGATCACGTCGTCCTGCTCGACGAAGCTCATCTCGATGTCGAGCTGGGTGAACTCCGGCTGCCGGTCGGCGCGGAAGTCCTCGTCCCGGTAGCACCGGGCGATCTGGTAGTAGCGCTCCAGGCCGGCCACCATCAGCAGCTGCTTGAACAGCTGCGGGCTCTGCGGCAGGGCGTACCAGCTGCCCGGCTGCAGCCGGGCCGGCACCAGGAAGTCGCGGGCGCCCTCGGGCGTGGAGCGGGTCAGCGTGGGGGTCTCCACCTCGACGAAGCGGTGCCGCGCGAGCACCTCGCGGGCGGCGCGGTTGACCTCGCTGCGCAGCCGCAGGGCGGCGGCCGGTCCGGAGCGGCGCAGGTCGAGGTAGCGGTAGGCCAGGCGCACCTCCTCGCCGACCTCCACGTGGTCGTCGATCGGGAACGGCAGCGGGGCCGACGCGCTCAGCACCTCGACGTCGGACGCGACGACCTCGACCTCGCCGGTCGGGAGCGCCGGGTTCTGGTTGCCCTCGGGCCGGCTGCGGACCTCGCCGGTGACCCGGAGGCAGTACTCCGCGCGCAGCTGGTGGGCGACCTCCTCGTCGCGGACGACGACCTGGACGACGCCGGAGGCGTCGCGGAGGTCGATGAAGGCCACGCCGCCGTGGTCGCGGCGGCGTGCCACCCACCCGGTCAGCGTCACCGTCGAGCCGACGTCCCCGGCGCGCAGGCTGCCTGCTTCGTGGCTGCGGATCACGGCACTCGCTCCTCGGTTGCGGAAATGGTGGGCCGCAGGTCGGCCTCGGGCGGTGACCAGGTGTCGGCCCGGGCGGGGACCTGCTCGCCGCTGCGGATGTCCTTGACCTCGCCCGTCGCCGGGTCCGGGCCGGGGAACCAGACGTAGGGGATGCCGCGCCGCTCGGCGTAGCGGATCTGCTTGCCGAACCTCTGCGGGGCGGCGGCCACCTCGCTGGGGATCCCCCGGGCCCGCAGCCGCTGCGCGACCGCGTCGGCGTCGCCGCGCGACGGCTCGTCGACGAGGGCGACGAGGACCGCACTGGGGACCGGGCGGTCGGCGCGCACCCGGCCGCTGTGCAGCAGCGGCACGAGCATCCGGCTGACCCCGAGCGAGATGCCGACTCCCGGGTACGTCGTCCGGCCGTCGTCGGCCAGCGCGTCGTACCGCCCCCCGGAGCAGATCGACCCCAGGTGCTCCAGGCCCTCCATCACGGTCTCGAACACCGTGCCGGTGTAGTAGTCCAGGCCCCGGGCGATCCGCAGGTCGGCCTCGACCCGGACCCGCTCGCCGCTCACGGTGGCGCAGCCCTCGAGCACCGCGGCGAGCTCGGCCATGCCCTCCTCGAGCAGGTCGGAGGTGACGCCGAGCTCGCGCACCCGGTCGACGAAGGAGGCGTCCGCGGAGCGGATCCCGGCCAGCCGCAGGCACAGGGACGCCTGCTCGTCGTCGAGGCCGGCCTCGTCGGCCAGCATGCGCCGGACGGTCTCCTCGGGCACCTTGCCCAGCTTGTCCACGACCCGCATGACGGCGTCGACGTCGGGGGCCCCGACACCGGCGTAGAAGCCCTGGATCAGCTTGCGGTTGTTGACCTGGAGCCGCACCGGCGGCACCGGCAGGGCAGCCATCGCCTCGGCCATCACCCGCGCCACCTCGACGTCGTGGTGGAACGCGAGCTCACCACGGCCGACGATGTCGATGTCGGCCTGGGTGAACTCCCGGTACCGGCCCTCCTGGGGGCGCTCGCCGCGCCACACCTTCTGGATCTGGTAGCGGCGGAACGGGAAGTCCAGCTTGCCCGCGAACTCCAGCACGTAGCGCGCGAACGGCACCGTGAGGTCGAAGTGGAGGCCGATCCCCGCGTCCGCGTCTGGGCGCGCCGGGTCGGCCTGGAGCCGTCGCAGGACGTACACCTCCTTCGAGGTCTCGCCCTTGCTGAGCAGCGTCTCGAGCGGCTCGACGGCCCGGGTCTCGACAGGGGCGAACCCGTGCAGCTCGAACGTCCGGCGGAGCAGGTCGACGACGTGCTGCTCCACGAGCCGCTCGGCGGGCAGCAGCTCGGGGAAGCCGCTCATGGCGGTGGGACGGCCCGCGGTCACGGGGCCACCGTCCCCGGCGCTCCCGG
>JAICLD010000147.1 GCA_025927595.1 Nocardioidaceae bacterium | reverse complement strand
GTGGGGTAGCGGTGGGTGAGCCCCTCCGCCACCCACATGTCGTGCTCGTGGAGCGAGTCGCGGGTGGCGTAGGGGTGCGACGGCCAGTCGGTGCGGCGGTCGGAGAACACCGGCAGCATGTAGCGGCGCACGGGGTCGGCGTAGACGGCGTCGGTGAGCGATCCGGTCCCCCGCGGGGTCTCGCCGGCCACCATCGTGTTGAGCATCTGCGGCGGCACCAGCATCGACATCGTGGCCCGCTCCGCCTGGTCCCGCTCGAGGTCGGCGTAGAACGCCTCGTCGACGAGGTCGCCCCACAGCGCGCGCAGCTGGCGGACGTTCTTCACGCAGTGCGCGCGCTGCCACTGCACCGACTCCCACTGCTCGACCGTGACGTCGCGCCAGCCGGGGAACCGGGTCCAGTCCGGCTCGACGAGCTCGACGCTCCGGTAGCGGTAGGGCTGCTCGGAGGCCGGCAGGGCGCCGGGCTCGGCTGCGGTCACGGGGTCGGCCACGGTGGTCATCTGCTGCTCCATCGACGAAGGGCGCGTCAGGTTTGTGTGGGACAAGCCACTCATGCCACGATACGCAAAGATCCTCCTGCATGTCGAACAGCACGCCGGAAGATCTACGACGAAACGCCGGAGAACGTGGAGGACGCGCCGTGACCACCCCGCTGACGGAGAGCAGCCCCGTCGGCCTGCACCGGGTGCTCGCCCCGCCGGGGGTCCTGCCCCAGGCGGCCGACCGGCTCGACACCCGGCGCGAGCTGTGGCCCGACGAGGTCCGGATCCGCGTGGAGCGGCTCAACCTCGACGCGGCGTCCTTCCGGCAGCTCGAGCGGACCCACGACGGCGACGGCGACCGGGTCCGGGCGGCGGTCCTCGACATCATCGCCGCCCGCGGCAAGATGCAGAACCCCGAGACCGGGTCCGGTGGCATGCTCGTGGGCACCGTCGAGGAGGTGGGGGAGGAGTCCCCGCTCGGGCTGCAGGTCGGCGACCGGGTCTGCACGCTGGTCTCGCTGACCCTGACCCCGCTGGTCGTCGAGGACGACCTGCGACGCTGGGACGGCCGCTCCGAGCAGGTCCCGGCGGACGGCTACGCCGTGCTCTTCGGCCGCTCGATCGCCGCGGTGGTCCCCGACGACCTGCCGGCGGACCTGTCCCTGGCGGTGCTGGACGTCTGCGGCGCTCCGGCCCTCACCGCGCGCGTCGTGGCCGGGTACGTCGACCGGCACGCCGCCACGGGGCGGCCCGGCCCGGTCGTCACGGTCGTCGGCGGCGCCGGCAAGTCCGGGTCGCTGTCGCTGGCCGCGGCCAGGCGGGCCGGCGCGCGCACCACCATCGGCGTCGTGCCGCACGGCGCGGAGGCGGACCTGCTCACGGCGGCCGGCGTCGCGGACGCGGTGACGGTCGCCGACGCCCGCGACCCGGTCGCCCTCGCCGCGGCCGACGCGCTCGCCGGCGGGCCCGCCGACGTCACGGTCGTCTGCGTCGACGTACCAGGGTGCGAGGGGGGCGCCGTGCTCGCCACCGCCGACGGCGGCACCGTGATCTTCTTCTCGATGGCCACGTCGTTCAGCGGCGCCGCGCTGGGCGCCGAGGGGCTCGCCGCCGACGTCACCATGCTCATCGGCAACGGCTACGTGCCGGGCCACGCCGAGGTCGCCCTGGCGCTGGTCCGGGAGCACGCGGGGGTGCGCTCCCTGTTCGAGCGCCGCCTCGACCGCCTGTGAGGATGGCCCGGTGACCCGAACCCTGCTGCGGGGCGGCTACGTCCACACCCCTGCCGACCCCCACGCCTCCGCTCTCTGCGTCGAGGACGGGACGGTCGTGTGGACCGGCGACGACGACGCCGCCACGCACTTCACCGACGGCGCCGACCGCGTCGTCGACCTCGACGGACGGCTGGTGACCCCGGCGTTCGTCGACGCGCACGCGCACCTCGCGCAGACCGGCTTCGCGCTGGCCGGGCTGGACCTCACCGGCGCCGTCACGCTGGGGGAGGCCCTGGACCTGCTGGGGTCCGCCGCCCGGGCGTCGGCCGCGCCGGTGCTGCTCGGGTTCGGCTGGGACGAGACCGCGTGGCCGGAGCGGCGGCCGCCGACGCGCGACGAGCTCGACCGGGCCGCTCCGGGCCGCGTGGTGCTGCTCGGCCGGATCGACGAGCACTCCGCCGTGGTGTCCTCGGCGTTCCTCGACGCCTGCCCGGAGGTCGTGCACGCCGAGGGGTACGACGTCGCCGGCCTCGTCGTCCGCGACGCGCACCACGCCGCACGGGCCGGGCTGTTCCGGCTCCAGCCGGCGTCGGCCCGGGAGGACGCGATCGCCCGGGCGCTGCGGGAGGCGGCGCGGCGCGGCCTCGGCATGGTGCACGAGCTCGGCGCCCCCCACATCTGCCCGCCGGAGGACCTCGCCGTCGCCCGGGACCTGACCCGCCGCTCGCCGCTGCCCGAGGTCGTCGCCTACTGGGGTGAGCTGGGCGCGGTCGACAGGGCCGTCGAGCTCGGCTGCGCCGGTGCGGCCGGCGACCTGTGCGTGGACGGCTCGATCGGCTCGTGGACGTCGGCGCTGCACGCGCCGTACGCCGACGCGGACACGACCGGCAACCTCTACCTGTCCGCCGAGGAGGTCGCCGATCACGTGGTGGCCTGCACCCGCGCGGGCCTCCAGGCGGGGTTCCACGTCATCGGCGACCGCGCCGTCGCCGAGGTCGCCGCCGGGCTGCGCGCGGCCGCCGAGGTCGTCGGGACGCCGGCCCTGCTCCAGGCGCGGCACCGGCTGGAGCACGTCGAGATGGCGAGCCCCGACGACGTGCGCACGCTGGGCGAGCTCGGCGTGACCGCCAGCATGCAGCCGGTCTTCGACGCCTACTGGGGCGGCGAGGACGGCCTCTACACGAAGCGGCTGGACGCCGGCCGGGCCCGCCCGATGAACGCGTTCGCGTCGATGAACCGCGCCGGGGTCCCGCTGGCGTTCGGCTCCGACAGCCCGGTGACGCCGTTCGACCCGTGGGCCGGGGTCCGGGCGGCCGCGTGGCACCACACGGTGGAGGAGCGGATCACCGTGCGCTCGGCCTTCAACGCCTCCACCCGAGGCGGCTGGCGGGCGGCCCGTCGCGACGAGGGCGGCGTGCTGGCCGTCGGTGCGCCGGCCAGCCTCGCGGTCTGGGACGTGCCCGGCGACCTGGTCGTCCAGACCCCGGACGCGCGGGTCGCCGCCTGGTCCACCGACCCCCGGGCGGGTGTGCCGCACCTGCCCGACCTGCACCCCGACCTCGAGCTGCCGACCTGCGTGCTGACGCTGGTCGCCGGCGAGGTCGCCTTCGAAGAGAGCGGAGCACTGACATGACCGTGCCGCCACCCACACCTCCCGCCGCCCCGCCCGACTCGTCTGCGAGCGCCGTACGGCGGCCACCCGCTGGAGCGCAGACGAACCGGAGGGGGAAGCTGGACCTGGACCCGGCGACGGTGCGCAGGGCACGGGAGCTGGCCCGTCGCGTGGGGCAGCCCGTCGTGGACCTGGCGCAGCGGCACACGACGGTGTCGGTGGAGCGGGCGACGCTGCGGCTGGCCGGCCTGGAGGGCGCCGACCCGGACGGGACGCCGTGGGTGAACCGGCTGCTCGACGCCTGCCGCGGTGACGTCGGCCTCGAGCACGGCATCGCGCTGCCGGTGTGGGACGCGCTGCTGCGCGGCGAGGCCGAGAGCCTCGCCGTGCTGGCCCAGAAGGCGTCCGCCGGCTCCGTCCGCTTCCGGCTGCCCGAGGGCCGCGACCGGGACCGGGCCCACGCCGCCGCCCGCGACCAGGTGGCCGCCGGGATCCGGCGCGTCGACGAGCGGCGCCGCGAGCGCGAGCGGCTGGTCGAGCTCCACGGCGACCCCGACCACCAGCCGTGGATCTACCTCATCGTCGCGACGGGCGACATCTACGAGGACATCCCGCAGGCACAGCAGGCGGCCCGCGAGGGAGCCGACATCATCGCGGTGATCCGCTCCACGGGTCAGTCGCTGCTCGACTACGTGCCCGAGGGGGCGACCCGCGAGGGGTTCGCGGGGACGTACGCCACCCAGGAGAACTTCCGGCTGATGCGGGCCGCCCTCGACGAGTCGAGCCGCGAGCTCGGCCGCTACGTGCGGCTGACCAACTACGCATCCGGGCTGTGCATGCCGGAGATCGCGGCGCTGGCCGGCCTCGCGCGGCTCGACATGATGCTCAACGACTCCATGTACGGCATTCTCTTCCGTGACATCAACCCGGTCCGCACCTTCGTCGACCAGCGGTTCAGCCGGCAGGTGCACGCCCGCGCCGGGATCGTCATCAACACCGGCGAGGACAACTACCTCACCACCGCCGACGCCGTCGAGGCCGCGCACACGGTCACCGTGAGCCAGCTGCTCAACGAGTACTTCGCCAAGGAGGCCGGTCTCGAGGACTGGCAGCTCGGGCTCGGGCACGCCTTCGAGATCGACCCGGAGCTGCCGGACAGCTTCCGGATGGAGCTCTCTCACGCGCTGCTGGCCCGCGAGCTCTTCCCGGACGCGCCGCTGAAGTGGATGCCGCCGACCCGGCACATGACCGGGGACGTCTTCCGCGGCTACCTGCTGGACGCCTTCTTCACCCTCGCCGGGACGCTGACCGGGCAGGGGATCCTGCTCGTCGGGATGATGACCGAGGCGGTGGTCACCCCGTGGCTGTCCGACCGGGACCTGGCGCTGCGGTCGGTCCGCTACGTGATGAACGCGGCCGGGAACCTGCACGAGGACTTCGTCCCGGCCCCGGACGGGTTCATCGTCCAGCGCGCCCGGCAGGTGCTCGGCGAGAGCGTGGACCTGCTGGAGCGGATCGCCGCCCACGAGTCGCCCACCGGCCTCCTCGACGCGATCGCCGACGGCACGTTCGGCCTGATGCGCCGCCCCGCCGACGCCGGCCGCGGCCTCGACGGCGTCGCCGTGAAGTCCGAGGCGTACGTCAACCCCGCCACCGAGATCCTGGAGGAGCAGTGACGGAGCACCAGGCACCCCCGCCGACTCCACCACAGCAGGCGGGCCGCACGCCCGAGCGGACCGAGGGCCCCTTGGTCAGACCGTACGGCGACACCACCGGCGACGGCATGGTCCAGGTCTCGTTCACCCTCCCGGTCTCGTCGCTGGGCGACGCCGCCAAGCACGCCGAGGGGGCCGCGGCCCAGCTGGCCCGGAAGATGGGGATCGACCCGCCGCTGGTCGCGCACACGCAGCCGATGGGACCCGGGTTCACGTTCTTCGTCGTCTACGGCCCGGTCACCCACCTCGTGGACACGCGCGAGGTCCGGGTGGTCGAGCGGGACTACCCGCTGCTGACCCCCAAGGAGGTCAACCTCGCGATCCGTCAGGGCCTGCGCCGCCGGCTCGTGGTCGTGGGTGCCTGCATCGGCAGCGACGCCCACACGGTCGGCATCGACGCGATCCTCAACATCAAGGGGTTCGCGGGGGAGAAGGGCCTGGAGTACTACCGCGAGCTCAAGGTGGTCAACCTCGGCGCCCAGGTGTCGGTGCCGGAGCTCGTCGCCCGGGCCCGCGAGGAGGAGGCCGACGCGGTGCTCGTGTCCCAGGTGGTCACCCAGCGCGACGCGCACCTGCTGAACACCCAGGAGATGTCCGCGGCGTTCCGGGAGGCCTATCCCAGCGACCGCCGGCCGCTGCTCGTGGTCGGAGGTCCCCGCTTCGACGAGAGCGCGGCGGACCGGCTCGGCGTGGACCGCGTGTTCGCGAGGGGGACGACGCCCGGCGAGGTGGCGTCGTACCTGACCCACCGGATCGTCGGGTCGGCCGCATGAGCGCGGAGGACCCGCGCGTGGGCCTGGTCGTCACGCACCGCCGCTACGTCCCCTACTCCCACGCCCACTACGCCGGGAACCTGGTCGACGGCGCCTACAGCCTCGGGCTCTTCGGCGACGTCGCCACGGAGGTGTGCATCCGCACCGACGGTGACGAAGGGCTGTTCGCGTCGTACTCCGACGTCCAGTTCCGGGCGCCCGTCCGGGCCGGCGACGTCCTGGAGGTCAGCGCCGAGGTGGTCGCCGTGGGTCGTCGGTCGCGGACCCTGGAAATGCGCGCGGTCGTCGTCGCCCGGGGCCGCCCGGACCGGTCCGCCTCGGCCGCGGAGCTGCTCGAGGAGCCCGTCGTGGCGACCACGGCGACCGGGGTCGTGGTGGTGCCGAAGTCCGGGACCGACTAGCCCGGGATCCGGCGTGTCGCGCGGTGACACGCCGTCGACGGCGGAATCCGTCGGCGATGCGGGGCTCGCCGGGGAACCGGCTGACCTGCACGTTCTCCCCGCAGGGCGAGGTCAGCGGCGGGTTGACAGGCGGCACCTCGAACCGTCAGTCTCTGCTGCGTTCCATCGAGCGAATCGTCGTCGGGCGTCGACAACACATGTGGCCGCGTGACCGGGTCGGGTACCACGAACCAGGGTGCGCAGCGGTTCTCGGGAGTCGGCGCCGTGGCGACGGGGTGGACGCGAACAAGAGCCCGTTGCCCAGTAGACAACGGCCTCGACCTCCGCAGCCAGCGGACGCGAGGTCGGTCCGAAGGGTCCCGGGCTCTTGTCGCGTCCACCCCCGCGACGGGACTGCCGGCTCGACGGCCGGCACCTGGGGCGGCCGAGCCTCCGGTCGCTGGGTAGGTTGGACCCGGCCGAGCGGCACCCCGCCCCGGCTCCGGCCGGGGCGCCCGGCCGGCTCGCGCAGGCAGGAGGTCCGTGGCGTGGGGCTGCTGGTGCGCAGCGTCGTCGCCGGCCTCGCCGGTGCCGCCGCCGGGCTCGCCTTCGAGCCGGCCCACTGGGTCTACGTCCTGCCGCTCGCGGTCGCGGCGCTGACCCTCCTGTGCCTGGGCGGCCGAGCCCGCGTCGGCTTGTGGCTCGGCGCGGTGTTCGGGACCGCCTTCATGGCGGTGCTGCTGCCCTGGCTGCAGGTGATCGGGGTCTACGCGTGGCTGCCGCTGTCCGTGGCCGAGGGGCTGTGCTACGGGCTGGTCGGGCTCGCGGTCGGCGTGCTCACCCACGCGGAGCCGGGGACCCGCCGCCGCCACGGGGTGCCGGGGTGGCCGGTGTGGGTCGCCTGCACGTGGGTGCTGGTGGAGGCGCTGCGCGGCGCGGTTCCCTTCGGCGGGTTCCCCTGGGGCCGGCTGTCCTTCGCGGTGGAGGACACGCCCGTCGCACCGATGCTCGCCTACGCCGGGACCGCGGGGGTCACGTTCCTCGTGGCGCTGACCGGCACCACGCTGGCCTGGGCGCTGCTGCGGGTGCGCCGTGCACCGGTCCGCGCGGTGGCCGGGCTGGCCGGGTCCGCGGTGCTCGCGTGCGCCGCCGCGGTCGTGCCCTGGCACGCCACCCGCCCCGGCGACCCGCGGGTCACGCTGGCGGCGGTGCAGGGCAACGTGCCCGGAGAGGGGCTCGAGGCCTTCGCCGAGCGGCGCGCCGTCCTCGACAACCACGTGGCCGCCACCCAGCGGCTGGCCGGCCGGGTGGCGGCCGGCACGGCCCCGCGCCCCGACCTGGTGGTGTGGCCGGAGAACTCCTCCGACATCGACCCCTACACCGACCTCGCGGCCCGCACGGCGATCGGCGACGCGGCCGTGGCCGTCGGCGCGCCGCTGCTGATGGGAGCGGTCGTCGGGGACCGCCCGGACGGCGGGTGGCGCAACCGGGCGATCGTCTGGTCCGCCTCGGGTCGGCCCGGCGCCTTCTACGACAAGACCCATCCGGTGCCGTTCGGCGAGTACGTCCCGCTGCGCTCGCTGCTGGCACCCCGGATCGGCGCGCTCGACGAGATCCCCAGCGACATGGTCCCGGGCCGGCGCCCGGGCGTGCTCCGGGTCGGTCCGGCACGTGCGGGGGTGCTGATGTGCTTCGAGGTCGCGTACGACGGACTGGTGCGCGCCGTCGTCCGGGGCGGGGCGGACCTCGTCGTGGTGCCGACCAACAACGCGACGTACACCGTGACCCACCAGGTCGAGCAGCAGTTCGCGATGTCGCGGCTGCGCGCGTTCGTGACTGGG
>JAICLD010000241.1 GCA_025927595.1 Nocardioidaceae bacterium | reverse complement strand
CGTGGAGCGCTTCGGCACGAGCCTGATGACCGTGCACCGCGACCTCGACGAGCTCGAGAGCCGGGGCATCCTGCGCAAGAGCCGGGGCGTGGCCACGGCGACGTCGACCAGCCTCATCGAGTCCAGCGACGTCTACCGCTCGAGCCGGCAGCTGGTCGAGAAGGAGGCGCTCGCGCTGGCGGCGATGGAGTTCGTCGAGCCCAACCAGGCGATCTTCCTCGACGACTCGACGACGGTCATGCACATGGCCCGGCACCTGCCCGCCAAGGCGCCGCTGACCGTGATCACCAACGTGCTGACGCTGATCAACGAGCTGCGCGGCGCCCGGGGGATCACCCTGCTGGCGCTGGGCGGCGAGTACCACAACTGGTGCAGCGCGTTCATGGGCCGGATGACGACCGAGGCCATCGCCGCGCTGCGGGCGGACACCGCGATCATGTCGACGTCGGCGATCACCGACGACATCGCCTTCCACCAGGAGGTCGCGACCGTCGACACCAAGAAGGCCATGTTCGACTCCGCGCGGACGCGGATCCTGCTCGCGGACCACACGAAGTTCGAGCGACGCGCACTCCACGCCATCGTCCCGCTGTCGGCCTTCGACGTCGTCGTCGTGGACGCCGCGACGGGGCCCCAGCACGTCGACCGGCTGCGCTCCCAGGGCATCGACGTCGTCGTCGCCCCACCGAGCAGCCGTGCACGTCCGCGGGGCGACAGGACCGACCACAGCACACCGAGAGAGGAACGAGTTCGATGAGCACACCCCAGGGCAGCAGCATCCCCGAGACGATGCAGGCGGTCGTCTGCCACGGTCCGGAGGACTACCGGCTGGAGGAGGTCCCCGTGCCGCGGCCGGGCAAGGGCCAGGCGCTCGTGCGGGTCGAGGCGGTCGGCATCTGTGCCAGCGACCTCAAGTGCTACCACGGCGCCGCCAAGTTCTGGGGCGACGAGAACCGCCCGGCCTGGGCCGAGACCGAGGTGATCCCCGGGCACGAGTTCGTGGGGCAGGTCGTCGAGCTCGACGACGAGGCCGCCCGGCGCTGGGACATCGCGGTCGGCGACCGCGTCGTCTCCGAGCAGATCGTGCCGTGCTGGAAGTGCCGGTACTGCCAGCGCGGTGAGTACTGGATGTGCGCGCCGCACGACATGTACGGCTTCAAGCGCCGCAACCCCGGAGGCATGGCGTCGTACATGCTCTACCCGGTGGAGGCGCTCGTCCACAAGGTCAGCAAGGACCTGCCGCCGGCGCACGCCGCGTTCACCGAGCCGCTGTCCTGCGCCCTGCACGCGGTCGAGCGCGCCGACATCCGGTTCGAGGACGTCGTCGTCGTCGCCGGCTGCGGTCCGATCGGTCTCGGCATGATCGCCGGCGCGGTCGCGAAGTACCCCGCCGCCGTGGTCGCGCTCGACATGTCCCCGACGAAGCTCGAGCTTGCCAGGAAGTGCGGCGCGACCCACACCATCGACATCACCGAGCAGGATCCCGTGCAGCTCGTGAAGGACATGACCGACGGGTACGGCGCCGACGTCTACCTCGAGGGCACCGGCCACCCGGCCGCTGTCAAGCAAGGGCTGAACCTGCTGCGCAAGCTGGGCCGCTACGTGGAGTACAGCGTCTTCGGCTCGGACGTCACCGTCGACTGGAGCATCATCAGCGACGACAAGGAGCTCGACGTGCTCGGCGCTCACCTCGGCCCGCACTGCTGGCCCGCGGCGATCCGGATGATCGAGTCGGGGCGGCTCCCGCTCGACGAGATCTGCAGCCACCAGCTGCCGTTGCAGGACTTCCAGAAGGGCCTGGACATGGTGGCGGCCGGCACGGAGTCCATCAAGGTGACGCTCATCCCGTCCTGAGCCGGCCCCAGCCACTCCCGCAGCTCGACCCCGAGGTCGGAAAGGACCCAACGTGACTCGCATCTTCAACGACCCGGCCGCCTTCACCGAGGACATGCTCGTCGGGTTCGTGGACGCCCACCGGCGCCACGTTTCCGCGGTCCCCGGCGGGGTCGTCCGGGCGACCCGGACCCGACCGGGCAAGGTGGCGGTCGTGGTCGGCGGTGGGTCCGGCCACTACCCGGCGTTCTGCGGGATCGTGGGCCCCGGCTTCGCCGACGGCGCCGTGGTCGGCAACGTCTTCACCTCGCCCTCGGCGGCGGACGCCGCCTCCGTGGGCCGCGCTGCCGACGGCGGCGGCGGCGTGGTGTTCAGCACCGGCAACTACGCCGGCGACGTCATGAACTTCACGCAGGCGGTGGAGCGGCTCGGGGACGAGGGCATCGACGCCCGCTACGTCCTCGTGACCGACGACATCGCGAGCGCGCCCGCGGCGGAGCGGTCCAAGCGTCGTGGCATCGCAGGCGACTTCACGGTGTTCAAGGTCGCCTCGGCCGCGGCCGAGGCCGACTACGACCTCGATGCGGTGCAGCGGGTCGCAGAGCACGCCAACGACCGGACCCGCACGCTCGGGGTGGCCTTCGACGGCTGCACGATGCCGGGCGCGGACGAGCCGCTGTTCACCGTCGAGCACGGCCGGATGGGTCTCGGCCTCGGGATCCACGGGGAGCCCGGGATCGCCGACCACGAGCTGCCGAGCGCCGAGGACCTCGGCGCCCTGCTCGTGCAGGGCGTCCTCGACGACACGCCTGAGGGCGGCGGGACCCGGGTCACCGCGATCCTCAACGGCCTGGGCCGGACGAAGTACGAGGAGCTGTACATCGTCTGGGGAACGGTCGGCCGCCTGCTCCGCGAGGCCGGGCTGGAGGTGGTCGAGCCGGAGGTCGGCGAGCTGGTCACGAGCCTCGACATGGCCGGGTGCTCGCTGACGCTGATGTGGCTCGACGACGAGCTGGAGCGGCTCTGGTCCGCGCCGGCCGACAGCCCGGCGTACCGGAAGGGGGCGGTGACCGCCTCGCAGCCCGGTGAGCGCCGCACGGACGCCGACGCGGCCGCCGCCGCCCCGTCGCTGGCGGCCGCCGAGGCTGACGAGGGCTCGCGGTCCGTCGCCGCGAGCGTGCTGGCCGCGCTCGAGGCGATGGCGACCACGGTCGCCGGCGACGAGGAGGAGCTCGGCAGGATCGACGCGGTCGCCGGCGACGGCGACCACGGGCGCGGCATGGTCCGCGGGACCGCCGCCGCCGTCGACGCCGCCCGCGAGGCCGTCGAAGCCGGTGCCGGCGCCGGGCGCACCCTGGTGACCGCGGGCGACGCGTGGGCGTCCAAGGCCGGCGGCACCTCCGGCGTGCTCTGGGGAGCCGCCCTCGCGGCCCTCGGCGCGGTGCTCGGCGACGAGGGCCGTCCGTCCGACCGGGACGTCGCCGAGGGCGTGCGAGCGGCGTACGACGCGCTGGTGCGGCTCGGCGGGGCGAAGCCGGGTGACAAGACGATGCTGGACGCGCTGCTGCCCTTCTCCGACGAGCTGACCGCCGCCGTCGGACGAGGCGAGGAGCTCGTGCCGGCCTGGGCGGGAGCGGTCGAGCAGGCACGGTCGGCGGCCCGCGCCACCGCGGACCTGCGGCCCCAGGTGGGTCGGGCCCGGCCGCTGGCCGAGCGAAGTGTCGGGACCCCCGACGCGGGCGCCGTCTCGATGGCCATGTGCCTCGAGGCGGTCCTGCGCACCTGGACGACCGAGGACGAAGGAGACGAGGATGACTGAGCAGAAGCTGCGGATCGTGGTGGGCGGCGACGACGCGGGCCTGCGCTACAAGGCGGCGATCGCGGCCGACCTGGAGGCGGACGACCGGGTCGAGGAGGTCATCGACGTCGGCGTCGACCAGGACGAGGACACCCACTACCCGCACGTCGCGGTCGCGGCGGCCCGGTTGATCTCCGCGGGCAAGGCCGACCGGGCCCTGCTGGTCTGCGGGACCGGGCTGGGGGTCGCGATCAGTGCGAACAAGGTCCCCGGCATCCGCGCGGTCACCGCCCACGACAGCTACTCGGTGGAGCGCGCCGTGCTCAGCAACAACGCGCAGGTGCTCTGCTTCGGCGAGCGGGTCGTGGGCCTCGAGCTGGCGCGGCGGCTCGCCCGGGAGTGGCTCGGCTACCGCTTCGACCCCACGTCGGCCTCGGCCGAGAAGGTCGACGCGATCAGCGCCTACGAGACCGAAGCCGCCGCCGAACGCTGACCCGGCGCGTTTGGTGCTGGGTGACGCCGACCCGGCGCGTTCGGTGCGGCGTACGACGCTGACCCGGCGCGTTTGGCGGGGCTGATCGCCCTGGCGCGCGACGTCCTCAGGTAGTGGGCCCACCGAGCTCGCGGAAGGAGCTCAGGAGGCGGCTCCT
>JAICLD010000264.1 GCA_025927595.1 Nocardioidaceae bacterium | reverse complement strand
CGCCGCGGCTCGTCGCGGTCGAGCGGCTCGGGCTTCCCGGTGTCGATCTGGCAGAAGTCGCAGCGGCGGGTGCACTGGTCCCCGCCGATGAGGAAGGTGGCCTCGCGGTCCTCCCAGCACTCGAAGATGTTGGGGCAGCCCGCCTCCTGGCAGACGGTGTGCAGGCCCTCGGACTTCACCAGGCTCTGCAGCTCGCGGTACTGCGGTCCCATCCGCGCCGTGGTCTTGATCCAGGCGGGCTTCTTCTCGATGGGGGTCTCGGCGTTGCGGACCTCGAGGCGGAGCAGCCGACGGCCCTCGGGTGCGATGGGGGCTTGAGTCACCCCGTCACTCTACGCCGCAGCGGCATTCCTCAGCCCCGCGGCACCAGCAGCGGCACCCGGCCCGGCTCCGGCTTGGCGGGGTAGTCCGGCGTCGGTGTGTACGGCGCCCAGGCCAGCAGCTCGCGCAGGTGCCGCTCGACCACCGGGGCGGCCTCCTCGACCCGCACGTCGCGGTCCAGCTCGGCCGAGAGGCTGGTGACACCGGCGTCGCTGATGCCGCACGGGACGAAGCGGTCGTACCACGACAGGTCCACGTCGCAGTTGAGCGCGAACCCGTGCATGGTCACCCCGCGGCTCACCCGGATCCCGAGCGCGGCGACCTTGCGCTCCGGGCCGCGCTCGTCCTCGGCGACCCAGACACCGCTGCGACCGGGGACCCGGGCGGTGGTCACGCCCAGCTCCGCGCAGGCGTGGACCAGCGCCTCCTCGAGCCGGCGCACGTAGTCGACGACGCGGACGTGGTCGGGCAGCCGCACGATCGGGTACCCGACGAGCTGCCCCGGCCCGTGGAAGGTGATCTTGCCGCCGCGGTCGACGTCGATGACCGGCACCTCGTTGCCGACCGGGCGCTCGTGGGGGTCGGTGCGCTTGCCCGCGGTGAACACCGGCGGGTGCTCCAGCAGCAGCACGGTGCCGGTCCCTCCGGCGACGACACCGGCGTGGACCTCCCGCTGGGTCTCCCAGGCGGCGAGGTAGTCGACGGCGTCGGGCCCGTAGCCCAGGGTGCGGAAGTCGAGGTCGGCCACGGCTTCGAGCCTACGCCGGAGCCTGTGGACGACGCCCGACGCCCGGAGCCGCGATGGTCCACGCTGGGCCCGTGGTCCCTCCTCGTGCCCGTGCCCGCGTCCGAGCCCCGCTCCTGGTCGCCTGCGTGCTGGCGGCGCTGGTCGCGGCGACCGCGGCGGTGGCGCTCCTCGCGGTGCCGCTGCGGCTGCCGGGGCAGCACGCCGGCGCCGGAGCCGCCGGGACCGGGTCCGCGGACCAGGCGGGCGGCGCGCCCGGCTCCGCGGCCTCGTCCGGCTCGACGCCCGCGGCCCTGCGGGTGCTGGGCCGCTGGGACCGCCGTCGGGCGGCCGCCTACGCCTGCGGGAGTCCGGCCCGGCTGCGGGCGCTGTACGTGCCCGGGTCGGCCGCCGGGGTCGCCGACCTGCGGCTGCTGCACCGGTACGCCGCCCGGGGCCTGCGGGTGCGCGGCATCCGGACCCAGGTGCTGGCGCTGCACGTGCTCGACGCGGCCCCGGACCGCTGGCGGCTGCGGGTCACCGACCGGCTCGCCGCCGCGACGGCCGTGGGCCCGGGGGTCCGGCGCGCGCTGCCGCGGGACCGCCCCGACACCCGCGACCTCACGCTGTTGCGGGCCGCCGGCGGGGCGTGGCGGATGGCGCAGGTCAGGCCAGCGCGGCCTGCAGCCGCGACCGCAGCGTGGGGTGCTCGAACTCGAACCCCTCCCGCAGCAGCCGGGCCGGCTCGACCCGGCTGGAGCCGAGCAGCTCCGAGGCCACGGACCCGGCGGCCAGCCGGAGCAGCGGCGGGGGCACCGGGACGACCGAGGGGCGGTGCAGCAGCCGGCCCAGCTCCGCCGACAGCTCGGCGTTCGGTCTCGGGTCCGGCCCGGTGACGTTGTAGGGACCGTCCGCGTCCTCGCGGCCGGCCAGCCAGGTCGCCGCCCGGACCCAGTCCGCCAGCGAGATCGTCGAGAGGAACTGCCGTCCCCGGCCGACCGGGCCGCCGAGCCCGGCCAGGAACAGCGGCCGCAGCAGCTTCAGCGCGCTGCCGCGCCGGTCCAGCACCACACCGGTGCGCATCACCGTCACCCGCGCACCGGCTCGCGACGCGGGCAGCGCCGCCCGCTCCCAGGCCCGGTTCACCTCGCCCATGAAGGTGTCGGCGTCGAGCGGCGAGTCCTCGGTGAGCACCCGGTCGCCGTGGTCGCCGTACCCGGAGATGCCGCTCTGGGCCAGGAAGGCCGGGCGCCGGTCGGAGGAGGCCACCGCCTCCGCGAGCGTGCGGGTGGTGGCCACCCGGCTCGCGGTGAACGTCCGCCGGTAGGACGAGGTCCACGGCCAGTGCGCGAGCGGGGCCCCGGCGAGGTTGGCCACGACGTCCGCCGACTCGACGACGCCGCGGTCGACCTCTCCGGCGTACGGGTCCCAGTGCGACTCGCCCGCGGACAGGGCCTCGCCCCGCACCAGCCGGACCACCTCGTGTCCCTCGCGGGCGAGGTGGTCCCGCCAGGCGGTCCCGAGGAACCCGGAGGCCCCGGCCACGACGACTCTCATCGGCCCGTCCTCAGACGTCGAACGAGCCGGACTCCAGCCGTGCCTTCACGTCGACCAGGAACCGCGCCGCGTCGGCGCCGTCCACGATCCGGTGGTCGTAGGTGAGCGCCAGGTACACCATCCGGCGCACCGCGATGGTCTCGCCGAGGTTCGCGTCGTCGATCACCACGGCCCGCTTGACGACCGCGCCGGTGCCCAGGATCGCCACCTGCGGCTGGTTGATGATCGGGGTGTCGAACAAGGCGCCCCGGCTGCCGGTGTTGGTCAGCGTGAACGTGCCGCCGGCGAGCTCGTCGGGCCCGATCTTGTTGTTCCGGGTCCGGTCGGCGACGTCGGCGATCTTGCGGGCCAGCCCCGCGATCGACAGGTCGCCGGCGTCCTTGATGACCGGGGTGAGCAGGCCGCGCTCGGTGTCGACCGCGACCGAGAGGTTCTCGTGGTCGAAGTAGGTGACCTCGCCCTTCTCGGTGTCCACGGCGGCGTTCAGCGAGGGGTGCGCCTTGAGCGCGTCGATCGCGGCCTTGGCGAAGAACGGCAGGAACGACAGCTTGACGCCCTCGCGGGCGGCGAAGTCGGCCTTGGCCCGGTCGCGCAGACGCGCGATCGAGGTCACGTCGACCTCCACGACGGTGGTCAGCTGCGCGGACACCTGCAGCGACTCGACCATCCGCTTGGCGATCACCTTGCGCAGCCGGCTCATCGGCTCGGTCTTGCCCCGCAGCGGG
>JAICLD010000019.1 GCA_025927595.1 Nocardioidaceae bacterium | reverse complement strand
GCTCGTCGTTGACGATCTGCTGACCCGGGAACGCCAGCTCCGACCGGATCAGCATCGCCATGATCCCGCCGATCAGGAACCACACGAACGCCGTGGTGAGGTAGAGCTTCCCGATCACCTTGTGATCGGTCGTGGTGAGGATCCTCGCGATCTGCCGACCCAGCGTGTCCGGCCGGGCGGCCGTGCTCACGCGTGCAGCGCCCTCCGCAGTGGCACTCACGGTGTTGCTCCCTTCACTGAGTCGAGGTCCTCTTCCTGGTTCACGAGGCCGTTCTGCTGGTTGACCTCGCTACCGCCGAGGGCGGCACCGGTGTTGCCCTCCTGCTGCAGCCGCCGCAGGTGCGCCGCGTAGTCGCTCTCGCTGACCACCTTCACGTCGAAGAGCATCCGGGAGTGGTAGGTGCCGCACAGCTCCGCGCAGCGCCCGCGGTAGGTACCCAGACGCGTCGGGGTGAAGCTGAAGTGGTTGTCCTTGCCGGGGATGACGTCCATCTTGAACAGGAACGCCGGGACCCAGAAGGAGTGGATGACGTCCGGGGAGCGCAGCTTCAGCTCCACGGACTTGCCGATCGGGAGCCAGAGCGTCGGCGGCTCGGCGGTGGTGCCCACCTCGTGCACGGTGGTCTTGCCGTCGAGCGCGGAGTCCTGGTCGTAGTTGAAGGCCCAGGACCACTGCTGGCCCACCACCGTCACCACGTGGTCGGGCGGTCCGGTCTCGCTGGCCGCGGCGAGCACCTTGTTCTGCTCGGTGACGGTGAAGAAGAAGAAGACCAGCACCATGATGATCGGCGCGACGGTGTAGAGGATCTCGATCGGGAGGTTGTACCGGGTCTGCACCGGGATCTCGTCGTCGCGACGCCGGCGGAACTTGATGCAGGCGTAGCCGATCAGGCCCCAGACGAGGATGCCGACGAGGATGGCGGCCAGCCAGGCGCCCATCCACAGGTGGTGGATGCCGGGGGCCCGGTCGGTGATCCCCACCGGCTGGGCGAGCCGGCGGAGGGACTCCTGCTCCTTGTCCGAGCAGCCGCCCATCAGCAGCAGGCTCGAGGCGGCCACGGTCGCGATGCCCACTCTGCGCGCACGTGGGGCGAGATGCAGACGCAACGGACGACCCTCTTTCTCGGATTCGGCGGTCACGCAGAACGTTACTACTGGGACAGCGGGGGTGGGTGGTCAGGTCACGGGTGCGGCGTGCGGACGTGGGCCGCCACCTCGGCGGCCGCCTCGGCGCCGTACGCCTCGGCGAAGCGCGTGACGAAGGCCTCGCGGTGCAGCTCGTACTCCTGGGTGCCGACCAGCTCCACCACGTGCACCGCCAGCAGGCAGCCGAGCTGGGCGGCCCGCTCCAGCGACAGGCCCCACTCCAGGGCGGCCAGGAACCCCGCCCGGAAGGCGTCCCCGACCCCGGTGGGCTCGACCTTGGCGACCTCCGGGACCGCGGGCACGACGATCGGCTCCTCCCCGGCCCGCTCGACCCGGACGCCCTGCGCCCCGAGGGTGACCACCTGGGTGCCGACCCGGGCCAGGACCTGCGCGGCGGACCAGCCGGTCTTCTGCTGGATCAGGGCGGACTCGTACTCGTTGCTGAACAGGATGGCTGCACCGTCGATCAGCTCGCGGACCATCTCCCCGTCGCCGAACGCCAGCTGCTGGCTCGGGTCGGCGATGAACGGGTAGCCGCGCTTGCGGCACTCCTGGGTGTGCCGCAGCATCCCCTCCGGGTCGTTCGGACCGACCAGCACGTACGTCGCCCCGCCGACCCGGTCCACGATCGGCGCCAGCTCGATGTCCCGGGCCTCGCTCATCGCGCCGGCGTAGAAGGAGGCGATCTGGGCCATCGTGGCGTCGTTGGTGCACACGAAGCGGGCGGTGTGCCGGGTCCGGGAGACCAGGACCGAGTCGCAGTCGACGTGGTGCCGCTCCAGCCAGGCGCGGTAGTCGGCGAAGTCCTCCCCCACCGCCCCCACGAGGACCGGACGCAGCCCGAGGTTGCCGAGCCCGAAGCAGATGTTGGCCGCGCACCCACCGCGGCGCACCTGGAGGTCCTCGACCAGGAAGGACAGCGCGATCTTGTCGAGCTGGTCGACGACGAGGGAGTCGGCGAACCGGCCCGGGAACGTCATCAGGTGGTCGGTGGCGATGGAGCCGGTGACGAGCAGCGACACGGTGGGTCCTCACAGGCGGCGGACGGCGGGCGCCGGAGGCGGCGCCGGCGGGCTGAGACTACAAGCCGGGGCCGGACGTGGCGGACCCCCGGTCGCCGGTGGCGCCGGGGGTCCTGATGCTGCGGAGGGCCGGGGAACCGGTCAGTGGAACGAGTCCCCGCAGGCGCAGGAGCCGGACGCGTTCGGGTTGTCGATCGTGAAGCCCTGCTTCTCGATGGTGTCGACGAAGTCGATCACCGCACCGTTGAGGTACGGCGAGCTCATCCGGTCCACGACGACGGAGACGCCGTCGAAGTCCGTGACGACGTCGCCGTCGAGCGTGCGCTCGTCGAAGAACAGCTGGTAGCGCAGGCCGGAGCAGCCCCCGGGCTGCACCGCGATCCGCAGCTGCAGGTCGTCTCGGCCCTCCTGCTCGAGCAGGCTCCGGACCTTGCCGGCGGCGGTGTCGCTGACGTTGATGCCGTCCGGCCGGATCTGGGTCTCGGTCGTGGCGTGGACCTGGTCGGTCATCGGTGTGCTCCCAACTCGGCTGTGGCGTTCGTGCTCGGTGGTCCCGGAGCAGACCCGGCGGCCGTCGTCCATGGTCGCACATTCTCGCCCGTTCCCAAGCACGGGCGCCGCACTCACCGCGACCAGGTCCGCGCGGTGCGCTCGGCCAGCGCCGAGAGGCTACCCGCCGGGTCCGCGAGGCTCGCCTCCTCGCCGACCAGGTCCTCGCTCGCGTACGCCGACTCGATGCCCATGACCCGCATCTCTCGCGAGCCGACGAGCACCCGGCCGGCGAGCGCGATGCAGGGACGGACCGCCCGCGCCGCCACCGCGGCCACGGCGTGCGGCACGGTCCCGGAGCCCGAGGTGAAGTCGAAGGCGCCCGCGCCGGTGACCACCAGGTCGGCCCGGGTGGCGTGGCCGGGCAGGTCCACCGCCTCGGCCACCACCGCGACGCCGGAGGCGTGGGCGGCGCCGAGCAGCAGCAGCGCGAAGCCGAGGCCGCCCCCCGCGCCGGCGCCGCGCTGCCGCGCGACGGCCCGGTCGGTGGTCGAGGCGAGGCGCTCGAGCAGGGCGTCGACCGCCTGCAGCCGGTCCGGGGCGACCCCCCGCCCGGGTCCGGACACGCTCGTGGTGCCGGTCAGCCCCAGCAGCGGAGCGTCCGCGTCGCCGGCCGCGACCAGCCGGACGTCGCGGACCCGGTCCCGGGCGGGACCCAGGTCGACCGAGGCCAGCCCGGCGAGTCCCGCGGCGCCGCCGTCGAGCGCTCCTTCCGGGTCGGTCACCGCACCCAGCGCGGACAGCAGCCCGGCTCCTCCGTCGTTGCTGCCGATGCCGCCGAGACCCACGACGACGGTCCGGGCGCCGGCGTCCACCGCGGCGGCGACCAGCTCGCCGACCCCACGTGAGCCCGCCCGCTCCGGGAGCCGCCGGTGCACAGGCGTGAGGTGCAGACCGCACGCCTGTGCGGCCTCGACGTACGCCGTGTCGCCGGTGAGCAGGACCGAGCCGGGCACCGGGCCGCCGTACGGCCCGGTCACGGTCACGGCGAGCAGGTCCCCGCCGAGCGTGGCGTGCAGCACCTCGACCAGCCCGGGTCCGCCGTCCCCCATCGGGACGAGGTCGAGCCGGTCACCCGGGGCGCGGCGGGCCCAGCCCTCGGCGATCGACCGGGCGGCCTGGACGGCGGACAGGGTGCCGTCGAAGGTGTCGGGGGCGATCAGCACGCGCATGCGGCCATCCTCGCCCCCGGCCCGCCAGCCACCGTCGCCGGCACGGCTAGCCTGCCGCCGTGGCAGCCGACTACTGGGTGCGGACGATGGGCGCCGACGACGTCGCGGACGTGGAGCGGCTCACCGACGCGGCCTACCGCGACCACGACCTCCGGCTGCGACGGGTCGGGGACCCCGAGCCCGCGGGCAGGACCCCGCAGCGGGCCCGCGCCTGGCGCGAGCGGGCCGCGCACCTGGTCCGTCACGACCCGCGCGGCTGCTGGGTCGCGGAGGGCGGCGACGGCCTGCTGGGCGCCGCCCTCTCCCTGCGGCGCGAGCTGACCTGGGTGCTCGCGGCGTACGCCGTCCGTCCCGCAGTCCAGGGACGCGGCGTCGGCCGGCGGGTCCTGGAACCGGCCCTCGCCTACGGCGCCGGCGCCCTCAGGGGGATGCTCGCCGCGAGCGACGACCCCCGGGCGCTGCGCCACTACCGGATGGCGGGGTTCGACCTGCACCCCACGATGCAGCTGAGGGGTCGGGTGGCTCGGGCGGCGCTGCCGGTGGTGGACCGGGTCCGCGAGGGGTCCCTCGGCGACGTCGACCTGATGGACTCCGTCGACCGGCGGACCCGCGGCGCTGCCCACGGCCCGGACCACGCCCTGCTGGTCGACCACCACCGGCTGGTGGTGGCGGACCGGCCCACGGGGTCGGGCTACGCCTTCGCCGACGCGAGCGGCGCCCCGGTCCTGCTCGCCGCGACCAGCCGGCGGGTGGCGAGCGACCTGCTGTGGGAGTGCCTGGCCGGATCGGACCCCGGCGTCGCGGTCGCGGTGCGGCACCTCACCCCGGCGAACGGCTGGGCCCTCGACGTGGGGACGGCCGCGCGCCTGGAGCTGTCGACCAGCGGCTACCTGGCGCTGCGTGGGCTGCGGCCGCCGGCGCCGTACCTGCCGCACGGCCAGCTGCTGTGAGGACGGCACACGGGCGCCGGGGCGTCACAGGCCCGGAGCGCCCCACAGCGGCATCCAGCGGCTGAGCTGCGGCTCGACGGGCAGCTCCCCGCTGACGAGGTCACGCACCTGCAGCTCCAGCACGTTGTCGCGGCGCGGCGCCGAACCCGGCATCGGCGCGAACGGGTAGAACGTGCCCTGCTTGTAGAGGTAGACCAGCCCCAGCCGCCTGCCGGAGGCGTCGGCGAAGCCGACCACCGAGCACAGCAGCCCCGAGCCGAAGTCCTGGGCCTCCAACGAGGTGTTCACCGTGTGCAGGTCCGTGACCAGGGCCGACAGGTCGTCCGGGCTCTGCCGGGCCACCAGCCACGTGAACCCGTAGTCGTCGGTGCTCGTCTCGACGTCGGGGTCGTCGTCGTTGTCGAGCAGCGTGACGAGGTCGCGGCGGGTCTGCTCGAAGGCGGCTCCCTCCGCGGCGCGGAAGCACACCGATCCCACCCCGGTCGGCGCGAACGCCGCGGCGGTCTGGAGGGTGATCGCCGCCGCCGGCAGCGAGAACAGCGCGTCCAGGTCGGCCTTCACCGGCTTGCTCCGGCCGCTGAGGACGCCCCACAGTCCCATGCCGCCCCCTCAGTAGCCGGGGCCGCCGGCCGTGAAGCCGCCGTCCATCGGCCGGCCCAGCTCGGCGGCCACCTTCGCCAGCTGCTCGAGCCGCTGCTCGAGGCTGGGGTGGGTGGAGGTCAGCGTCCGCAGCGTCATGCCGCTCACCGCCGGGGTGATGAAGAACGCGTTCATCGACTGCACCTCCCGCAGGTCCTTGCTCGGGATCGACGCGACGTCGCCGCTGATCTTGGTCAGCGCGCTGGCGAGCGCCGACGGCTTGCCGGTCAGGAACGCGCCCGAGCGGTCGGCGCACAGCTCGCGGTAGCGGGAGAGCAGCCGGGTCAGGAAGAAGCTGACGGCGTAGACCACGAGGCTGACGACCAGCGCGATGATCCAGAACGGCGGGCCGTTGTTGTCGCGGCGGTCGCGGCCGCCACCGCCGAACATCATGCCGTACTGCGCCCCGCGGGTCAGCATGCCTGCGGCGATGCCCGCCGAGGCGGCGAGCGTCATCACGAGCACGTCGCGGTGCGCGACGTGGGAGAGCTCGTGGGCCAGCACCCCCTCCATCTCCTCGGCGGTGAGCCGGTCGAGGATGCCGGTCGTGACGCAGACCACGGAGTGGTCCGCCGACCGGCCGGTCGCGAACGCGTTCGGCATGTCGGTGTAGGCGATCGCGACCCGCGGCTTCGGCATGTCGGCGAGCGCGCAGAGCCGGTCGATGACGCCGTGCAGCTCGGGGGCCTCCTCGGGGGAGACCACCCGGGCCCGCATCGCCTTGAGGGCCACGGTGTCGGAGTGGTACCACTGCCACCAGGCGATGCCGATGGCCACGACGCCGATGACCGGGATCAGGCCGCCGTTCCCGCTCCGGCCGGCCACGCCCATCAGGATCACGACGAACGCGACGAACAGCGCGCCGAGCAGGAACATCACCAGGGTCATCCGGGCGGTGAGCCCCCGGTCGGCGATGAAGCGGGTCCTGGCCATCAGCCCGGGATCAGCCCGTCCTCGCCGAGCAGCTCCCGCACCTCCTCCACGGTGGCGTCGGCCGGCGGCAGGATCAGGTCGGAGTCGAGCAGGGAGTCGTCGGGAACCCGCTCGCCGGCTTCTCGTACGGCGTCGAGGAGCCGGGCCAGGCCGTCGCGGAAGGCGGTCTCGTCCGCCGTGTCGACGGCCCGCTCCACCGACGCGTCGATCTCGTTGAGGGCGTCGACGTGCCGGTCCGGCACGTCCCACTGCCCCTCGGTCAGGATCCGCACGATCATGCCCGACCCTCCTCCTGCTGCGGCTCGGCGACGGGGGCCGCCTCCACCTGGGCGGGCGTGCCGGTGCCGGACGACCCGAGGGCCGGGGCGGCGCCCGAGGTGCCGGCCTTGAGCGCGGCCAGCTCCGACTCGACGTCGGAGGCGGACGACAGCGCGTCGAGCTCCCGGGAGATGTCGTCGCCGCGGTTGAGGGAGCTGGCGTCGTCGAGGGCGCCGGAGGCGATCAGCTCGTCGATGGCGCCCGCGCGGGCCTGCATCTGCGCGGTCTTGTCCTCGGCCCGCTGGACCGCCATCCCGACGTCGCCCATCTCCTCGGAGATGCCGGAGAACGCCTCGTTGATCCGGGTCTGCGCCTCCGCCGCGGTGTACTGCGCCTTGATCGTCTCCTTCTGCGTCCGGAAGGACTCGACCTTGGCCTGCAGCCGCTGCGAGGCCAGCGTCAGCTTCTCCTCCTCGCCCTGCAGCTGCGCGCGCTGCTGCTCCAGGTCGGCCAGCTGGCCGGCCAGCGCGGACTTGCGCGTCAGCGCCTCCCGCGCCAGGTCCTCGCGGCCGACCGAGAGCGCCTTCTGCGCCTGCTGGGTGAGCTTGTCGGCCGACTGGTTCAGCTGGGCGACCTGGAGCTCCACACGCTTGCGGCTCGTGGCGACGTCGGCCACCCCGCGACGGACCTTGGTGAGCAGCTCCAGCTGGCGCTTGTAGCTGTAGTCGAGGGTCTCGCGCGGGTCCTCGGCGCGGTCCAGCGCCTTGTCGGCCTTGGCCCGGAAGATCAGGCTGATGCGCTTCATGAGACTCATGAATGCCGGCTCTTTTCTGTCCTCGGTGGTGACGTCGGGTGGGCCTCCACCCTACGGGCCAACGCGCGGGCTCCGCACGAGGTTCCCCGGGGCCCCGAGGGGTCCCGACGACTATCGTGGGGCGCACGCCCGCCCCGTCCCTGAGGAAGTCCCCCGTGTTCCGTCGCAGCAGCTCCACGTCCAGCACCGTCGCCGAGCCGGCCACCCCGGCGGGCGGGAAGGGCCGCCCGACCCCGACCCGCAAGGAGGCCGAGGCCGCGCGGCGGGCCCGGGTCAAGGGCCCCCAGGACAAGAAGGAGGCGGCGCGCCTGGCGCGCCAGCGTCGCGCCGAGTCCACGGCGCGCACGCGACAGGGCCTCAAGACCGGCGAGGAGCGGTTCCTCCCCGCCCGCGACAAGGGGCCGGTCCGTCGGTTCGTGCGCGACTACGTCGACGCCCGGCTGTGCATGGCCGAGCTGCTGCTGCCGCTGCTGGTGGTCATCATGGTCACCGCCGCCTTCGCTCCCCGGCTGAGCAACGGCCTCTGGACCGCCACCATCCTCGTGATCGCGCTGGACACCGTCTGGCTGGTCTACCGGCTGCGCCGCGAGCTCGCCCGCCGGTTCCCCGGCGGCGAGACCAAGGGCGCGGTGCTGTACGGCGTCATGCGCTCGATCCAGCTGCGGTGGATCCGGCTCCCCAAGCCGCAGGTCAAGCTCGGCGCCCGGCTCCCCGAGCGGTACTGAGCCTGCCCTCACCCTGTCCCGGACCAGGTCGTAGGGTTCCTCGGCATGGAGACACGCAACCTCGGCGCCAGCGGGCTCAAGATCTCGGCGATCGCCTACGGCAACTGGCTGACCCACGGCTCGCAGGTCGAGGAGGACGCCGCCCTGGCGTGCGTCCGCCAGGCCCTTGAAGAGGGCGTCACGACCTTCGACACCGCCGACGTCTACGCCAACACCCGAGCGGAGACGGTGCTCGGGAAGGCGCTGAAGGACGAGCGGCGGGAGAGCCTGGAGATCTTCACCAAGGTCTACTTCCCGACCGGACCGGGTGGCCACAACGACCACGGGCTGTCCCGCAAGCACATCATGGAGTCCATCGACGGGTCGCTGCGCCGGCTCGGCACCGACCACGTCGACCTCTACCAGGCGCACCGCTACGACCACGAGACGCCGCTCGAGGAGACGATGGAGGCGTTCGCCGACGTCGTGCACGCCGGCAAGGCCCACTACATCGGGGTCTCGGAGTGGCGGGCCGACGAGATCCGCGCCGCCCACGAGCTGGCCCGCGAGCTGCGGGTCCCGTTCGTGTCGAACCAGCCGCAGTACAACATGCTCTGGCGGGTCATCGAGGCCGAGGTCGTGCCCACCTGCGAGGAGCTCGGCATCGGGCAGGTCGTCTGGTCCCCGATCGCCCAGGGTGCCCTGACCGGCAAGTACCGGCCCGGCGAGGAGCACCCGGCCGGCTCCCGGGCGACGGACGAGAAGGGCGGCGCCGACATGATCGCCCGCTGGCTCCAGGACGACGTCCTCGAGCGGGTCCAGCGGCTGCGACCGGTCGCGGACGAGGCGGGCCTGTCCCTGGCCCAGCTCGCGGTCGCGTGGACGCTGCAGAACCCGAACGTCTCCGCGGCGATCATCGGCGCCTCGCGACCGGAGCAGGTCACCGAGAACGTCAAGGCAGCCGGGGTGCGGCTGGAGCCCGAGCTGATGCGTCGCATCGACGAGGTGCTCGGCGACACCGTCGAGCGGGACCCCGGCAAGACCCGCTCCCCGGCCACCCGCGACTTCGGCTGAGCGCTGCCCTTGCCTCCGGGTGCAGCGCCGGCTCAGCGCTGGGCGTGCAGACTCATCGGTCCGTAGACCTCACGGTCCCCCTCGAACAGCGTCACCTGGTCGACGCCCTCCTCGAGGAGGTCCTGCCAGGTCTCACCGATCCAGGACTCCGCGTCGCTCTGGGAGGGGAAGCCACCCGTCCCCGAGGCGCTGCTCTCCTCGGTGGGGCCGACCTCGGCGCCGGCGGAGTCCTCGAACCGCCACCGCCACGCCGCCCGTGCCCCCGGGTCGGAGGACGGGGATGGTGGGAGGGAGGCCGACGGGGAGGACGTCGAGGGCTCGAGGGAGTGCGGCGGGTTCGGCGAGCTGTTCATGGTCGCCACCCTAGGACCCGCTTTGACCACCCGCCGACGGCCGTGGGAAGGTGACTGCCGATCTGTCCCACCCGGGGAAGCCGGTCCGAGTCCGGCGCTGACCCGCAACCGTGGGCCGTCCTGCGAGCACCTGGCGGGCCGGCGAGCCGGAGCACCGGGGGGACAGCGGCTCCACACCACTTCCGCCGAGGTCTGCGGACGGAGCCGGGCCCGCCGGCCGACCGCCGGTGCCGGTCCGGTGCTGTCGCTGCACCGCCGTCACTGAAAGGCCGACGATGGCCCTCTCCCACCCCCATCGGTTCCCCCTCCGACAGGGCGCCCGCCAGGTGGCGCTGCTCCTGCTGACCGCGCTCGCCGCGTCGCTCCTGTGGGCGACCGGCGCTGCGGCCGCCCACGCCGCCACCGGCTACCGGTACTGGAACTACTTCCACGTCAAGGCCGGCAGCTACGCCTTCGCCACCACCGGCCCCGCCGGCTACGTCCCCAAGGACGGCAGCGTCGAGGCGTACCGCTACGGACTCTCCGGGGGCGCCAAGGGCCTGACCCCGCGCAGCCCCGCGGACCGCTACTCCGTGACGGACATCTGCGCCGGGACGACCGCCGGCTCCGGGCAGAAGCGGGTCGGTGTCCTGGTGGACTACGGGTCGCCTGCCGACGCCCCGAGCGGCCAGGAGCCTCCCGAGCCGCGGGCCGCCTGCGCCGTCGTCCCCGCGGCCGCCAACGGCCAGCAGGTCCTCGACGCCGTCTCCGACCTGCGGCTGGACAAGCAGCTGGTGTGCGGCATCGACGGCTACCCGGCCTCCGGCTGCTCGGTCACGGTCAAGAACGCCCCGAAGCCGGCCACGGAGCAGCAGGTCTCCTTCGCCCTGCCCGCCAAGGCGGGGTCCTCGACGGCCGCGGACGACGCGACCGCCACCAAGGCCGCCTCGAGCAGCCAGGACGAGAGCGACAGCGGCACCTCCTGGACCCTCGTCGCCGTCGTGGCCGTCGTCGTCGTTCTCGCGGGCGCCGGGCTGCTGCTGGCCCGTCGCCGCAGGGACGCCTGAGCCGCGGCCGTCGTGCGCGCCGAGCACCTCCCCCGCTTCCCCAGGGCCCTGCACCCGGGCGCCTGGTGGCTGTGGGCGGTGGCGCTCGCCGCCGCGGCCAGCCGCACGACGAACCCCGTGCCGCTGCTGCTGGTCCTGGCCGTCACCGGCTTCGTCGTCGCGGCCCGGCGGACCAGCGCTCCCTGGGGTCGCGCGTACGTGGCGTTCCTGAAGCTCTCGCTCGTGCTGATCGTCGTCCGGATCCTGTTCCAGGCGCTGCTGTCCTCGGGGGCGCAGGGCCCGACGGTGCTGCTCACGCTGCCGTCGCTGCCGATGCCCGACAGCAGCGGCCTCAAGCTCGGCGGCGTCGTCACCCTCGAGGCGGTGCTGCGGGCGACGTACGAAGGGCTGCAGCTGGCCACGATCCTGTGCTGCGTCGGCGCGGCGAACGCCCTGGGCAGCGCCCGCCGGCTGCTGCGCCACGTCCCGGGAGCCCTGTACGAGGTCGGCGTCGCCTGCGTGATCGCGCTCACCTTCGCGCCCCAGCTGGTCACCGACGCGGCCCGCGTCCGCCAGGCGCACCGGCTGCGCGGACGCGACCGCTCCGGCCTCGGCGCCCTGCGCCGGCTGGCGATGCCGGTGCTGGAGGGAGCGCTGGAGCGGTCGGTGGACCTGGCCGCGGCCATGGACGCCCGTGGCTACGGACGTACGACGGACGCCGGACGCTCCTCGCGGCGCGTGACGGCGACCCTCGTCGGGGCCGGTGTGCTCGGCGTCTGCGTCGGGGTCTACGGACTGCTCTCGGGGTCCTCGCCGGACTGGCTCGGCATGCCGGTGCTGGTCGCCGGCCTGCTCGCGACGGCCGCCGGGATCCGCGTCGGCGGCCGCCGCACCGGCCGCAGTCGCTACCGGCCCGACCCGTGGGCGCTGCCCGAGTGGCTCGTGGGCGGCTCGGGGGTCCTGGCGGCCGCGGCGGTGTTCCTCGACGTCCACCGCTCACCGGCCTCCTTCTTCCTCGCCAGCGTCACCGACGTCCCGCCGGTCCCGGTGCTCGCCACGGCGGGCATCCTCGTGGCCCTGCTGCCGGCGGTCGCCGCGCCGCCGACGCCGGTGCCCGTCGCGGTGGCCGGACCTCAGGCGGACCGGTCGGGAGCCCCGCGGGGGGAGGTGGCCGCGTGATCGAGCTGGACCGGGTCGGCGTCACCTACGCCGACGCCCCCGCGCCGGTCCTCGCGGGCGTCGACCTCGACGTCCCCGAGGGGGAGCTGGTCCTCGTCGTGGGCCGGACCGGCTCGGGGAAGACGACGCTGCTGCGCACGCTGAACGGCCTGGTGCCGCACTTCTCGGGCGGCACCCTGCACGGCCGCGTCCTCGTCGACGGCCGGGACACGCGCACCCACCGGCCACGCGACCTCGCGGACGTCGTCGGCTACGTCGGGCAGGACCCCCTCGCCGGGTTCGTGACCGACACGGTCGAGGAGGAGCTCGCCTACGGCATGGAGTCCCTGGGCCTGCCCTCGGACGTGATGCGCAAGCGGGTGGAGGAGACGCTCGACCTGCTCGGCCTCGCCGACGTCCGGGACCGGGCCGTGGCAGACCTGTCCGGCGGACAGCAGCAGCGGGTCGCGATCGGGTCGGTGCTCACCACCCACCCGCGGCTGCTGGTCCTCGACGAGCCGACGTCCGCCCTCGACCCGCTCGCCGCCGAGGAGGTGCTCGCGACCCTCCAGCGGCTGGTCCACGACCTCGGCCTCACCGTGGTCCTCGCCGAGCACCGGCTCGAGCGCGTCGTGCAGTACGCCGACCGGGTGGTGCTGCTGCCCGGTCCCGGCCTGCCGGTGGTCAGCGGCGCCCCAGGGGACGTGCTCCGCGACTCCCCCGTGGCGCCGCCGGTCGTCGAGCTCGGGCGGATCGCCGGCTGGGACCCGCTGCCCCTGTCCGTGCGCGACGCCCGACGGCTGGCCGGTCCGCTGCGCGAGCGGCTCGACGACGTACGGCCGCCGGCGGAGCCGGTCCCGCAGGGGCGGCTGGTGGCAGAGGCCGCCGACCTGGTCGCGAGCTACGGCCGGGTCCCGGCGCTCGCCGGCGGCGACGTCCGGCTCGCCGCCGGCGAGGTCGTCGCACTGATGGGCCGCAACGGCGCGGGGAAGTCCACGCTGCTCAAGACGCTGGTCGGGATGAAGCGGCCGGCGCACGGACGCGTCCTCGTCGACGGGCTGGTGCCGGCCGACCTGCGCGCGTCCGAGCTGCTGCGGCACGTGGGGATGGTCCCGCAGGTGCCGGGCGACCTGCTGTACGCCGCCACGGTGGCGCGCGAGTGCGAGCAGGCGGACCGCGACACCGGGGTCACGCCCGGCGCCACGCTCGAGCTGTTCGCCCGGCTGTCCCCCGGCGTCCCGCTGGACCGGCACCCGCGCGACCTCTCCGAAGGGCAGCGGCTGACCCTCGCGCTGGCGGTGGTCCTGGCCGCCCGTCCGCCGCTGCTGCTGCTGGACGAGCCCACCCGGGGACTGGACTACACCGCGAAGCACCGCCTCGTCGACATCCTGCGGGACCTGGCCGCCGGCGGGCACGCGGTGCTGGTGGCCACCCACGACGTCGAGCTCGTGGCCGAGGTCGCCACCCGGGTGCTGGTGCTGGCGCAGGGAGAGGTCGTGGCGGACGGGCCGACCGCGGACGTGGTGGTGTCCTCCCCGGCGTTCGCGCCCCAGGTGGCCAAGGTGCTGGCGCCGCAGCGCTGGCTCACCCCCACCCAGGTGGCGGTCGCCCTCGCCGAGGCGGCGGTGACCCCGTGAGCGCGACCCAGACCCTGGTGCCGGTGCGGCTGCGCCCGGCGCTCGCGCTCGGGGCCGTCTTCGTCGTCGGGCTCGTGGCGTTCGGGTGGCCGTTCCTCACCCGTCCCGGCTCGGCGCTGGACACCTCGCACTCCGGGGACGCACCGTTCGTCTTCGTGCTGGTCCTGCCGCTCCTGGCCGCCGTGGTGCTGTCGGAGCTGACGGCCGGCGGGATGGACGCGAAGGCCGTGGCGATGCTCGGCATGCTGGCCGCCGTCGGCGGGGCGCTCCGGGCGCTCGGACCGGGGACCGCCGGTCTCGAGCCCAGCTTCGCCGTCATCGTCCTGGGCGGACGGGTGTTCGGCCGTGGGTTCGGCTTCGTCCTCGGGGCCGTCACCGTGTTCACCGGCGCGCTGCTGACCGGCGGCGTCGGTCCGTGGCTGCCCTTCCAGATGGTGGCCGCCGGGTGGGTCGGGTTCTTCGCCGGGTGCCTGCCAACGGTCCGTGGCCGCGCCGAGGTGCTGTGCCTCGCGGCGTACTCGGCCGTCGTCGGCATCGCCTTCGGGGCGGTGATGAACCTGTGGTTCTGGCCGTTCGCCTCCTACGGCCCCGAGACGTCGTTCGTGGCGGGTGCGCCGTTCGCCGCCAACCTGACGCGCTACGGCGTCTTCTACGTCACCACCTCGCTGCCGTGGGACCTCGGGCGGTCGGTGCTGTCGGCGGTCGTGGTGCTGCTCGCCGGCTCGGCCCTGCTGCGCGCCCTGCGCCGGGCCTCACGACGGGCGGCCTTCGACGCCGTCGCCGCGTTCGAGGACCCCGCGTGAACCTGACCCTGCTCGGCACCGGCTCCGCCGACGGATGGCCCAACCCGCACTGCGCCTGCGGCTCCTGCAGCCGCGCTCGCGCCGACGGGGTGCTGCGCGGCCAGACGTCGGCGCTGCTCGACGGCCGGCTGCTGCTGGACTGCGGGCCCGAGACGCCGCAGGCGGCGCAGCGGGCGGGGCTGGACCTGACCCGGCTCCGGCACGTGCTGGTCACGCACGCGCACCCGGACCACTGCTCGCCGGCGTTCCTGCTGTTCCGGTCCTGGGTCAGCCGCGAGCCCCTCGACGTGCTGGGGCCGCCCGACGTCGTCGAGCAGGCCCGGCCGTGGGTCGCACCGGACTCGCCGGTGCGGTTCCTGCCGGTCCGTGCCGGGGACCGGCACCGCCTCGACGACGCGTACGACGTCCGGGTGCTCGCCGCCCGTCACGGCGGGCCGGGGGCCTGCGTCCTCTACGACGTGGCGGGACCCGGCGGCCGGCTGCTCTACGCCACCGACACCGGGCCGCTGCCCGAGGCGACCGTGGCCGCCCTGCGCGACGCGCGGCTGGACGTGCTGCTGCTCGAGGAGACGTTCGGGGACCACACCGGGCACGGCACGGACCACCTCGACCTGCCGTCGTTCGCCGAGCAGCTGCGACGGCTGCGACGGGTAGGGGCCGTCACCGACCGCACCGAGGTCGTCGCCGTGCACCTCTCCCACCGCAACCCCGCCCCCGCGGAGCTGGCCCGGCGGCTCGCGGACTGGGGAGCCCGGGCCGTCCCGGACGGCACCACGCTGACGGCCCCACCGCCCCCCTCCCCCGTCGTCTGCGATCGCGACGCGGCGTCGCCCCGCCCGACCGCAGACGAAGGGGACGGATCGAGCGGGGGGCGGACCCTCGTGCTCGGCGGGGCCCGGTCCGGCAAGTCCCGGGAGGCCGAGCGGATCCTGGCCGTCCGGGACGGCGTCACCTACGTCGCGACCGCCTACCCCGCCGAACACGACGGGGAGTGGGGCGAGCGCGTCCGCCGGCACCGGGCCCGGCGACCGGAGGGCTGGACCACCCTGGAGACCCTCGACCTGGTCCCGCTGCTCAGCGGCACCGGCGGCCCGCTGCTGGTCGACTGCCTCACCCTGTGGCTGACCCGGGTCATGGACCGGCACGACGCGTGGGACGACGCCGCCTGGGAGGAGGCCGCCCGCGAGGCGGTCCACGCCGAGGTCGACGCGCTCGTCGCGGCCTGGCGGGCCACCCGGCGGCGGGCCGTGGCGGTCAGCAACGAGGTCGGCACCGGCGTGGTGCCCGACTCCGCGTCCGGGCGCCGGTTCCGCGACGAGATGGGGCGGCTCAACGCGCTCCTGGCGGCCGAGACCGAGGACGTCCGCTGGTGCGCGGCGGGACGGGTGCTGGCGCTGTGAGGGCGCGATGAGGGACGCCTGGCGGCTCGCCGTCGGCACCCTCACCGTGCTGCCGGTGCGGCCACCGGCCCGGGTGGACCGGTCGACCGCCGGCACCGCGATGACCCTCGCCCCGGTCGTCGGCCTGGCCCTCGGGGTCGTCGTGCTCGCGCCGCTCCGGCTGCTGGCCGGTGCCTGGTGGTGGTCGCCGCCCGTGCTGGCGCCCCCGGTCGCCGCCGTCCTGGCCGTCGCCGCTGTCGCCGCGCTGACCAGGGGGATGCACCTGGACGGCCTCGCCGACACCGCCGACGGCCTGGGCTCCGGGCGACCGGCGCACCGGGCCCTGGAGGTGATGCGGCGCGGTGACGTCGGGCCCTTCGGGGTGGCCGCCGTCGTGCTCTGCCTGCTGCTCCAGGTCGCGGCGCTCGACGTCTGCCTGTCCCGCGGCACCGGCTCGCTCGCCCTCGCCGGTGCGCTGGTGACGGGCCGCGCCGCGCTGCCGGTGCTGTGCCGTCGCGGCGTCCCGGCCGCCCGTCCCGAGGGGCTCGGCGCGACGGTGGCCGGAAGCGTCGGGGGCCGTGGCCTGCTCGTGTCCCTGGCGCTGGTCGTGGGGTCGCTGGTCGTGGTCGCGGCCGTGCCGGACCGCTCGTCCACGGCCACCACGGCGGGGACCGTGCTGCGCCCCGTGCTCGCGCTGCTGGCGTCGTACGCCGTCGCGTGGGGCTGGGGCCGGCACTGCGTGCGCCGGCTCGGCGGGGTCACCGGCGACGTGCTCGGCTCGACCGTGGAGCTCTCCGCCACCGCCTGGCTCGTCGTGATGTCCCTGGGCTGACGGGTTGGGCTGACGGGCCGGGCTCGCGGGCTGGGAGCCGCGCTCAGGACCGGACGCCCGCCTCCACGAACGGCGGCCGGGTGACCGTGAACCCCTCGCGTCGCCCGCGTACGTCGACGCTCACCTCGTCCCCGTCGACGACGCCCGCGTCGAGCAGGGCGAGCGCGACGCCCGCGCGACGGGTCGGCGAGAACGTCCCGGACGTGACCCGACCGACGGGCCGGTCCCCGGCGAGCACCTCCATGCCCGGGCGGGGGATGCCGCGGCCGGCGGCGACCAGGCCGCGGAGCAGCCGGGCCGGCCCCCGCTCCTTCTCGGCGAGCAGCACGTCACGGCCCCAGAAGGCGGGCTTGGACCAGCCGACGGCCCAGCCGAGCCGCGCCTGCACCGGCGTGACGTCCGGGTCGATGTCCTGCCCGTGCAGCGGGTACCCCATCTCCGTGCGGAGGGTGTCGCGCGCGCCGAGGCCGCAGGGCAGCAGCCCGAGCGGCGTGCCGGCCTCCACCAGCGCGTCCCACAGGGCCTCGGCGTCCTCGGCGGGACAGACCAGCTCGTAGCCGCGCTCGCCGGTGTAGCCGGTGCGGCACACCACGACGGGGCTGCCTCGCAGGTCCGCCTCGACGAACGACATGTACTCGTGCCCGGCGGGCAGCCCCACGGCCTCGAGCACGTCGTCGCTGCGTGGCCCCTGGACCGCGAGGACCGCGTCCTCGCGGTGCCGGTCGACGACCTCGACGCCCGCGGGAGCGGCCGCCCGGAGCCGGGCGACCACCTCGGCGGTGTTGGCGGCGTTGGGGACCAGGAAGACGTGGTCGTCGGCGTAGAGGTAGGCGATCAGGTCGTCGACGACGCCGCCGGTGGCGTCGTCGCAGCACAGCGTGTACTGGGCCCGCCCGGGGCCGATCCGGCCGAGGTCGTTGGTCAGGGTCGCGTCGACGAGGCCGGCGGCCCCCGGGCCATGGACGCGGGCCTTGCCCAGGTGGCTGACGTCGAAGAGGCCGGCCGCGGTCCGCACCGCGGTGTGCTCCTTGACGACGCCGGCACCGGCGTACTCCAGCGGCATCGACCAGCCGCCGAACGCGGCGAGCTTCGCGCCGAGCGCGACGTGCCGGTCGTGGAGCGGGGACCTGAGCAGCGGCTGGCCACCACCGGCGGCGTCCTGGGCGGTGTCCATGGGCCGAAACTACCGCAGGGGGCAGCCCTGCAGCCGCGGACGCGTGGGGCCGCCGGCCCCGGCGGCGTAGGGTGCGAGCGCCCCGAACGATCCCGCCACCCGAGGAGTCCGGTCCGTGACCAGCTACACGCTGCGCAAGGGCGCACCCGACAAGACCCGCGCCGACGTCGTGGTGCTCGGCGTGGTCCGCACGCCCCAGGGCCCGCAGGCCGCCCCCGGCGGGGAGCGGGTCGCCTCGGCGTACGGCCGCAGGTGGGCTCCGCTGCTGTCCACGGTCGGGCTGACGGGTGCCACCGGGGACGTGGCGAAGGTGCCGACCGGTGGCACGGTCGCGAGCCCGCTGCTGGTGCTCGTCGGGCTCGGCGAGGCTGAGCGGGTCGACGCCGGCGACGTACGCCGCGCCGCCGGGCTCGCGATGCGCCAGGTCTCCAACGCTGCGTCCGTGGCGCTCGCGCTCCCGGCGGGCGACGACGAGCACGTCCGGGCGGTGCTCGAGGGCGCGATGCTCGGCGGCTACCGGTTCACGACGTACACCACCGGCCCCCGCCCCGACGGGCCGGCGGAGGTCGTGGTGCTCACCGAGGTCGCTCGCACGAAGGGCGCCCGCCGCGCCGCAGAGGTGGCCCACGCCGTCGGCGAGGCCACCGCCCTGGCCCGGGACTGGGTCAACACACCGGCCGGCGACCTCACCCCCGAGCTCTTCGCCGACGCCGTCGTCGCCGAGCACGACCGGCGCCGCCCCGGTCGGGTGGAGGTGTCGGTGCTCGGGGACGAGGAGCTGCGGGAGCGCGGCTTCGGCGGCATCGTCGGGGTCGGCCGCGGCTCCGCGAACCCGCCTCGGCTGGTCCGGCTGGACTACACCCCTCGCGGCGCCACGACGCACCTGGCGCTGGTGGGCAAGGGCATCACGTTCGACTCGGGCGGTCTGAGCATCAAGCCCAGTGGCGCGATGACCACGATGAAGTGCGACATGGCCGGGGCCGCGGCGGTCGTCGCGGCCACCCTGGCGATCGCCGAGCTGGGGCTGCCCGTGCGGGTCAGTGCCTACGCGCCGCTCGCGGAGAACATGGTCTCCGGCGACGCCACGCGGCCCGGCGACGTGCTGACGATGTACGGCGGCCGGACCGTCGAGGTGCTCAACACCGACGCCGAGGGCCGGCTGGTCCTCGCCGACGCGCTGGTCCTCGCCGGGGAGTCCTCCCCCGACCTGGTCGTCGACGTCGCCACCCTGACCGGCGCCTGCGCGAACGCGCTGGGGGACCGGGTCGGGGGCGTGCTCGGCAACGACCAGCCGCTCGTGGACCGGACCGTCGCAGCCGGCGCCCGCGCCGGTGAGGCCTGGTGGCAGCTGCCGATCACCGACGAGATGACCGAGAAGGTCCGCACGAGGAGCACGGTCGCCGACCTCATGCAGCACAACACCGACACCTGGGGCGGGGCCCTCTACGCGGCCGCGTTCCTCCAGGAGTTCGTCGGTGAGCGTCCGTGGGCGCACCTCGACATCGCCGGGCCGGCGTTCAACGACCGCGGACCCTACGGCCACGTCACCGCCGGGGGCACCGGGTTCACCGTCGGGACGCTCGTCGAGCTCGCCACGGACCTGGCCGGGGGGTAGCCGGGCGGCGGGGCGACTCGGGGCCGACTCGGGGGCGACTCGGGGCCGACTCGGGGCCCTGCTCAGGCGTCGGAGCGGTTGCGCCGGTTGTACTCGCGCATCCGGCTCGGGTAGCCGACGACGGCCGCGTCGTAGGACGGCACGCCGAGCCCGTTGGCGAACCGGTGCGCCCACTCCACGGACGGCACCCGGCGCCTGGTCCACTCGCCGTCGTGCGCGACCAGCAGCAGGGTCACGTCGCTGACCGCGGTGCGCGGCTCGACGAAGCCCTCGACACCCCGCCGGCTCGTCGCGAACCCGCGCAGGTGCACCTCGTCGACCGTGCGCGCGGAGGTGCCGGTCGTCGTCGCGCCCCGGCCCGGGCGGCGTCGCAGCCGCTGCATCCAGCCCATGGCGACCAGTGTGCCCGCTCGGCCCCCGGTCCGGCGCAGACCGGGCCGGAAAGCCGGCCCACCGCGGTCCGGACCGACCCGGGACCTCCCCGTCGGCGGGGGGTGCGAGGATGCACGCACGACGCGGGCCCGGCCGGGCCCCGGCTGGAGGGGACGCGGGTGGACGACGGCTTCGACGTGGTGGTCCTGGGCGCCGGCAGCGGCGGCTACGCCTGCGCGCTGCGGGCCGCCCAGCTCGGGCTGCAGGTCGCGATGGTCGAGAGCGCGAAGGTCGGCGGCACCTGCCTGCACGTCGGCTGCATCCCCACGAAGGCGCTCCTGCACGCCGCGGAGGTCGCCGACACCGCCCGCGACTCGGCCCGCTTCGGCGTGCGCGCGACCCTCGACGGGATCGACATGGCCGCGGTCAACAGCTACAAGGACGGCGTCGTGCGGCGCCTCCACCAGGGGCTCACCGGCCTGGTCCGCGGCCGCGGCATCACCGTGGTGGAGGGACAGGGCCGGCTCGTCGGCCCCGGCACCGTCGCGGTCGGCGACCGCCGCCTCACCGGGCGCGCCGTCGTGCTGGCGACGGGCTCCGCGCCCAGGACGCTGCCCGGCCTCGAGGTCGACGGCCGGCGCGTGCTGACGTCGGAGGAGGCGCTCGCGCTCGACCACGTCCCCGCCTCCGCCGTCGTGCTCGGCGGCGGCGTGATCGGCTGCGAGTTCGCGAGCGTGTGGCGGTCCTTCGGCGCCGACGTCACGATCCTGGAGGCGCTGCCCCGGCTCGTCGCCGGCGAGGACGAGGACTCCTCCCGCGCCCTGGCTCGCGCCTTCGGCAAGCGCGGGATCCGCTGCCTGCTCGGCACCGCCTTCGAGTCGCTGGAGACCACCGACACGGGTGTGCGCGTGACCGCCGCCGGCGGCGAGGTGCTCGACGCGGAGATCCTGCTCGTCGCCGTGGGCCGGGGACCGGTCAGCACCGGCCTCGGGTACGACGAGCAGGGCGTCGCGCTCGACCCGCGCGGCTTCGTGGTGACCGACGAGCGGCTGCACACCTCGGTCGACGGGGTCTACGCCGTGGGCGACCTCGTCGCCGGGCTCCAGCTGGCCCACCGCGGCTTCGCGCACGGGATGTTCGTCGCCGAGGAGATCGCCGGCCGGGACCCGGCGCCCGTCCGCGAGGAGACGATGCCTCGCGTGACCTACTGCGACCCCGAGGTGGCGTCGGTGGGACTGACCGAGGCGGCCGCCCGGGCGGCGTACGGGGAGGAGCGGATCAGGACCCTGACCTACGACCTCGCCGGCAACGGCAAGAGCCAGATCCTGCGCACCCAGGGGTTCGTGAAGCTGGTCCGGGTCGAGGACGGCCCGGTGGTCGGCGTCCACGTCGTCGGCGCCCGGGCCGGCGAGCTGATCGGCGAGGCGCAGCTGATCACCGGCTGGGAGGCTCATCCCGAGGACGTCGCCCCGCTCCAGCACGCGCACCCCACCCAGCACGAGGCACTCGGAGAGGCGCATCTCGCACTGGCCGGCACACCGTTGCACGCACACTCATAGACTCCCCCCAGACTCCACCCGCATCCGCCCATCCTTAGGAGCGAAGAGATCCCATGGCGACCTCAGTCACCCTCCCCGCGCTCGGCGAGTCCGTCACCGAAGGCACCGTCACCCGCTGGCTGAAGCAGCCCGGTGACACCGTGGCCGTCGACGAGCCGCTGCTGGAGGTCTCCACCGACAAGGTGGACACCGAGATCCCCTCCCCGGTCGCGGGCACGCTGCTGGAGATCAAGGCGGCCGAGGACGAGACCGTCGAGGTCGGCGCCGAGCTCTGCACGGTCGGGGACGAGGGCGAGTCCTCGGGCGACTCCGGCGGTCAGCAGGACGAGGGCAAGGACGAGGGCAAGGACGAGGGGAAGACGGAGACCGAGACCGAGCCGCCGGCCGCGAAGACCGAGCAGGCTCCGGCCGCCCAGGAGACGGCCTCCTCCTCCGCCGACACGCGTCAGGAGTCGGCGGCCACCGGCGGGCAGGGGTCCGGCGGCGGGTCGGGCACGCCGGTCACGCTGCCCGCGCTCGGCGAGTCGGTCACCGAGGGCACCGTGACCCGCTGGCTCAAGCAGGTCGGCGACGAGGTCGCGGTCGACGAGCCGCTGCTCGAGGTCTCCACCGACAAGGTGGACACCGAGATCCCCTCCCCCGTCGCCGGGACGCTGCTGGAGATCAAGGCCGCCGAGGACGAGACCGTCGAGGTCGGCGCCGAGCTCGCGGTGATCGGGTCCGGCGACGCCGGCTCCTCGGGCGGCGACGCCCCGCAGAGCGCCCCGGAGGCCGAGGACGCGCACGAGGCTCCTGCCGGTGGGGACGGCGACGCCCAGCAGGCCACCAGCCAGGGGTCCACGCCGGACCCGTCGGCCGCTCGCGAGGAGCCCGAAGGCGAGCCCGAGCAGCAGGAGCAGCGGCAGGAGGAGCCGGTCCCGTCCGAGGAGCCCACGCCGGGCCAGCAGCGCACCGCTGAGCCGACCGGGGCCTCCCAGCCGCAGCAGCAGACCCAGCAGCAGACCCAGCAGCAGACCCAGCAGCCGGCCCGGGCGGCGCAGCAGTCGGGCGCCGGCTCCCGCGGGTCCTCGGACGGCGGCGCCTACGTGACCCCGCTGGTCCGCAAGATGGCCGCCGAGCACGGCGTGGACCTGTCCACCCTCGAGGGCAGCGGGGTCGGTGGCCGGATCCGCAAGCAGGACGTGCTCGACGCCGCGAAGCGTCAGGAGGAGGCCGCCGCCCAGCCGGCCGCCACCCCGGCCGCCGAGAGCGCCCCGGCCGCGTCCGGTGCCGGCGCCGCGCCGGCGCCCAGCCCGCTGCGGGGCAAGACCGAGCCGATGAGCCGGCTGCGCAAGGTGATCGCCCAGCGGATGGTCGAGTCGCTGCAGAGCAGCGCCCAGCTGACGACGGTCGTCGAGGTCGATGTCACGGCGATCTCGCGGCTGCGTGACTCGGTCAAGGCCGACTTCGCGGCCCGCGAGGGCGTGAAGCTGTCCTACATGCCGGTC
>JAICLD010000037.1 GCA_025927595.1 Nocardioidaceae bacterium | reverse complement strand
CGGAGCCCGGGTCCCACGAGCGTGAGGAGGCCTCGCGGTGAGCGCCCCCATCGTGACCGGTCCCGTCGCCGCTCCGGGGCACTCCGCCCCGCCGGTCGACGAGATCCTCGAGCTCGCGTGCCGGGCGCCCAGCGTGCACAACACCCAGCCGTGGACCTGGCGGGTCGGCGGGTCGAGGATCGACCTGTTCGCCGACTTCCGCCGGCAGCTCGTCTACGCCGACCCGGGGCGCCGCGACCTGCTGGTCAGCTGCGGCGCCGCGCTGCACCACCTGCAGGTGGCGGCGGCAGGGCTCGGCTGGGCGGCGCGGGTGCGTCGCTGCCCCGACGGCGCGGACGAGCGGCACCTGGCGACGGTGGGGCTGCGCCCCGCGCGGCCGCACGCCGAGGCGCTCGCACAGCTGGAGGCGCTCACCACGCGTCGTACCGACCGGCGACGGCTCACGTCCTGGCCGGTGCCTCCGGAGAGGCTGCAGGCACTGGCCGCGACCGGCAGCGGCTGGGGCGCCCAGGTGCTGCCGGTGCTCGACCCCGGGATGCGAGGACGCCTGGAGGCCCTGACCGCGCAGGCGGACAGGGTGCAGCGGCGCAACGAGCGCTACATCGCCGAGCTGGGCGCCTGGACGGAGTCCTCCCGCGTCGAGGGCGTGCCGTCCTCGCTGCGCCCCGCTCGGGCGACGGGCGAGGACCCGCTCGGGGTCGTCGACTCGGTGCGGCGGTTCCCCTCCGGGTCGCTCCCCGACCCGGTCGGTGACCCGGAGCCGCCCGAGGACGGCATGCTGCTGGTGTGTACGTCGTCGGACGACACGCTCTCCCGGGTCCGAGCCGGGGAGGCGCTCAGCGCCGCCTGGCTGCACGCCACACGGGAGGGCCTGTCGGCCGTCCCGCTCAGCCAGGTCACGGAGGTCGAGGAGACGCGGCGGGTCCTGCAGGGCGACGTCCTCGGCGACCTCGCGTTCCCGCAGATCCTGGTCCGGGTCGGCTGGCTGCCGCTGAGCAGCCCCGGCCTGCCCCGCAGCCCACGGCGACCCGTCGACGAGGTCCGCACGCTTGCCTGACCCGCGAGGGGGCGTGCTCCGCCGTGGCCGGGGTAGCGGGGAGGGGCGCCCACATCGAGCCACACACCGCGGAGGACCCGTGCCCGATCCCTCGTCCGAGCCGTCCCGCGTCGTCCTCGTCACCGGCGGCAGCTCCGGCATCGGCCGTGCCGTCGCCCACCTGCTCGCCGAGGAGGGCGCCGGGCTCGTGCTGGCCGCACGTTCCCCGGACACGCTGGAGAAGGCTCGCGAGGAGTGCCTGGCCCGCGGCGCGAGCGACGTGCTCTGCGTCCAGGCGGACGTGCGTGAGCGGCCGCAGGTCGAGGAGCTCTTCGACGCCGCGCACCGCCGCTTCGGCCGCGTGGACGGGGTCGTGCATGCAGCGGCCGTCATCGGCTACGGGCGCTTCACGGACCTGCCGGCCGAGGTCTTCGACCAGGTGGTCGAGACCGACATCCTCGGCACCGCCAACGTCGCGCGCTGCGCGCTCGCGGCCTTCGAGCCCACGCGCACGGGGTCCCTGGTCGTGCTCGGGTCCGTGCTGGGCAAGATGACCGCCCCCACCATGAGCGCCTACGCGGCCGGCAAGTGGGCGGTGCACGGGCTGGTGCGCACCCTCCAGGTGGAGAGCCGGGACCGCTCCCGGATCCACGTCAGCCTCGTCTCGCCCGGCTCGGTGAACACCCCGATCTACCAGCTCGCCGGCAGCTACACCGGTCACCCGGGCAAGCCGCCGCCGCCCGTCGGGTCCGCGGAGAAGGCCGCCCGGGCGGTGGTCGACGCCCTGAGCCGGCCCCGCCGTGACGTCGACGTCGGTCCGACGAACCTCGTGATGGTGCTGGGCTTCCGGCTGCTGCCGGGCCTCTTCGACGCGCTCGTCGGGCCGCTGATGAGCGCCTTCGGGCAGGGTCGCGCCGAGCAGCCTCCGGGGCCGGGCAACGTCTTCGAGCCGACCCCCGAGCGCGAGGCGGTCAGCGGCCCGTGGCGCTGGTGGGGCGGCACCGGTCGCTAGGCTGGAGGAGGCGTCCGGCCCGCGGCCGAGGGAAGGGAAGACCTGCACGGTGACGTTGAGGCTCGGCCGGCACACGTTCCCCGACGACGCCACGCTGATGATGGCGATCGTCAACCGCACCCCCGACTCCTTCTACGACCGGGGTGCGACCTGGGCGGAGGACCGGGCCTTCGACCGGGTCGCCGAGGTCGTCGACGAGGGCGCCGAGATCGTCGACATCGGGGGCGTCAAGGCCGGCCAGGGCCCCGTCGTGGACGTCGAGGAGGAGCAGCGCCGCGTCGTCGCGTTCGTCCGTCGCGTGCGGGCCGCCCACCCCGGTGTGGTGATCAGCGTCGACACCTGGCGCGCGGAGGTGGCCCGCGCCGTCTGCGAGGAGGGCGCCGACCTGCTCAACGACGCTTGGGGCGGCTACGACCCGCGGCTCGCCGAGGTGGCCGCGTCGTACGGTGCCGCGCTGGTGTGCACGCACACCGGCGGGATGACGCCACGCAGCGCCCCGCACCGGGTGGCGTACGACGACGTGGTGGACGCCGCCGTCCGGGCGACCGTCGCGGAGGCGGAGCGGGCCGTCGCCCTGGGGGTGGACCGGGCCTCGGTGCTGGTCGACCCGGCGCACGACTTCGGCAAGACCACCTTCCACTCCCTCGAGCTGACCCGGCGCCTCTGCGAGCTGACCGCGACGGGCTGGCCGGTGCTCGTCTCGCTGTCCAACAAGGACTTCGTGGGAGAGACCCTCGACGTGCCCGTCGGGGAGCGGCTGGTCGGCACCCTCGCGGTGACCGCTCTCTGCGCCCAGGCCGGCGCCCGTGTCTACCGGGTCCACGACGTGGTGCCCACCCGCCAGGTCGTCGACATGGTCCGGTCCGTCACCGGGCACCGACCGCCGGCGCGGGCCGTCCGGGGGCTCGCGTGAGCGACCTCGCCCTCGTCCCGTCCACGCCGCTGCTGCTGCCCGAGCACGGGTCCCTCGTCGACCCGGTGCCGCAGGTCCGGGCCGCGGCCCGGCGCGCGGTCGCGTGGCTGGTGACCCGGTCCGCCGGTCCGGTGCTGGTGCTCTCCGCCGACCCGCTCGGGGCGCGCGTGGGCAGGGCTCTGCTGGTCGCGGCCGGGTGGTCGGGCCCGGTCGACGAGCTCGTCGCGACCGCCTCCGACGCGGACCCCGAGCGCCTCCCCGACACCGTGCTGGCCGTCGCTGACGGCACCGCGTGCCGGGGCCCGGACGCTCCCGGCGGCCTCGACCCACGCGCCGCGGGGTTCGACGGCGGTGTCGAGCGGGCGCTGCGGGAGGGCGACCCCGGGGCGCTGGCCGGGCTGGACCCGGCGCTGGCCGGTGAGCTGCTGTGCGCGGGCGCCCCCGTGCTGCGGCTGGTCGGGCGGGTCCTCGGGCCGCCCGCGTCCGCGCGGCTCGACCTGGCGGAGCACCCCTTCGGCGTCCGCTACTGGGTGGCCCGGTGGGAGGGGGCAGGAGCGGCCGGGCGCATGCCGACGACGGCCCGCGGGTAGCAGACCCGATGATCGAGAACACCCGTGTCATCGACGCCTCGCCCGAGCAGGTCTGGAAGGTGCTCGCCGACGGCTGGCTCTACCCGCTGTGGGTCGTGGGAGCGACGCGGATGCGGGACGTCGACGAGACCTGGCCCGACGTGGGGTCGAAGCTGCAGCACTCGATCGGCGTGTGGCCGGTGGTCATCGACGACGACACGCTGGTGCTGGACTCCCAGCCCGGGCGGCTGCTGCGGCTGCGCGCCGCCGGCTGGCCCCTGGGCGAGGCCCTGGTCGAGGTCCACCTGGAGCCGGAGGGTTCCCGGACCCGGGTCCTGCTGCGCGAGGACGCCACCGAGGGCCCCGGACGCTTCGTCCCGAAGATCGTGCGGGCCCCGATGATCAAGTGGCGCAACACCGAGACCCTGAAGCGCCTCGCGCTGGTCGCCGAGGGTCGAGGACCGTTGTGACGGAGCGCTACGACGCCGTCGTCGTCGGCGCGGGTCCCAACGGGCTCGTCGCCGCGAACCACCTCCTCGACCGGGGCTGGTCGGTGCTCGTCCTCGAGGCGCAGCCCGAGGTGGGTGGGGCCGTGCGCAGCGACCGTGAGGTGCACCCGGACTACGTCCACGACACCTTCAGCGCGTTCTACCCGCTCGCGGCCGGCTCGCCCACGGTGCGCTCGTTCGACCTCGAGGCGCACGGGCTGACCTGGCGGCACGCACCCGCCGTGCTCGGGCACGCGCGGCCGGACCAGCCGTGGGCGCTGCTGCACCGCGACCGCGAGGTCACCGCCCGGCTGATGGACGAGCAGCACGCCGGCGACGGCGACGCGTGGCTGGAGCTGTGCGGGGAGTGGGACCGGATCGGCGACCAGCTCGTCCGGGCCCTGCTCACGCCGTTCCCCCCGGTGCGGGCGGGTCTCGCGACGATCGCGCGGCTGCCGTCCGTCGGCGGGCTGAGCTTCGTCAAGACCCTGCTGATGCCCGCGCTCGGGCTCGGTCGGCACCGCTTCGGCGGCGAGGCGGCCCGGCTGATGATGACCGGCAACGCCGGCCACGCCGACATCCCGCTCGACGCGGTCGGCTCCGGACTGATGGGCCTGCTGCTGACGATGCTCGCGCAGACCGTCGGGTACCCCGTCCCGGAGGGAGGGGCCGGACAGCTCGCCGAGGCCCTGGTCCGCCGGGCCCGCTCGCTGGGCGCGGTCGTCCACTGCTCCACGGAGGTGACCCGGATCGAGGTCGAGGGCGGCCGCGCCACCGCCGTACGCACCGCCGCCGGGGACCGGTACGTCGCCGAGCGCGCCGTGCTGGCCGACGTGGTGGCGCCGCACCTGTTCGGAGGCCTGGTCGCGGAGGCCGACGTGCCGGCGCGGGTGCGCCGGGGGATGCGCCGCTTCGAGCTCGACCCGGGCACGGTCAAGGTGGACTGGGCGCTGAGCGGTCCGGTGCCGTGGGCGGTCGAGCCGGCCTACGCGCCGGGGACCGTGCACGTCGCGGACTCGCTGACGCAGATGGCCGAGGCGACCAGCCAGGTCGCCGTGGGGATCATCCCGGCGCACCCGTTCCTGCTCGCGGGCCAGATGACCACCTCCGACCCGTCCCGCTCACCGGCGGGCACCGAGTCGATGTGGGCCTACACGCACGTCCCGCAGCAGGTCTCCCACGACGGCGGCGAGGACCGTCTCACCGGGTCCTGGGACCACGGCGAGCTCGAGCGGTTCGGCGACCGCGTCCAGGCCCGTCTCGAGCGGCTGGCGCCGGGCTTCGGCAGCCTGGTCGTGGGCCGCCGGGTGCTCGGCCCGTCGCAGCTCGAGGCCCGCGACGCCAACCTCGTCGGAGGGGCGATCAACGGAGGCACCTCCCAGCTGCACCAGGAGCTGGTGTTCCGGCCGGTGCCGGGGCTCGGTCGCGCCGAGACCGGCATCGGGAACCTCTACCTGGCGTCCGCCTCGGCCCACCCGGGGGGTGGCGTGCACGGCGCACCCGGGATGAACGCCGCACGCGCGGCGGTCGCCCACCACCGGATCCCCGCCCCGCTGCGCCGCCACTAGCCAGCGGCGCAGCGGGACCGGCTCAGGCCGGGAACCGCTCCCAGGCCCGGTGCGACGCGAGCAGGCCCAGCACCTCGGAGAGCACCGTCTCGCCGTCGTCCCCCACGACCACCCCGGGGTCCTCGGGGACCGCACCGCCGGCCGTCAGTGCCTCCACCCCGCGCCCCCAGGCGCCGATCGCCTTGGCGTGGCGGTAGCACTCCTCGACGAGGAGCCGCACCCGTGGGTCGACCACCGCGGAGGGGGCACCGGCCCTGGCGTCCCGGGCCGGGAGCGCGTCGGCCGCCGGACCGGGGGCACCCGCCAGCAGCAGGGCGTCGAGCTCGACGGAGCGGCCGGTGCCGAAGGTGCGCTGCACCGCGACCCCGTCCCCGACCAGGCCGCCGTGCCCGGCCACGACGAGCGGCACCCCGCCGGCCGCGAACACCGCGGACCGCAGCGCGCCGAGCCCCTCGACCGAGGCGGGGTCCTCCGCGTCCACCACGATGCCGACCATCCGGCCCTCGGTGGGCCACTCGCCGCCGACCTGCGACAGCGCGGGGCTGGGGGTCACCTCGGCCACCGGCTCGCTCGCCTCCGGGGCGGGCAGCCCGAGCCCGGCCGCCACCTGGCGGCACAGCTCGGCGTCGATGTTCGCCAGCGCGCGCAGCTGCCGCTCCTTGATGGTCTGCTCGTAGCACTTGCCGAGCTCGAAGGTGTAGGCGAGCACGATGTGCTGCTGCTCGACCGGGGTCATGCTCTGCCAGAACAGCCGGGCCTGGCTGAAGTGGTCCGCGAACGAGGCCGGGGCCTCCCTCACCTTGCGGGACTCCGGGATCCGGACCGGGGCCTCGACGAACGCGTGCTCGTCCGCGCCCGCGACGAAGGGGCACCCGCCGTCGAGCGAGTTCGGCCGGTACGGCGCCACGCCACCGGGCACGGCGTCGTAGTGGAACCCGTCGCGCAGCATGTCGTTGACGGGCGCGTGCGGGCGGTTGATCGGGATCTGCTTGAAGTTCGGGCCGCCGAGGCGGGTCAGCTGCGTGTCCAGGTAGGAGAACAGCCGCGCCTGCAGCAGCGGGTCGTCGCTCACGTCGATGCCGGGCACGAGGTGCCCGACGTGGAAGGCGACCTGCTCGGTCTCGGCGAAGAAGTTGGTCGGGTTGTGCGTGAGGGTCATCCGCCCAATCGGCTGCACGGGCGCGAGCTCCTCGGGGACGATCTTCGTGGGGTCGAGCAGGTCGATCCCCTCGAAGGTCTGCTCCGGGGTGTCGGGGAAGACCTGGAGGCCCAGCTCCCACTCCGGCCGGGCCCCGGCCTCGATGGCGTCGGCGAGGTCGCGGCGGTGGAAGTCCGGGTCGATGCCACCGAGCAGCTGGGCCTCCTCCCAGGTCAGCGAGTGCACGCCGAGCTTCGGCTTCCAGTGGAACTTCACCAGCGACGTCCCGCCGTCGGCGTCGGTGAGCCGGAACGTGTGCACCCCGAAGCCCTCCATCATCCGGAAGGAGCGCGGGATGCCCCGGTCGGACATGTTCCACAGGGTGTGGTGCTGGGCCTCGGTGTGCAGCGACACGAAGTCCCAGAAGGTGTCGTGGGCGCTCTGCGCCTGCGGGATCTCCCGGTCCGGGTGCGGCTTGGCCGCGTGGACCACGTCGGGGAACTTGATCCCGTCCTGGATGAAGAACACCGGCATGTTGTTCCCGACGAGGTCGAAGGTCCCCTCCTCGGTGTAGAACTTCGTCGCGAAGCCGCGGGTGTCGCGGACCGTGTCCGCGGACCCCCGCGAGCCCAGCACCGTGGAGAACCGCACGAACACCGGCGTCTCCACGCCCTCGGCCAGGAAGCCGGCCCGGCACACCGGCGTCGCGGTCCCGTAGCCGACGAACACCCCGTGCGCCGCCGAACCGCGTGCGTGCACGACCCGCTCCGGGATCCGCTCGTGGTCGAAGTGGGTGATCTTCTCCCGCAGGTGGTGGTCCTGGAGCAGTGTCGGACCGCGCGACCCGGCCTTGAGGGAGTGGTCGGTGTCGCGCAGGCGCAGGCCGTCGGCGGTGGTCAGGTGCGCGCCCTGGGGACCGACCGCCGTCTTCGGCGCGCCGGTCTCGGCCCCGGTGGGAGTGCGGGTCTCGGGTCCGTCCTGGTCCGGCTTCGGGGGCAGCGGGCCGCGCGGCTGCGTCGGCTCCTCCAGCGACGGCGGCTCCGGGGACGGGACGCCGGGAACCGTGGGCTCCAGCAGGCTCGCCGCCTTCGACACGACGGCGCCGGCCGCCTCCTTGATGGCCTCGGCGGGCTTCTTGGGATCCATGCTGCCTCCACGGGTTCTCGAACGGGTCCGGGCGGCGTACCCACGGACCGGCGGCGCTACTCCCGTGCGCGGCCCGTCGTTAGCGGCCGCACGGGTTGGGTACGTCGCACCGGCCGAGACGAGCGGGAAGGTGTGGACGCGTGGAACGACCGGGAGCCCGATGGTGGGTCCCGGAGCGTCGTACACCGGAGACGCTGCGTGACGGCGTGAACGCGTGCCAGGGCTGCGAGCTCTTCCAGGGCGCCACCCAGGGGGTCGGCGGGCGTGGGCCCGAGCGGGCCGCGCTGATGGTGGTGGGGGAGCAGCCCGGGGACCAGGAGGACCGGCAGGGGCTGCCGTTCGTGGGACCCGCCGGGGCGCTGCTGACGAGGGCGCTCGCCGAGGGTGGCGTGGACCCGGATGAGGTGTACGTGACCAACGTCGTCAAGCACTTCCGGTTCTCCGGGACCCGTGGCAAGCAGCGGATCCACCGCTCGCCCGGCCGCGTGCACGTCGCCGCCTGCGGTCCCTGGCTGGTCGCCGAGCTCGAGATGGTGCGGCCCACCGGCGTGCTGCTGCTCGGCGGGACCGCCGGCAAGGCGCTCTACGGGACGTCGTTCCGGGTCGGGGAGTCCCGCGGCCACCTGCTGCCGTGGCCCGAGGACGTCGGTGGCTCGGTCCGCAGCCGGCACGAGCCCGACTGGGTGGTGACCACGGCCCATCCGGCCGCCGTGCTCCGGAGCCGGGACCGGGAGCGCGACTACGGCCTGCTGGTGCGCGACGTCGCGGTGGCCGCCGAGGCCCTGACGGGCACCGCCGGCTGACCGGCGAGCCGGCGCCGCGGTCAGCTCAGGCCCGGCGCCGCCGGCGTCCCGTGGAGGCTCTCCCGCAGGTCGGCCAGGATCCGGCTGAGCAGGCGGGACACCTGCATCTGGGTGACGCCGATGTCCTCGGCGATCTCCTGCTGCGTGCAGCCCCGGAAGAACCGCAGCATGAGGATGCGCCGGTCGCGGTCGCCCAGCCGGCGGACCGCGGGCGCCAGCAGGACCCGCGCCTCGGCGGCGCTGTGGGACGTGTCCTCGCCGCCCAGCGCGTCGCCCAGGCTGACCGACCCGTTGTCGCCCAGCGGCCGGTCCAGCGAGGCGGGGGTGAAGCAGCCGTCGCTGGACAGGGCCTCGGTCACGTCCTCCAGGGACTCGTCGAGGTGGACCGCCAGCTCGGACGGCCGCGGCGAGCGGCCGAGGGCGTAGGTGAGCTCCGCCTCGGCCGCCGAGATCCGCGCCTGGAGCTCCTGGATCCGGCGGGGCGGGCGGACCATCCAGCCGTGGTCGCGGAAGTAGCGCTTGATCTCGCCCCGGATCGTGGGGACGCAGTAGGACAGGAAGGGGTGTCCCGCGGTCGGGTCGAAGCCGTGAGCCGCCTTGACCAGCGCGAGTCCGGCCACCTGCTCGAGGTCGTCCTGGTCGATGCCACGGGACCGGTAGCGCGCCGCCACGGCGTGCGCGACGCCGATGTTGAGCCGCACGACCTCCTCGAGCAGCCACTGGCGCTCGGGCGCGGAAGCGTCGGCGCTGCGCCGCAGGAGGGCCTCGGTCTGCTCGGCGCGGTAGGCGCGGGTCCCCGGCCCCGGCCCCGGGCTGTCGGTCGGGCTGTCGGCGGGGGCGTGCAGGGACGTGATGCTGGACATGGTCACCGCCACGCATGGATCCCCGTGAGGGGAGGAGCCCCCGCCGTCTTTTCCAGCGGGGGAAGCGAGCTGTTCGCCGGCGTTCGTCAGCGGAGCACCCGGGTGGTCCACCGGCCGCCATCGAACAGCGACCTGTACCCGACCCTAGCGACGGGAGGTGGCTCACGCCATGGTTCCCGCCCACTTCTCAGGGGTTGCTCAGCCCCGGACCGTACGGCGGTCGTCGGGCAGGCGCCGGGTGCGGCCGGTGCGGTCCAGGTGCGCCAGCAGCGGCAGCACCACCCGCCGGGTGGAGCCGAGCGCCTCGCGCGCCGCCGCGACCGGGAACGGCTGGGGCAGGTCCCGCAGCACCTCGAGCGCGCGGTCGTCTGCGCCCGGCAGCAGGACCACGGTGTCGGCCACCCGCAGCAGCTGCCCGGCCCGGGCCAGCACCGCGAGGTCGCGCGGGGTCAGCCCCAGCGCGGCCAGCCGGTCCGCGTCCGGTGCCGCGAACGGCTGCGCCGCGAGGTCCGCGCGCAGCGCCGCCAGCGGCGCCCCCAGCTCGGGAGGCAGGTCGACCTCGCGCTGGTCGTGGACCCGGCCGCCCGACAGGCGCAGCGGCGGCGCCACCAGCGCTGCCACCAGCCGCTCGTCGGGCAGACCGAGCTCGTGGGCGGCCTGCGCCACCGGGACACCGGGGCGGGCGGGGGTCGAGGCGGTGCGGACCAGCCGTTCCAGGGCGTCTCGCAGGTCCTCGGCACGCTCTCGCGACAGCACCCAGCCGGCCGCCTCGACGGCACCCTCGGGCAGCTCGCCGCTCGCGCCGACCCGGTCCAGGAGGGACCGGGGCACGAGGCCTCGCCGGTCCACCTCCGACACCGCCGAGCCGTCGGCGTCGGCGAGCTCCTTGGCACGCAGCCGCGCCGCCCCCCGCCGGGTCAGCGGCGGCGGGGCCGGGTCGAGCACCTGCACGCCCCACATCGCCCTGCTGCCCGGGTCGCGCAGGATCGCCCGGTCGCCGATCCGCAGCGGCAGCGGCTGGTCCAAAGTGAGCCGCACCATCCGCTCGCCCAGCGGCCGGGCGTGCACGCCGACCGACGCCGCCCCGGCGTGCAGCAGCGGCCGGTCCGGCACCCGCCCCTCGCCCCGGACGCGTACGTCGACGAGGTCGGCCGGCTCGAACGCCGCGGGCGTCACGAGCACGCGGCCGCGGGTCACCTCCTCGGGGGCGCGGCCGCCGAGGTCGAGCGCCACGCGGGCGACCCCGGACGCGGACCCCACCGCCGAGCCCAGGCACTCCACCCCCCGGACCCGGACCCGGACGTCGTCGCGGCCGTGCAGGGCGAGCACGTCCCCCACGGTCACGGTCCCGGCCGGCAGCGTGCCGGTGACGACGGTGCCGGCGCCCCTGATGTGGAAGCGCCGGTCCACCCACAGCCGCACCGGCGCCCGCGGGTCCTGCGGCGGCAGTGCGCCCAGGACCTCGACCAGCCGGGTCCTCAGCTCGTCGAGGCCGGCGCCGGTGCGGCCGCTGACGGTCACCGCGGGCACGTCCCGCAGCGTGGTCCGGGCGATCTCCTGCCGCGCCCGGGCCAGCGCCGGGGCGGGGTCGGCGAGGTCGCTGCGGGTCACGACCAGCACGCCGTCGGCGACCTCGAGCGCGTCCAGGGCGGCCAGGTGCTCCGCGGCCTGCGGCATCCAGGGGTCGTCGGCGGCGACCACGAACATCACCGCGGGCACAGGGCCCACGCCCGCGAGCGTGGTGGCGATGAACCGCTCGTGGCCGGGCACGTCGACGAACGCGACGTCGCCGATCCCGGGCATCGAGGTCCAGCAGTAGCCCAGCTGGATGGACAGCCCGCGACGGCGCTCCTCCTCGAGCCGGTCGGGAGCCATGCCGGTGAGGGCCTCGACCAGCGTGGACTTGCCGTGGTCGACGTGGCCCGCAGTGGCGACGACCTGCACCTCAGGCCTCCCGGCCCCGGCGGTGGGCCCGGCACACCGCGTCGAGCAGCACCGCATCGTCTCCGGGGTCGACGCAGAGCAGGTCGAGCAGCAGCCGACCGGCGCTCACCCGGCCCACGACGGGGACCGGACCGGTCCGCAGCGGCGCGGCCAGCCACTCCGGCACGGCGACCGCGGCGCTGGGCAGGGCCACACCCGGCGCCCCGCCGCCCCCGACGGCCGCGGAGGTGGACACGGCCTCGACGCCGGTCAGCCCCGTGCCGTCCGCGACCGCGGAGGCGAGCCGCTGGGCCCGGTCGAGCAGGTCCTCCGGGCGTCGGGCGAGCGCGGTCGCGACGGGTGGAGGCGGCCCGGTCAGGGTCGCCTCGAGCGCGGCCAGGGTGAGCTTGTCGACCCGCAGCGCCCGCGCGAACGGGTGCCGGCGGAGCCGCTCGACGAGCGCGGCGCGGCCGAGGAGCAGGCCGCACTGGGGGCCGCCGAGCAGCTTGTCCCCCGACGCGGTGACGAGGTCCGCGCCCGCCCGCAGCGCGGTCGACGCGTCGGGCTCGTCGGGCAGCCGGGGATGGGGTGCCGGGAGCCCGGAGCCGATGTCGGCCACGACCGGCACCCCGAGCCCGGTCAGGTCGCGGACCGGCACCGAGGCGGTGAACCCCTCGACCCGGAAGTTCGAGGGGTGCACCTTGAGGACGAACGCCGTCCTCGGGCCGACCGCGGCCGCGTAGTCCTCGACGCGCACCCGGTTCGTCGTACCCACCTCACGGAGCCGGGCGCCCACCGACTCCAGCAGGTCCGGGATCCGGAACCCGTCGCCGATCTCCACCAGCTCGCCGCGGGAGACCACGACCTCGTCGGCCCCGTCGGCCCCGTCGGCCCCGTCGGCGCGCCCCGCCGCCAGGGCGCAGGCCACGAGTGCCAGCGCGGCGGCGCCGTTGTTGACGACGTGCACCGCCTCCGCCTCCGGCACGGCCGCGGCCAAGGAGGCGAGCGCGGCATGCCCGCGGCGGCCCCGGCGCCCGGTGGCCAGGTCCAGCTCGACGTCGGTGGCGCCGGCCGCGAGCCGCACCGCCTCGACGGCGGCCGCGGACAGCGGGGCGCGTCCGAGGTTCGTGTGGACGACCACGCCGGTGGCGTTGAGCACGGGCACGAGGGACGTCGCCGCCGCGGGCAGCGCCCGGCGCACCTCCTCGACGACGTCCTCGGGGGCGAGGGCTCCCTCCCGGCAGCGCTGCAGAGCCTCGCCCACGTGGCGCTTGACGAGCGCGTGGCCGAGCCGGGTGCGGGCTGCTTCGAGCCGGGGGTCGGCCAGGACCACGTCGGCGCGCGGGGTACGGCGCCGGGGGTCCTCCTGCACGCGGTCCCTCCCCGTTCGTCTGCTCGTCGCGCCGCCGGGCGCGGGGCCGACGGGGATGCTGCCATGGCGGAGGCGGACGGGAATCGAACCCGCCGGACCCGGCTACCGGGCCCCTACGGTTTTGAGGACCGCGCACGTCACCAGACGAGAAACGCCTCCGCGCCACACCTTAGGGGGTGCTCGGGTTTAGGCTCGCGCGGACGGGTTACCTCGCCGTCACCCGAGACGTCCGGCACGGCTCGGGGTGCGCACGAAGGAGGACGCTGTGGCTCAAGGGTTCGTCAGCGAGTGGTCCCTGCTGCGTCAGCTCCGCGGCCCGGACAAGCTGGGCCGCGGCAGCGCGGCGATGTCGACCCGGAGCCGGCACCTCGAGCCACGGACCGCGACGGCCGACAAGGTCGTGAGCTCGGTCTGCCCGTTCTGCGCGGTGGGCTGCGCGCAGAAGGTGTACGTCAAGGACGGTCAGGTCACCCAGATCGAGGGCGACCCCGCGAGCCCGATCTCGCGTGGGCGGCTCTGCCCGAAGGGCAGCGCGAGCCTGCAGCTGGTGACCTCGCCGACCCGGGTCACGACGATCCGCTACCGGCGGCCGCACGGCACCGAGTGGGAGGACCTCGACCTCGACACCGCCATGGACATGATCGCGGACCGGGTCGTCAAGACCCGCCGTGAGACGTGGGAGTGGCAGGACGAGGAGGGGCGCCGCACCCGGCGGACCCTCGGCATCGCCAGCCTCGGAGGAGCGACCCTCGACAACGAGGAGAACTACCTCATGAAGAAGCTGTACACGGCGATGGGCGCGATCCAGATCGAGAACCAGGCCCGTATTTGACACTCCTCCACGGTTCCCGGTCTGGGGACCTCGTTCGGCCGCGGTGGCGCGACCTCGTTCCTGCAGGACCTGTCCAACGCCGACTGCATCCTGATCCAGGGCTCGAACATGGCCGAGGCGCACCCGGTCGGGTTCCAGTGGGTGATGGAGGCCAAGCGCCGGGGCGCGAAGATCATCCACGTCGACCCCCGGTTCACGCGGACCTCCGCGGTGGCGGACCTGCACGTCCCGATCCGCGCCGGCTCCGACATCGCGTTCCTGGGCGCGCTCGTCAACTATGTGCTGAGCAACGACCTCGACTTCCGCGAGTACGTCACGGAGTACACCAACGCCGCCTCGATCATCGGGGAGGAGTTCCGCGACACCGAGGACCTCGACGGCCTGTTCTCGGGGTTCGACCCGGAGAAGGGCGTCTACGACGGCGAGAGCTGGCAGTACGAAGGAGCGCCGCAGTCCCCGGCCGCCGGCCAGCGCGACCCCGCCCAGGCGACCGGGCCCCAGCTGGGGGACCGGGGCTCCGACGAGCACGGCCACGGGGCCGCTCGCGCGGAGGCGGCGGGCTCCGGCGGTCCGTCGGTGTCGAACACCGCCGAGCGGGACAGGACGCTCCAGCACCCGCGGTGCGTCTTCCAGATCCTCAAGCGGCACTTCGCCCGCTACACCCCCGAGATGGTGCAGCAGGCGTGCGGAATCTCCCCCGAGCAGTTCCTGGAGGTCGCGGAGGCGCTCACCTCGAACAGCGGCCGTGAGCGCACCAGCGCGATCTGCTACGCGGTCGGCTGGACGCACCACAGCGTGGGGTCGCAGATCATCCGGACCGCCTCGATCCTGCAGCTGCTGCTCGGCAACATCGGCCGGCCCGGCGGCGGGATCATGGCCCTGCGCGGGCACGCCAGCATCCAGGGCTCGACCGACATCCCGACGCTGTTCAACATCCTGCCCGGGTACCTCCCGATGCCGCACGCCTCCGAGCACCTCGACCTCGACAGCTACGTCGCCGGGGACGCGGGCTCGCAGGGCTTCTGGGGCAACATGCGGGCCTACGCCGTGAGCCTGCTGAAGTCCTACTGGGGCGACGCGGCGACGGCGGAGAACGACTTCTGCTTCGACTACCTGCCCCGGCTGACCGGGGACCACTCGACGTACCACACCGTCAAGGGGCAGATCGAGGGCCGCTGCAAGGGCTACTTCCTGGTGGGGGAGAACCCGGCCGTCGGCTCCTCCAACGGCAAGATGCAGCGGCTGGGCCTGGCGAGCCTCGACTGGCTGGTGGTCCGCGACCTCCAGATGATCGAGTCCGCGACCTTCTGGAAGGACGGCCCGGAGATCGAGACCGGCGAGCTGGTCACCGAGGACATCGGCACCGAGATCTTCTTCATGCCGGCGGCCACGCACATCGAGAAGGCGGGGTCGTTCACCCAGACCCAGCGGATGCTGCAGTGGCGCGACAAGGCCGTGGACCCGCCGGGGGACGCGCGCAGCGACCTCGACTTCTACTACGACCTCGGCAACCGGATCCGGAAGAGGCTGGCCGGCTCCAGCGACGAGATGGACCGGCCGCTGCTCGACATGACCTGGGACTACCCGCTGACCGAGGACGGCGAGCCCGACGGGCACGCGGTGCTGCGCGAGATCAACGGGACCGGTCCCGACGGAAGGGCGCTGTCGGGCTACACCGAGCTCAAGGACGACGGCTCGACGGCCTGCGGCTGCTGGATCTACTGCGGCGTGTACGCCGACGAGGTCAACCAGGCCCGGCGGCGCAAGCCGCACTGGGAGCAGGACTACGTGGCGTCGGAGTGGGGCTGGGTGTGGCCGGCGAACCGCCGGATCCTCTACAACCGGGCGTCGGCCGCGCCGGACGGCACGCCGTGGAGCGAGCGGAAGAAGTACGTCTGGTGGGACGCCGACCAGCAGAAGTGGGTCGGCTCCGACGTGCCCGACTTCATCGTGGACCGGCCTCCGGACTTCGAGCCGGAGGACGGCGCGCGCGGGCCGGACGCGATCAGCGGCGTGGACCCGTTCATCATGCAGACCGACGGCAAGGGCTGGCTGTTCGCGCCCGCCGGCGTCGCGGACGGCCCGATGCCGGCGCACTACGAGCCGCCCGAGTCGCCGGTCCACAACCCGCTGTACGGCCAGCAGAACAACCCGGCACGGCAGCACGTGGAGCAGGCGGCCAACCCGATCAACCCGTCCTACAGCGAGGTGTTCCCCTACGTCTTCACCAGCTACCGGCTCACCGAGCACCACACCGCCGGCGGCATGAGCCGCACCCTGCCCTACCTCAGCGAGCTCCAGCCCGGGTTCTTCTGCGAGGTCTCGCCGCGCCTGGCCCGCGAGCGCGGACTGGAGCACATGGGCTGGGCCACGATCGTCACCGGCCGCTCGGCGATCGAGGCCCGGGTGCTGGTCACCGACCGGATGCGGTCGCTGCGGCTGGGGGACCGCTTCGTCGAGCAGGTCGGGCTGCCCTACCACTGGGGCGGCAACGGCCTCACCACCGGTGACTCGCCCAACGACCTGGTCAACCTCACCCTGGACCCGAACGTCTACATCCAGGACAAGGTCGGCACCTGCGACATCCGGCCGGGACGGCGGCCACGCGGGGAGCGGCTCACCTCCTACGTCGAGGACTACCGTCGCCGCGCCGACGACGCCGCTTCGGCCGATGCCGTTGATGCTGCCGACGCTCCCACGAGTGGAAGGGCCGACCGATGAGCCTTCGTGAGTCCTTGGCCAGGTCCCTGCACGGGCGGCTCGACGACGTACAGGGGGATGCCGGGTACGAGTCCGGCGAGCACCCGCCGCGGATGGGGTTCTTCACCGACACGTCGGTGTGCATCGGCTGCAAGGCCTGCGAGGTGGCCTGCAAGGAGTGGAACGCCGTCCCCGACGACGGGTACGTCCTGACCGGCATGTCCTACGACAACACGCAGGCGCTCGGGGCCAGCACCTGGCGGCACGTCGCGTTCGTGGAGAAGCCGCTGCACCCGACCACCACGGACCTCGGCCTGCCCGGGATGGGTCCGCCAGGGTGGGACACGCATGAGAGCGGGCTGCCACAGGCGGCCCCGGGGGGCGACGACCAGGCGACTGCGTCCGGCGGGGCCTCCGACGACGCCGGCGTCCGCTGGCTGATGTCCAGCGACGTCTGCAAGCACTGCACGCACGCGGCCTGCCTCGACGTGTGCCCCACGGGCTCGCTGTTCCGCACCGAGTTCGGCACCGTCGTCGTGCAGCCGGACATCTGCAACGGCTGCGGCTACTGCGTGCCGGCCTGCCCGTACGGCGTCATCGACCTGCGCAAGGAGGACGGGCGCGCGTTCAAGTGCACGCTGTGCTACGACCGGCTCAAGGATGGCGAGACGCCGGCGTGCGCCAAGGCGTGTCCCACCGAGTCGATCCAGTTCGGCGAGGTGAGCGAGCTGCGCCAACGGGCCGACCTGCGCCTGGCCGAGCTGCACGAGAAGGGCGTCGACGTCGCGCGGCTCTACGGCCGCGACCCCGAGGACGGCGTCGGCGGCGACGGCGCGTTCTTCCTGCTGCTCGACGAGCCCGAGGTCTACGGCCTGCCGCCGGACCCGGTGGTCACCACCCGGGACATCGGCTCGATCTGGAAGCACGTCGGCGCGGCCGCGGGCGTCCTGGTCGCCATGGGGGTCGCCTCGTTCGTCGGAGGTCGGCGATGAGGGAGGCCAGCATGGTCCCCGAGGCCGAGTTCGAGTCCTACTACGGCAAGCAGATCCTCAAGACGCCGACCTGGAAGACCCCCGACGTCCCGCTCTACCTGTTCCTGGGCGGCCTCGCCGGCTCCTCCGCTGTCCTCGCGGAGGGTGCGGCGCTCACGGGGAACCCAGCCCTGGAGCGGGTGGCCCGGACCGCCGCGGCGGCGGGCGCCGGCCTCGGCACGGTCTTCCTGGTCCACGACCTCGGCCGGCCCGAGCGGTTCCTGAACATGCTGCGCGTCCTCAAGATCACCTCCCCGCTGTCCGTGGGCTCCTTCATCCTGGCGCCGTTCAGCGGGTTCTCCTCGGCGGCGCTCGCCTCGCACCTCACCGGCAGGCT
>JAICLD010000098.1 GCA_025927595.1 Nocardioidaceae bacterium | reverse complement strand
TCCACGGCGTCCTGCAGCGACCCGGAGAACAGCTGGCTCGAGGTGTCGCTGACGAGGATCCGACGACGTACGGCGTCGAGCGGGACGCGGCCGAGGTCCACCCCGCCGTAGGTCACACCCCACGGCTCGGCTGCTCGTGCCGCGTCCCGGGCGGCGAGCAGCTCGCGTCGCTGCCGGCGTCCCGCGCGGGCGCGGCGGCCCCAGCCGCGACCGGTCGGCTCGAGCAGGGGCGGCGGCTCCTCCTCGACCGTGAACCAGCGCCCCAGCCGGTCGGCCAGGGCGGCCGAGGACTCCGGGACCGAGGTCACCACCACGGTGAGCCGTCCAGGACGCGCGACGAAGCCGCTCGCCTCGTCGACCAGGTCGCCGTCCACCGGCAGCGCGGCCGGCGCCGCCGGCTCCCGCCAGGGGGGTGCCAGCTCGAGCACCGCCACCGCCTTGCGCGCCGACACCAGGGACCGGGTCAGCTTCTGGGCGAGCTCGAAGAACGTCCGGATCGGGCCGACCATGAACAGGCCGTAGCCGAGGAAGCTGACCAGCTCGCCCACCGTCAGCTCGCCGGAGTCGACCGCGCGCGTGCCGGCGTACATGAGCAGGACCAGGAAGCAGCCGGACATCAGCACGCCGACCGCCTCGATCGCCGCCTGCCAGACGCCGGCGGACACCCCGGCCTGGCGCGTGAGCTGGGACTGCCGGGTGTAGTTGCGGCCGAAGGTGCTCTCCCCGCCGATGCCGCGGAGGATGCGCAGGCCCGCGACGATGTCGGTCGCCAGGGAGGTCAGCGTCGAGGTGCGCTGGCGCTCCGTCTCCTGACGGCGGTGCAGGGGGCGCAGCAGCGGCAGCGCGACGCCGACCAGCACGGGTGCCGCGGCGAGCACCATCAGTCCCAGCGTCGGAGAGGTGAGCAGGACGATCGTCGCGACGGTGAGGAAGGCGACGAGCTGGGACAGTCCGCGCGCGGTGATCTCGGTGAGGCCGCCGAACTCGTCGGCGTCGCTGCCCGCCACGCTGAGCACCTCGCCCGTCGGCGTGCGCCGCGGCAGCACGTGGCCCAGCTGCACGGCCTTGCGGGTGACCGTCAACGTGGTGCCGTAGAGCGCGATCAGCCAGCTGCGGACCACGAGGGTGTGCATCGCGATCCCGAAGGCCGCGCCGACCACCGTGACGAGCAGCAGCAGCGCGGTCCACCGGAGCGTGGAGGTCGTCGACCCGGCCAGGATGCCGCGGTCGACCGCGCGGCCGACCAGCCACGGACCGACCGTCATCGGCAGCTGCCACAGGATCCCGACGGCGGTGGCGCTCGCGATCACCGCCCTCTGCCCGCGCAGCTGTCCGAGGAGGAAGCGGGCCGGCGACCTCAGGTCCGGTGCTGGTGTGGTCGTCTCCCCAGGGAGGGTGTGGAAGACACTGACGCGTGGGGGGAAGTCGTCCATGGCGGGTCGAGCCTAGGTGCCGGGAGTCGCCCGGTGCGACCGGGTTTCGGCGCGCCGCCCGGCTCACCGACCACGGTCGAGGTCCGCCGAGGCGTCGATCGTCTCGTCGAGCGAGCGTCTCGCGTCGTCGAGCAGCCATGACGGAGGCATCTGGTCGAGCAGCCCCGGCAGCTGCGAGACGTCATGCAGCAGCCGCTCCCGTACGTCGCCGCGGGCGAGGCCGAGCAGGACCCGGTAGACGTCGAGGACCCGTCGCGCGGTGAGGTGCTGGTGCGACTCGTGCGCGACCACGACGAGCGCGTAGATGCCGTCCAGCACGACGTCGAGGTCGTGGTCGGGGTAGACGATCGCGAGCGGCGGCTCGGCGGGGTCGCTGCGGTGGTTCCCCTCGTCGATCCACCGGGCAGCGAGGTCCCGCAGCGCGTCCAGGCCCTCCCGGGCCACCTGGGGGCTCTGCTTGGAGGTCGAGCCGCTGGTCCAGGCGATGTTGCAGATCTCGGCGACGCCGGTGCTGGCGTCCCGGTCGATGTCGCGTCGCCGGTCGATGACGACGGCGCGGCGGACCTGGGCCAGCACGGACTCCACGACGTCCCGGTCGTCGTCGTGGACGGTGGCCACCAGGTCGCCGTACGCGACGTTGCCGCCGAGCGGCACGTGCAGCCGGATCTCGGTGCGCGGCGCCGCGCCCTCGAGGGCGGCGGCCAGGTGCGCCAGTCCGACGTCGCTGACGTAGCCGGTCACCGAGGAGTGGTAGGAGCCGGTGACCCCGGCCCGGGACCGCGGTTCCCGGATGGTGCGGTCCCGCAGGCGGGCCTGGCGCCCCCGCGCCATCAGCGTCTGCCGGTGGATCTGGCGCAGCACGTTGGCCGGGCGCATCTGGTCGATCGTCGTGTAGACGAGCAGGAGGAGCAGCAGCATCGCCACGACGGTGAGCACGGTCGCGATCGCCGCCCCCACGACCGGTGGGCTGCTGGTCTGTGCGGCCATGACGAGGTAGGCGAACAGCGAGAGCCCGACGAAGAAGCCGAGCAGCACCTGGTTGATCCGGCGACGTACGAACTGGTCGAAGACGACGGGGGAGAGGTTCGAGGCGGTCTGCTGCACCGCGAGCAGCAGGACCGAGAACGTGATCGAGGTGACCGTCAGCAGCCCGGTGGCGATCGCCGACAGGGCAGCGGACGAGGTCTTCTTGCCGATCACCCGGCTGGCGGCCCTCTGCAGCACGTCGAGCCCGGGGACCTGCGTCTGGTCGGCGAGGATCGCGACGACCGCCAGCGCCAGGAAGGCCGCGACGACGAGGATCGGCACCATGGCGAACTCGCGCACGGCGCGACGCAGCATCCGCCAGCCGTGGTGCCCGCGTACGTCGCTCGGGTCCCTCATCGGACGGCGGCCTCCATCTCGTCCCAGTCGTAGAGCATGGCCGCGCTGAGCTCCCGCAGTGGGCCGTCCCACCGGGCGCGCAGCGCGACGTACTCGCGCGCCCCTTCGCCGCGGTCGGTCACGACCCGCAGGCCGGCCTCTCGCAGCGTCTCCACCGAGGCCTCGAAGCGGGCGGTCCAGCGCCGCTGCTCCTCGGGCGACGGTCGCGTGGCCGCGGCCGCGGGGACGAGCTCCTCGAGCAGCTGGAGGGCTGCCGTCACCAGGCCGAAGACGGCCGCGGACCGGATCAGCGACCGGTAGCGACATCCGTCCAGGGCCGCGCGCACCAGGGTGGCCCCGTCGAGGCTGACCAGCAGCAGCCGCGGGAGCGCGTACCGCTCCTGGCGGAAGTGGAAGTAGCGCAGCACCGGGTAGGACCGGTGGGTCTCGAAGGTGTGGGCCAGGAACTCGGCGAGCCGTGACAGCTGCTGCCGCGCGTCGGCGAGGTCGTCGTCGTCGGCGAGACCCACCAGCAGCTCGGCCGCCGAGCCGCTTCCGAACGTCTGCTGGTGCAGCGAGCTGCCGAAGGTCTTGCGTGAGGTGATGGCTCCGTAGATCGACAGGAAGTAGGTGAGCACCATCGTGAAGACGCTGAAGCCCACGGCCGCCTCCACGACGGTCAGCAGCCGGTAGGGGGTCGAGGTCGGCACGACGTCGCCGGTGCCGAGGGTGGTCAGGGAGAAGCCGCTGACGTAGAGCGCGGTGCCCCACCCGGTGTCGGTCGGCCCGGTGGACGCGACGACGCCGCCTCCCAGCGCCGGCAGGTAGACCAGCGACCAGCCGACGACCAGCAGCAGGAGCCAGGTGGCGATCGTCACCGTGATGAGCGCCGGACCGCTGTAGGTCAGGAGCCGCCTGCGGCGGGGGACGGCCAGCCTCCGGCCCACCGCGGCGAACCCTCGCCAGGTCAGTGTCGACAACGGCCTGCGGATCGGTCCCCGCCCGCTGGCCGGGAGCAGCACCGTGAAGAAGACGTCCGCCAGCACGAGCAGCACCACCAGCGCGCCACAGGCCTGTACGACGCCCGAGGGCACGCTTCCCATGCGACAGGGTCCCCATAGTTGCGCATGCGCATGCATCTCCGACGCGGGACCGCCCCCGACGTCGGGCGCGAGGGCGGTCCCGTGGCCGGTCGCCCGGCCTGGTGGAGCGGTCGGGCTACCGCAGGACGCCGCAGACGGCCGGGTCGGTGGCCTCGGCGGGCAGCGAGGGGTCGAGCTCACTGGCGCCGGCGCTGGCGAAGTCGTACTTGCCGTTGTGGTTGTAGTCGACGCCGTGCACGACGAGCACGCCCTCACCGCGACGGACCGCGCGGGCGACGGCCTTCGTCGTGGTGATCAGGCGCTTGTAGTGGACGGTGCCCCTGGGTGCGGTCGGGAACCGGTCCACGGCCAGGGCGCTGTCCGGGCTGGTGTCCCCGCGGGTGGTCAGGGACTTCACGATGCCGCCGTAGGCCGGCAGCCCCTCGGCCACGTTCAGCCGGAAGTCACCGTTGGAGTCGTCCCGGACGGTCGGGCACTCGTGACGGGCCTGTGCCCCGTAGTGGATGTGGGCGGCGTGCGGGAGGCCGGGGGCGAGCTTGGTCGCGTCGTACCGGACGTGCATGCGGCGTCCCTCGACGTTGATCACGCCGTGGCCGGTGACGCCGGAGTTGTTGAGCGGGTTCAGCCGGGCCGACACCATGTGGCCGTGGTGGTGGCTGGGGTGGTGGCTGGGCTGGTGGCTGGGCTGGTGGCTGGGCGCTGCACTGCCGATCGGCGCCAGGGCCAGCGAGACGACGACAGCACCGGCTGCCGCGCCGCCGAGGTAGAGCGTGCGATGGGTCATGGAGTTCCCTCCGTCGGGGCGTGCCTGGGAGTGCACGCCGTCGGTGGAGGTTCGTGGTCCGCGTCACAGCGGATGGCCGGGCGCCTCGATCGGCCGCAGGCTGTCTAGTCCGGGCCTCGCGTCCGCTCCCGAGCGGTCACCGGTGGTGGGCGTGCACGACGGCGTGCCCCTTGCCGCGTCCGATCATCGCGTGGTTGACGGGCGTGGTGACCACGAAGGCCACGACCAGGGACCCGGCCAGCGAGGCCCAGAAGAGGACCGAGGCGAGGCCTGCGTCCATGGCGCCGGGTACGGCGACGATGACCAGGTTGTCCATCACCTCCATCACGGCGATCGAGACGGTGTCGGCGGCGAGCGCGACGCCGAACGCCCGACGCAGGGACAGGCCGGCCCCCAGGACCCCTCGCACCGTCAGGCCGTAGCCGAACCCGAAGGCCAGGACCACGGACAGCGCCACGGTCGCGCCGTTGTGGAGCCCGGCCGCGGTGCCGACCACCATGCCGAGCACCTCGCCGATCGCGCAGCCGGTGAGGCAGTGCAGCGTCGCCACGGCCGCCATCCGCCAGGTGACGTGGTCGTGGTGGGCGGCCGCGGTCGTGTCACTCATGGATGTGCTCCTCCGCCAGGGCGAGGCGGAGAGCGGCGAGACGCTCGTCGACCAGCCGGTACTCCGTCAGCCGGCCCTGTCTCCGGCCGGTGACGAGCCCCGCCGCCCCGAGGACCTTGAGGTGGTGGCTGACGGTCGACTGCGACTTGTGCAGCGGTGCTATCAGGTCGCACACCCGTGCCGTGCCGTCGGGGGAGGTGGCCAGCAGGCTGACCAGTCGCAGCCGGACCGGGTCCGCCAAGGCGGCGAACCCGTCGGCGAGCGCTGTCGCCGTCGCCTCTGTGAGGGTCGTGGACAGGAAGGACGGACAGGTGCAGTCCTCGCAGGTGCAGACCTTGCCCGAGCAGCACGAGACGTCCTGGACGAGCCGCGGTGGTGGCGGCATGACGACCTCTCATCGACAACTGTCGATAGGTTAGCACATTGATCGACATCTGCCGATGAATCGCGCCGCCCCACCGTGGCTGCCGCGTTTGCCGACCGCGGCGCCGGGTACCCATCACCTCCGATCCCTCGGCACACAAGGACTTTCATGGCTCGCAACACCCTGTCCCGATCCCTCCACGACGTCGGTCTCTCCGCCTGGTTCGGCGGAACTCTCGCGAACGCGGTGGCGCTGAACCCGGCGGCTGCCGAGGCCGGAGGGAGCCGCGCTGCGGGTGCCGTGGCCAACACCGGGTGGAACAGGTGGACGCCCGTGAACGCGGCGGGGATCGCTCTGCACGTGGCGGGCAGCGTCGGGCAGCTCGCCGGCAACCAGGGTCGGGTCGCCAACCAGCAGGGCGTCGCCTCGATGGTCCTGGCCAAGACGGCCCTGACGGCTGCGGCGCTCGGCGCGACGGCGTACAGCCGGGTCCTGGGCAAGCGGGTCGACCGGGAGACCGCCGTGCCGGCGGAGTCCGGCACCCGGCCCGCCGCCGCGACGCCTCCCGACGTCGCGAAGGCGCAGCGTCAGCTGACGGCGCTGCAGTGGGCCGTGCCGGCGCTCACCGGTGCGCTCGTCGTGGTCTCGTCGTTCGCGGGGGAGCAGCAGCGGGCCTCCGAGGTGCAGAAGGGCCTCCTCGGCAGGCTCACCCACTCCTGAGGACCGGTCGGGTCAGGCGCCCTCGCCGGAGGCGCGGCGGGCGCGCGCCCGGCGCTTGCCCTCGTGCATCGCCTGCACCCGCGCCACCGGGATGTCCCGCCCCTCCTCGACGAGCACCGACGCGACCGGTCGGGGCGGTGGCATCAGCTCGGCCCACGGGTCGGCATCGGCGAGCAGCGTGGCGGCGTTGCGAAGGGTGAAGTCCGACGGCGTCACCCGGTCGAGGTCGTCCCAGGGCACCGGGAACGAGACGGGCGCCCCGGGCCGAGCGCGAGGGCTGTACGCGGCGACGACGGTCGCGCCGCCGACGCGCGTCGCGTCCAGGAACACCTTGCCGCCCCGGTCCTCACGGACGAACGCCGTCGTCGCCAGCTCCGGGTCCAGTCGCTCGGCCCTGGCCGCCAGCGCCCGGGTCGCGGCCGCCGCGTCCTCGGTCGACGTGTCGCTGAGGGGGACGACGACGTGGAGGCCCTTGGCGCCGCTGGTCTTGACCGCGGCCGTCATGCCCACGTCGGCGAGCGCCTGGGCGACCAGTCGCGCCGCGCTCACCGCCGTCGCGAACGGGCTGCCGGCCGGCGGGTCGACGTCGAGGACGAGGTGCGTGGGCCGGTCCCACCGGTCGGCGCGCACCAGCGTCGGGTGGTACTCCACGGCCCGCTGGTTGGCGAACCACAGCAGCGAGCGGCGGTCGTCGCAGATCCCGTACGACACGTCACGACGGGACGAGTGCGACCACATCGTGACCCGCGACAGCCACGACGGCGCGTACGTCGGCAGGTTCTTCTGCATGAACGGTCGCTGACCGCGGAGCGCCCGGACCACCGACAGCGGCCGTCCGCGCAGCACGGGCAGGATCCGGTCCGACGCCACGTCGAGGTAGTCGACCAGGTCCCGCTTCGTCGCCTGCGCCCCGTCGAACAGCGGCTCGTCCAGGTTGGTCAGGGGCACCCCGTCGCGCGTCGCATCTGGGCTCGTCACGTCCCCATGGTGCCCTGATCCGCACGGGCGGCGTCGGTGACCGTGGGCTCCGGCGGGCCGACCGGGACTAGACGGCGGCACCGCGTTGTTGGATGAGGCGCCCCACCCACCCGAAGCGAGGAGCTCAGCGCATGGCCAGGATCGTCGTCTTCGGAGGAACCGGCTACACCGGTGGGAACATCGTCCGCGAGGCCGCGGCCCGTGGCCACGAGGTGGTCTCGGTGAGCCGGTCCGAGCCCGAGGCGCCCGTCGAGGGGGTCGGGTACGAGGTCGGCGCGGTCGAGGACACCGCTCACCGCGTCATCCCCGGTGCCGACGCCGTGGTGGCCGCCTTGTCGCCCCGCGGCGACATGGCGGGACGGCTCGTCGAGGTGTACCGCGAGCTGGCGCGGCTCTCGGCGGAGGCGGGCGCCCGGTACCTGCAGATCGGGGGGTTCAGCTCGCTGCGTCCGGGGGCCGGCGAGCCCCGGTTCGTCGAGGGCGAGATCGCGGAGGAGTACCGCGAGGAGGCTCTCGAGGGCGAGGCCACCCGCGTGCTGCTCGTCGAGGACGCGCCGAGCGCCCTGGACTGGGTGTTCGTCAGCCCGGCCGGCGCGTACGGCGCCTGGGCGGCGGGGGAGCGGACGGGCATGTACCGCGTCGGAGGCGAGGTCGCCCTGTTCGACACCGACGGCGAGTCGACCATCTCCGGCGCCGACTTCGCGCTGGCGGTCGTCGACGAGATCGACACCCCGGGTCACCACCGCGAGCAGATGGGCGTCGCCTACTGACGGTCACGGTGCTCCGTCGAGGACGTCCGCCCGCGAGCTGGACGACGTCGTCCGCGATCTGCGGGAGTGGCAGCACACCCATGCGGCTGAGACGGTCGTGGGAAGACCCCTCACTCGGGGACAGATGAAGCGAGCCGGCGCAGCCCGTGGAACCAGTCCTCCTCCCGCGGGTCGCACGAGCGGACCAGCCAGGTGGCGCCGGCACCGGCGAACTCGTCGGCCGGCACGCCTGGCTTCCACTGTGCGACCAGGTCCCAGTCGTCGCGTGGGTGGGGGCCGACGTACGCTGCCAGCTCCTCTGGCGTCAGGGGCTCTCCGGCCGAGATCGGGACGTAGCCGTCCCACCGCCGCGCGCGCTCCAGCGGCCGGCGGTTGCTTGCCCGGCCGGCGATCCAGATCGGTGGCCGCGGCCGCTGGACCGGCAACGGCCTCATCGCCGCGGTGACGGCGAGATGGCGGCCGTGGTGGGCGACGGACCCTTCCAGCAGGCCGGCCAGCACGTCGAGGGACTCGTCGGTGATGGCGGCTCTCGTCCGGTAGGACGGCTCGTCACCGAAGTCGTCGAAGTCGAGGTCGGGCGGGTCTCCCAGGCCGACCCCGAAGGTGACCCGCCCCCCGCTGAGATGGTCGAGCGTCACCAGGTGCTTGGCCACCGTCCACGGCCGTCGGCGCGACAGGGGAGTGACCATGGTGCCGATCCGGATCCGGGAGGTCTGCACGGAGAGCGCACCCAGCAGCGTCCACGGGTCGTGGACGTCGACCCGGTCGTCCCATCGCAGGTGGTCCCACAAGAAGACGCCGTCCCAGCCGTTGGCCTCGGCGTCGACGGCCAGCGCCAGCACGTCCGAGGGGCTGCGGAACGGCGGGACACTCAGGGCGAAGCGCACCTCGGCAACCTAGCAGCGGTCACCGCCTCGCCCGGTGTCAGCGGGCCAGCGCGCCCATCGGGTCCCAGGCGGGGAGCACGGTCGGCCTCTCGTCGAGCGCAGCGAGCAGGTCGGGAGGCAGCAGCGACCTCGGGGCGGCGATCTCGAACACGTACTCGTCGAACCACGAGTCGTTCATCGTGTAGAAGCCCTTGTCCGCGTGCGTCTCGCCCCAGGAGTTCTCGACCCGCCACTTGCGAGGGGTGCCGTCGACCAGGTCGACGCCGGTGAGCAGCATCGCGTGGGTCATCAGGGTCTGGTGGTAGTCGAGCCGGGCAGCCTTGTCGAGGGCGAACTCGGTCGCGTACACCTCCTCGAGGGAGTGCAGGCGGGCATCCCAGATGCCACGGTCCCGGTCCATCTGCTGGTCCACGTCGCAGCCGAACCACACCGGCGTCCCGTCGACGATCATGTTCGCGGCGATCTTCTTCATCGTCGCGATCTCGACGTTGAGGTAGACCACCGGCGGTGCGCCCACCACGTTGCCGAGCAGATCGACCGTGTAGGTCCTGCCGTACGGCGACGTCGGCCGCGGGTCGTTCACCAGGCAGACGAGATCCTCGGCGTCGATGGTGAAGTACCGGTGCTGGAACTCCTGGGGAGTGAGCCACCCGTCGCGATGGAACTGCTGGTCCTGATCGGTCCACTGCCAGAAGAACCGCTCCGGCGGCGTCCCCAGGTGAAGGCACAGCGCGCGCCACACCGTCGTCAGCGTCTTCTCGACGACCTCCGGGCGGGTCTCGGCACGTGCCTCGCGCAGGACCCGGGCAGCGCTGTGGAGGATCCGCCGCAGCGAGGCGTTCATCTGCCCGGTGCCCTCGGAGCTGATCGTCTCCGGCATCACCGACTTGGGTACGACGCCGTGCTTCTTGACGACGGCGACGAACATGTTCCACTGGCCGCCGTCGCCCATGCAGTCCTCCAGCAGCGTGGCGACCGTGCGGTCGTCCGTGGGCCGGTCGGCGGTGTCGATGATCGCCTGGAGGAAGTAGTTCGCCCGCTCCATCTTGTCGAAGAACATCGCGTGGTTCTGGCTGAACTCGAACTGCTTGACGTGCAGCTTCGCCGCGGCACCCACGCGGAACAGGTTGAGACCGGCGAACAGCCAGCAACGCCCGCTCTTCTTCTGGTCCGTGACCTTCCAGTCGTCGAGCTGGTGCGACATCGTCGTGTCGGTCGCCATCACCACGTCGTGGTCGAGGGCGACGGCCTTGAGCTCTGACGCGGTCAGTGCGTTCTGCAGGAGCTTCGCCGTGGGATCGGCGGCGAACTCCTTGCGGAGGCGGTCAAGATCGGCGCTGGTGAGAGACCCGGTCGACATGCAGGCACCGTACCCCCGCGCGTCAACGACGGACAGGCCCCGGTCTTCGAGGCCTGCCGACTGTGTCCGAGGGGGGACTTGAACCCCCACGCCCGATAAAGGGCACTAGCACCTCAAGCTAGCGCGTCTACCTATTCCGCCACCCGGACCGGCGTGCGACGCCCCCGGCTGCCCGGTGAGCGCGACGGGAAGCGTAGCAAAGC
>JAICLD010000088.1 GCA_025927595.1 Nocardioidaceae bacterium | reverse complement strand
GGATCTTGCCGCGGTCGGAGATGAACTTGCGCAGCAGCGTGGTGTCCTTGTAGTCGACGTAGGACACCTTGTCCTTGCAGAACTGGCAGACCTTCTTCTTCGGCTTGCGAAGAACTGGCTTGGCCATTGTGGTGCTTCCTTTCGTGAAGCCCGGCGGCTCCGGTCCCTGCGGGACCCGCGCCGGAATGGTCAGTGGTGAGGGATGAGGGAGTGGCCGGGACGGCCACCCGTGCGGAGCACCCGGGTCCGGGTCAGAAGGGAGGCTCCTCCGAGGAGCCGCCCGTGGTGGCCCACGGGTCCTGACCGCCGCCCTGGGAGCCGCCGGACTGGCTCGACTGGCCGCCCTGCTGGCCGCCCCAGCCCGACTGGCCGGACTGACCCGACTGACCCGACTGGCCGGACTGACCCGACTGGCCCGAGCCCTGGTTGCTGGCCCACGGGTCGTCGCCGCCGCCGGAGGCGAAGCCCGGCCCGCCGCCGGAGCGACCGGTCTTGGTGACCTTGGCGGTGGCCATCCGCAGGCTGGGCCCGACCTCGTCCACGTCGATCTCGAAGACCGTGCGCTTCTCACCCTCGCGGGTCTCGTAGGAGCGGGCCTTGAGCCGGCCGGACACGATCACGCGCATGCCACGCTGCAGCGACTCCGCTGCGTTCTCGGCCGCCTGCCGCCAGACCGAGCAGTTGAGGAACAGGGTCTCCTGGTCCTTCCAGTCGTTGGTCTGCCGGTCGAACGTGCGCGGCGTCGACGCCACCGTGAAGTTGGCCACGGCCGCCCCCGAGGGGGTGAAGCGCAGCTCGGGGTCGGCGGTGAGGTTGCCCACCACGGTGATCGGGGTTTCGCCTGCCATGTGGAGCCTCCAGTGAGGGATCGATGCGGTGCGGCCCGCCCGGGCCGGACCCAGGGCTACCAGGCCGCCCCGACAGTTCCTGGGCGCCGGGATCCGGGCCGGCGACCGCTCAGTGCATGTCGGGCCGGATGACCTTCGTGCGCAGGACGGACTCGTTGAGGCCCAGCTGGCGGTCGAGCTCCTTGACGGTGGCGGGCTCGGCGTTCAGCGTCACGACGGCGTAGATGCCCTCGGCGTTCTTGTCGATCTCGTAGGCGAGGCGGCGACGTCCCCAGACGTCGACGTTCTCGATGGACCCACCGTCGTTGCGGACGACGTTGAGATAGGTGTCGAGCGAGGGAGCGACGGTGCGCTCCTCCAGGTCGGGATCGAGGATGACCATCACTTCGTAAGCACGCACAGCGGTCTCCACCTCCTTCGGACTCGGGCGGCCACGGCGTCTCCGTGGCAGGAGGGCTTGCGTCCGCCGTGCCCGGTGAGGGACGCGGCGGGCCGCGGACCGGGTCCCCACGCAGGTCCGGGGGTCGCGGTCGACGACCGGCCCACGGTACCAGCGGCCGGACACGGCACGGAAATCGTCGTCCACAGGCATGGGGCGGGCGTCGCGAGGTACCGGTGGCAGGACAGCGCCCGCAGTGCTCGCGCGGACCGGCGGGCCGTCCCACGACGAGAGGACCGGCGATGACCGACCAGCAGCACCAGGACCAGGTGGAGAAGGTCCGGGCCCTCGTCAAGGACTGCCGCATCGCGATGCTGACCAGCGTCGACCCGGAGGGCCGCCTGGTGAGCAAGCCGATGGCGACCCAGGACGTCGAGTTCGACGGCGACGTGTGGTTCATCTGCGAGCGGCACTCGGCCAAGGTCCGCAACATCACCGCCCACCCGGACGTCAACGTCGCCTACGCCAGCAGCAGCTCGTGGGTCTCGCTCACCGGCCGGGCCGAGGTCGTCGACGACACGGCCCGGCTGCAGGAGCTGTGGAACACGTTCACCGACGCGTGGCTCGAGGGCGGCCCGGAGAACCCCGAGAACGTCCTGGTCAGGGTCACCGCGAGCGGGGCCGAGTACTGGGACTCCCCCGGCAGCAAGGTCACCCAGGTCGCCAACCTCGTGAAGGCGAAGGTCACCGGCAAGCGGTTCGAGGGCGACAACGAGACGGTCGACCTCGACCGCTGACCGCGGCGGGCAGCGTCGGCGCCGCGCCGTAGGGTGACGCGCATGGCCGGACAGCTGCGCATCGGAGCCCACGTCGACCAGGCCGACCCGGTGGAGGAGGCGCGGGCCCGCGGCGCGGACCTCGTGCAGTTCTTCCTCGGCGACCCGCAGGGCTACCGCGGCCCCGAGGTCCGGTACGTCGGAGGGGCCGACGCCCTGCGCGCCGCCGCGAAGGACGCGGGCGTCGACCTCTACGTCCACGCGCCGTACATCGTCAACGTCGCGACCACGAACAACCGGATCCGGATCCCCAGCCGCAAGCTGCTCCAGCAGCACGTCGACGCCGCCGCCACGATCGGGGCCAAGGGACTCGTGGTGCACGGCGGCCACGTCGACAAGACCGACGACCCCGAGCGGGGCTTCGACAACTGGCGCAAGGCCGTGGAGGCCACCGACCTCAAGGTCCCGGTGCTGATCGAGAACACCGCCGGCGGGGGGAATGCGATGACCCGGGAGCTGGACCGGATCGCCGGGGTGTGGGAGGCGATCTCGGCCGCCGACGGCTCGGAGCGGGTGGGGTTCTGCCTGGACACCTGCCACGCCCATGCCGCCGGGCTCGACCTCACGACGGTGGTCGAGGCGCTCGTGGCCGTCGTCGGCCGGATCGACCTCGTGCACTGCAACGACAGCCGGGACGAGGCCGGCTCGGGCGCCGACCGGCACGCCGGCCTGGGCCACGGCCGGATCGACCCGGACGTCCTGGCCGGCGTCGTCCGCGCAGCCGGTGCCCCGGTCGTCCTGGAGACCCCCGGCGGGCCCGAGGAGCACCGCGACGACGCCGACTTCCTCCGCGCGCGGCTCTGAGCCGGCCCCGGCGACGGTTAGGCTCGGGCGTCGTGAGCCTTCCCGCGCCGACCGTGCGCACGATCACCGCCGCCGAGCACCTCGGGTTCCTGCGCGAGCTCGCGGCCAAGGGCGGGTCGGCGAGCTTCCTGCAGACCCCGGCCTGGGGCGAGGTCAAGAGCGAGTGGCGCCGGGAGTCGGTCGGCTGGGAGGTCGACGGCGAGCTGAGGGGCGTGGGCCTGGTGCTCTACCGGCGGCTGCCGCGGCTGCGCCGGTCACTGGCCTACCTCCCGGAGGGCCCGGTCCTGGACTGGTCGGGAGAGGACGTCGGGGCCTGGCTGGAGCCGATGGTGCGGCACCTGCGGCGGGCCGGCGCCTTCGGGATCCGGATGGGCCCCCCGGTCGTGGTCCGGCGCTGGGACGCGGCGGCCGTCAAGGCGGGCGTCGCCGACCCCGGCGTGCACCGGCTCGGTGAGCTGCCCCCCACGGAGCGCTCCGCGGACGGCGCCCGGGTGGTGTCGCGGCTGCGCGAGCTCGGGTGGCGACGGCAGGCCGTGGACGGCGGGTTCGCCGCGGGCCAGCCGCAGTACAACTTCTGGCTGCCGCTGCGGGCCGGTGACGGCAGCCCACGCAGCGAGGCCGACGTGCTGGCCGGCATGAACCAGCAGTGGCGCCGCAACATCAAGAAGGCGGAGAAGGCCGGCGTGACCGTGCGCCACGGCGGCCCGGAGGACCTGCCCGCCTTCCATGCCCTCTACGCGCACACCGCCGAGCGGGACGGGTTCACGCCGCGGCCGCTGGGCTACTTCCGCACGATGTTCACCGCGCTGCTCGCGGAGGAGCCGGACCGGGTCCGGCTCTACCTCGCCGAGCACGAGGGCGACCTGGTCGCAGCGACGGTGTGGGTCCGGGTCGGCGGCCACACCTGGTACTCCTACGGCGCCTCCTCCTCGGACAAGCGAGAGGTCCGCGGCTCCAACGCGGTCCAGTGGGCGATGGTCCGCGACGCGCTCGACGCGGGAGCGGACGTCTACGACCTGCGCGGGATCACCGACACCCTCGACGCCGACGACCCCCACGTGGGCCTGGTCCAGTTCAAGGTCGGCACCGGCGGGGAGGCGGTCGAGTACGCCGGCGAGTGGGACCTCCCGCTCAGCCGGCTGCTGTACCGAGGGTTCACGCTCTACCTGCGCCGCCGGTCGGGGAGGTGAGCGGCTCGTGCCGCTGACCCTGTACGTCGACGGGCCGCGCTGGTCCCGGCACCTGGACGCGGTCCGGGACGCCCATCCGGGGATCGTGCCGGTGCTGAAGGGCAACGGCTACGGCTTCGGGCTGGAGCGGCTCGCGGAGCGGTCGGCGGAGCTCGGTGTCGACACGCTGGCCGTGGGCCGCTACGAGGAGGTCGCCGCGGCGGCCGGCCGCTTCGACGGCAGCGTCCTCGTGCTCACGCCGTGGCGGCCGTTCGAGACCCGCGCCGCCTACGGGGACCACGTCGTCCACACCGTCGGCCGGCTGGAGGACCTCCGGGCCCTGGCCGGCCGCGAGCACCGGCCCCGCGTGGTCCTGGAGCGGCTCACCTCGATGCGCCGGCACGGCTTCTCCGCCGCCGGGCTGCGCGAGGCGGCCGGGCTCCTCGGGGGCGTCACCCTCGACGGAGTCGCGTTCCACCTGCCGATCTCCGCGGGGTCGCACCTGACCGAGGTGGACCGGCTGATGACCGACGTCGTGGCCGCCGGACTTCCGACCCGGCGCGTCTACGTCTCCCACCTCGGTCCCGGCGAGGTGGAGGCCCTGCGCCGGACCTGGCCGGACTACGAGCTCCGACCCCGGATCGGCACCGGCCTGTGGCTGGGGGCCCGCGACACGCTCGCGGCCCGGGCCACCGTGCTCGACGCGCACGCGGTGGAGCGCGGCGACGTCTACGGCTACCGGTCGCGCACGGCACCGGCCGCGGGCACGATCCTCGTCGTCTCCGGCGGGACCGCGCACGGCATCGGCCTGGAGGCCCCGACCGGCGGGGCGACCCTGCGCGACCGGGCCGCCCGGGTCGCGAAGGGCGGCCTGGACGCGGCCGGGTTCGTCCGCTCGCCGTTCACCGTGGGCGGCAAGCTGCGGCTGTTCGCCGAGCCGCCGCACATGCAGGCCTCGATGCTGTTCCTGCCGGCTGGTGCGCCGGCGCCCCGGGTCGGCGACGAGGTCGACGTCCGGGTCCGGTTCACCACGACGACGTTCGACCAGACGGTCGTCTCGGGAGCGGCCGGCTAGCGCCGGGTCAGCGCTCGGCGAGGTCGAGGACCACCTTGACGTCCTCCTCCTGCGCCTCGAACGCCTGCGCGAAGTCCTCCAGCGGCACCCGCCGGCTCACCAGCCTGCCGAGCCAGTCGAGGTCCGCCGCCGCGAGGGCGTCCGCGGCCTGGGCGTAGTGCCGCAGGTTCGCGTTCACCGAGCCCACGACGGCGTCGTTCTCGAGGACGATCTCGCGGTTGAGCTCGCCCGCGTCCACGGGCAGCCGGCGGCCGCCGGAGGACACCCCGGTCAGCACGACGATGCCGTAGGCCGCGGTCCCCGAGATCGCGGACAGCACCAGGTGGGAGACGCCGGTCGCCTCGACGACGATGTCGGGGCGGAGCCTGCTCAGCACGTCCTGCACCTCGGTGTGGTGGTAGGTGGCGCCGAGCGCGTGCACGAGCTCCGGCTTCGGCCCCGAGGTGACCTGGTCCAGGACGTGCACGTCGAGACCGCGCTGGGCGCCGAGCAGCGCCGCGAGGAGCCCGATGGGCCCGGCGCCGGTGACCAGCACGGACTGCGGCTCGAACCAGGCCCGGGCGCCGATCCGCTCCACCTGCTCCCAGGCCTTCGCGACGACCGTGGTCGGCTCCATCAGCACGCCGACGTCCTCGAGACGGCCGTCGAGCTTGACCGCGTAGTCGGCCTCGACGGTCCACTGCCGGCTGGCGTAGCCGTCGATCTGCTTGATGCCGCGCTCGGTGTACTTCCCGTTGCGGCACATGTCGAACTCCCCGTGCGCGCAGGCCCCGCACGGCACCGGGTCCGGGCGCCGCACGACCCCGACCACGAGGTCGCCCTCGGCGAAGTCCGAGCCCTTCGGCGCGGTGCGGACCCGCCCGAACGACTCGTGGCCGAGGACCAGCCGGTCCCGGCCCGGCGGCGCCCAGCCGTAGTCGCCGCGGGCGATCTCCTTGTCGGTGCCGCAGACCCCCACGAGGAGGCCGTCGACCAGGAGGTCGCCCTCGTGCGGCTCGGGGTCGGGTACGTCGGACACGGCCAGCGAGCCGGGGGTGTGCGGTTCGATCGTGAGAGCGCGCATGGCCAGGTCGTACCCAGGTCCGGCCCGGATCAGACAGCGGGCCATGGGCGGCCGGACAGCGGTCAGACGGTCAGCGGCTGCACGGGCGGCTCGGCGGGGTCGTCGGTGACGCCGTCGCGGCGGACCGGGTCGTGCCAGGGCGCGAGGATGTCGCGGACGACGAGCACGGCGACGTACGCCTCGGCGGCCACGCGCACGACGATCGCAGCGAGGTAGAACCGGTCGGGGACGCCGCCGGCGGTCGAGGAGGCGGTCCAGCCACCGAGGTAGAGCCAGACGGCGCCGTAGTAGAGCACCTCACCGGCGGTCCACACGAGCACGTCGCGCCAGCGGGGCCTGGCCAGGACCACCAGCGGCAGCAGCCACAGGACGTACTGCGGGGAGTACACCTTGTTCACCACGAGGAAGCCGGCCACCACGAGGTAGGCCAGCTGTGGGATCCGCGGCGGTCGGTGCGAGCGCAGCCCGAGCACCAGCACCCCGACGCAGACGGCCACGAACAGCATCGCCGAGACGGCGTTGACCACGCCGGTGGACACCTCGTGGCCGAGCTGCTGCCAGACCAGCCACAGCGAGCCGAGGTCCGGGCCGCGGTCCTGGTTGAAGGACCAGAACACCTTCCACTGCGCGAAGCCGTAGAGCACCGGCGGCAGGTCGACGACGACCCAGGCCACGACCGCGGCGGTCGCCGCCGTCCGGAACGCCGGGAGCCGTCCGCGTCGCAGGCAGACGACGAGCAGCGCCCCGAGCAGGAACAGCGGGTAGAGCTTGGTCGCCGTCCCGATCCCGACGAGGACCCCGGCCAGCAGCGGCCGGTCCCGCGACCACGCCCACAGGGCCCCGGCGACGGCGGCCACCGCGACCAGGTCCCAGTTGATCAGCCCGGCCAGGACCAGCGTGGGGGACGCGGCGAACAGCATCGCGTCCCACGGCCGGCTCCGGTGCACGCCGGCCAGCAGCCCGGCCGCGAGCAGGGCGAGCGGGGCCAGCAGCACCGCGGTGACCACGAAGTAGCGCCCGGACTCCTGCGCGACGCCGGGCGCGGAGTAGATGCGGTCGGCGGGCAGCTCCCGCCGCGCGGCCAGGTCGGGGCTGCCGGAGAGCACGTGGGTGACCTCGGCGGCGGCCCAGGCGACGTACCCGATCACGACCGGGTACTCCATCGCCGGGTAGCGGCCGCCGGTGTCGACGTACGGCGCGTAGCCGGCGGCGAAGCCGCGGCCGGTGTAGAGGTAGGGCACGTCGGAGTAGCACATGGCGCCGTACCGGACGTCGTTGCTGGACCAGTTGTCCGCCACGCACGGGGTCTTCTGCACCATGCCGATCACGAACGCGAGCGCTGCGACGGCCAGGACGACGCGCAGCGGCGTCCACCACGGGTGCGGCCGGGCGTGCTCCCCGACCGGCCCGCCGATGCTCTCGCTGGCCGCAGCGACGAGCGGGTCGGTGCGCGAGGGCGGCACGACCTCCGGGCCGGACCGCACCGCTACCCGCCGCTCGGGACGGCACCTGCCCGCGGCGGCTTCGACCGGCTGGGTCTCGTCGACGGGCTGGGGCTGGGCCGAGGCGACGGCCGCACCGTGGGCGTGGGCGTCGGGGTGGGGGTCGGCGTCGGGGTGGGGGTGGGCGACGGCGACGGTGTCGGGGTGGGCGACGGCGTGGGAGTCGGCGTGGGGCTGGGGGCCGCGGTCGTGGTCCGCGTCGGGGTCGGGGTGGGCGTCGGGGTGGGCGTCGGCGTCGCGGTCGGGACCGGTGCGTGGTCGCGCCGCGTCGCGCGCACGTGTGCCGGCGGCGGGAACGGCTCCGCGGGCCGGTCGTCGAGGGTCTCCCGCATCGCCTCGGTCCAGGTGCGGGTCGGGTAGTCGGCACCGAAGTACGACGGCAGGTAGCCGTTGAGCGCGTCGTTGCCGTCGCCGCGGACGTACATCACCGCGGTCGACATCTGCGGGGTGAACCCCACGAACCACGACGAGGAGACGTCGCCGGCCGCGTTCGTCGCGGTGCCGGTCTTGCCGGCGGCCGGGCGGCCCAGCGCGAGCGCGTTGCGGCCCGTGCCCCTCGCGACCACGCGCTGAAGCGCGTAGCTGACGTCGCGGTCGATGTCCTCGCGCAGGGCCCGGGTGCTCTGGTGCGCAGCGGTGAAGCGGCGCGCCCCGCCGGGGCCGGTCACCTTCTCGATGACGTACCAGGGCCGGTGCCGGCCGCCGTCGGCGATCGTGCCGTAGGCGCTGGCCATGTCGACCGGGCTGATCGTGGCCGAGCCCAGCGAGATCCCGGCGACCGGCTCCAGGCCCGGGGCGTTGCGCGGCACGCCCATCCGTGCGGCCGTGTCGAGGATCTTCACCGGTCCGTCGCTCATCGACTCGGTCATGTCGACGTACGCGGTGTTGACCGACTGCTCGGTGGCCAGCGTCAGCGGGATCTCCGCGCCGTAGTCGTGGCCGCCGCCCGGGCCCTCGTTGACGACCTTGGCGCCGCCGGGGAAGACGTACGGCGAGTCGCCCTGGAAGGTGCTCTGCAGCGAGTACCCGTCGGCGAGCCCGGCGGCGAGCGCGAACGGCTTGAACGCCGAGCCCGGCGAGCCGCCGGCCGTGGCCCAGTCGATCTGGCTCTTGAGGTAGTCCTGGCCGGCGTAGATCCCGCGCAGCGCGCCGTTCGTCGGGTCCACCGAGGCGACGGCCACGTGCAGCGCCGAGAGCCCCTTGGGCTTCTGCTCCCGCACGGCCCTCGCGTCGGCGTCCATGGCGTTGCGGGTGAACGTGGTCGTCACCTTGAGCCCGCCGCCGTCGATCTCCTGGTCCGTGAACCCCTTGGCGACCAGCTGCTTGCGGACCAGGGTCAGGAGGTGGCCCTTCTGTCCGGCGTAGCGGTTCTCGCTGCGCACCGGTGCGAACCTCGGCAGCCGGCGGGCGAGCCGGTCGGCCCGCGCGGTGCCGAGGTTGCCGTCCGAGGCCATGCCGTGCAGCACGTAGGAGTAGCGGCCCAGCAGCCGCTGCCGGGCGTCCTTGCCGCCCGCGGGGTCCAGCGCGGTCGGCGAGTTGAGCACGGCGGCGAGCACGGCGCCCTGCTTGACCGTGAGGTCCGCGGCGTCGCACCCGAAGTACGCCTGCGCCGCGGCCTGGACGCCGTAGGCGCCGCGGCCGAAGTAGATCGTGTTGAGGTAGCCCTGCAGGATCTCGGCCTTGGACTCCTGGCGCTGGAGCTTCAGGGAGACGAAGGCCTCCTTGATCTTGCGGCTGAGCGTGCGCTCCTGGGAGAGGTAGAAGACCTTGACGTACTGCTGGGTGATGGTGGATCCGCCCTGCGTCGAGTTGCCCCGCGCGTTGCTGAAGGCGGCCCGCAGGATCCCCTTCGGGTCGATCCCCTGGTTGGTCCAGAAGGTGCGGTCCTCGGCCGCGGTGACCGCGTCCTGGACGTGCTGGGGGACCTTCGACAGGGGGACGCTGGTCCGGTTCTGGCTCGCGAACCGGCCGATCTCGTGCGAGCCGTCGGCGTAGTAGACGAACGACGTCTGTGCGGTGAAGTCCTTGTTCGGGTTCGGGATGTCGGTGCTGGCGTACAGGTAGGCGAAGGCCGCCACCCCCAGCAGCACCAGGCCGAGCACCGCGAGCGCGAGCAGCCGCAGCAGCCGGCGCAGCAGCGGTCGGCGCCTGCGGGCCTGGGGGCGACCCCGCGACGGCCGCGGAGGCGTGCGCTGGGGACTCATAGAAGGGGCATCTCCGGACGAACGGACGGACGAGGGACCGTCGAACAGCGTACGGGGCGGACCTGTGACGGCGCGTTGCAGCGCGCCGATGCAGACATCGATATATCGGTGCGATAGGTTGGAGCGATAGTCCGGGTGCCGATCCGCAGCCGGCACCTCCCGTGGCCCGGCTGGGCCGTGGGTCCCGAGCAGACCCGAGCAGAGAGGGGACCACCGTGACCGCCAGGCGTGGCGAGACCCTCGAGCTCGCGATCCTCGGGCTGCTCCACGAGACGCCGATGCACGGCTACGAGCTGCGCAAGCAGGTGAACGGCGTCCTCGGCTGGGGCCGCCTGCTCTCCTACGGCTCGCTGTACCCGGCGCTGAAGAAGATGCTGCGGACGGGGTGGATCCGCGAGCACGTGACGGCGGCCGAGCCGGGGGCGGTCAGCCGCCGGCACCGGATCGTCTACGAGCTCACCCCGGCCGGTGACCAGCACTTCCAGGGCCTGGTGGCCGACGTCGGTCCCTCGGCCTGGGAGGACGACACCTTCGACGTCCGGTTCGCGTTCTTCAGCCGCACCGACATGGAGGCCCGCCTCCGCATCCTGGAGGGGCGCCGCAGCCGGCTCCAGGAGCGGCTGGCCCGGGTCCAGCACCAGCTCGAGCGCACCCAGCAGCAGGTGGACCGCTACGCCATGGAGCTGCAGCGCCACGGCGTGGAGTCCGTCGAGCGCGAGGTCCGCTGGCTCTCCGACCTGATCAACGCCGAGCGTCGCGACGACCACCGGGCGGCGGCACCCGACCAGCACACGACAGCAGCACAGACACCTGAGGAGATGGCCCCATGGGTTCGGTTCGAGTAGCGATCGCGGGGGTCGGCAACTGCGCCACCTCCCTCATCCAAGGCGTGGAGTACTACCGGGGCGCAGACGCGACCGGGTCGGTCCCCGGGCTGATGCACGTCGCGTTCGGCGACTACCACGTCGGCGACGTCGAGTTCGTCGCCGCGTTCGACGTGGACGCCAAGAAGGTCGGCTTCGACCTGTCCGAGGCCACCCAGGCGTCGGAGAACAACACGATCAAGATCGCCGACGTCCCGCCCCTCGGCGTGACCGTCCAGCGCGGTCCGACGTACGACGGCCTCGGGAAGTACTACCGCGAGACCATCGACGAGTCCGACGCCGAGCCGGTCGACGTGGTCGCCGTGCTCAAGGAGACCCGCGCCGACGTGCTCGTCTCCTACCTGCCGGTGGGCTCGGACGAGGCCGACAAGTTCTACGCCCAGTGCGCGATCGACGCGGGCGTGGCCTTCGTGAACGCGCTGCCGGTGTTCATCGCCTCCGACCCCGTGTGGGCCAAGAAGTTCGAGGACGCCGGCGTCCCGATCGTCGG
>JAICLD010000030.1 GCA_025927595.1 Nocardioidaceae bacterium | reverse complement strand
GACCCGGCCGGACGACTACCACGCCGACGCCGGCGACCCCGGCGTCCACGAGGTGCCCCTGGAGGAGCCGGGCACGGCCCCGGCGACCGGCTGACCCGACCGACCGACCGACCCGACCGACCGACCCGACCGACCGACCCGACCGACCGACCCGACCGGCCGACCCGACCGGCCGACCGTGCGGCCGACCTTCCGGCTAACCTCACCGGCATGAGCGATCCTGCGGCTCCCGGACGTCCCGGCACCGGCTCCGGGACGGGAGTGGACGGGCACGGCGGCGAGCACGCGCTCGCCGCAGCCGTCGCCCACGGGGTGGACACCGTGTTCACGCTGTCGGGCGCCCACGTCTTCCCCCTGTACGACGCCGCGGTGCATGCCGACCCGCCGGTGCGGATCCTCGACGTGCGACACGAGCAGTCGGCCGTGTTCGCCGCCGAGGCGCTCGGCAAGCTGACCCGCACGCCCGGCCTCGCGGCGCTGACCGCGGGCCCCGGCGTGACCAACGGCGTCAGCGCCATCACCCAGGCGCGGTACAGCGGGTCGCCGCTGGTCGTGGTCGGCGGCCGTGCCCCCGACAGCAGGTGGGGCACCGGGAGCCTGCAGGAGCTCGACCACGTGCCCCTGCTCGCTCCGGTGACCAAGTCCGCGCGGACCGTGCACCACGTCGAGGAGGTCGCCGGCGCCGTCGACCACGCCTTCACGCTGGCCCGCTCGGCGCACCGCGGACCGGTCTTCCTCGACGTCCCCATGGACCACCTGTTCGACAAGGCGACGACCGAGCGGCCGTCGCCGGCGGCGCGGCAGCGGCTCGCGCCCGACCCCGACGACCTCGCCGCCGTGGCGGCCCTGCTGGCGCGGGCGTCGCGACCCGTCCTGGTCCTCGGCACGGACGTGTGGGCCGACGGCGCCGAGGCCGCGGCCCTGCGGTTCACCGAGGACACCGGAGTCCCGGCCGTCACGAACGGGATGGGCCGCGGTGTCGTCCCCGGGGGACACCCGCAGCTGGTGAGCAAGGCCCGGAGCACGGCGCTGGGCACCGCCGACCTCGTCGTGGTGGTCGGGACCCCGCTGGACTTCCGGCTCGGCTACGGCGTCTTCGGCGGCCGGGACGGCGCGCCTGCGGCCTCCGTGGTCCACCTCGCCGACTCCCCGGGCCAGGTGTCGACCCACGCCGACCTGGCCGCGTCGGCGTCCGGGGACCTCACCGCCGTCCTCGACGGGGTCCAGGCCGGGCTCGAGCGCGCACGCCACCGCCCGGACTGGTCGGGATGGCTGGCGCAGCTGCAGGACGCGGTCCGGTCCGCCACCGAGCGGGACACGGCGCTGCTGCGCTCGGGGTCCGACCCGGTCCACCCCGGCCGGATCTACGGCGAGCTGGCACCCCGGCTCGCCGACGACGCGGTCGTGATCGGCGACGGCGGCGACTTCGTGTCCTTCGCCGGCAAGCTCCTGGAGCCCCAGCGGCCGGGCTGCTGGCTCGACCCGGGGCCGTACGGCTGTCTCGGCGCGGGCCTCGGCGCCGCCGCGGGGGCCCGGCTCGCACGGCCGTCGTCCCAGGTCGTGCTGCTGCTGGGCGACGGTGCCGCCGGGATGTCGCTGATGGACGTCGACACGCTGGTCCGCCACGACCTGCCGGTGGTGGTCGTGTGCGGCAACAACTCGGCCTGGGGCCTGGAGAAGGCCCCGATGCAGATGCTCTACGGCTACGACGTGGCGGCCGACCTGGCGCCGGGGACCCGGTACGACGAGGTCGTCCGCGCGCTCGGCGGCGGCGGGGAGACCGTCACCGACCCGGCGCAGGTCGGCCCGGCCCTCGACCGGGCGTTCGCCGCGGACGCGCCGTACCTCGTCAACGTGGTCACCGACGTCGCGGCCGCCTACCCCCGCGCCACGTTCGGCGTCTGAGGACCGGCCGATGACCGTCACCGTCCGCCCCGCCCACACCGACGAGCTGCCCGAGGTGGGCGAGCTGACCGTTGCGGCGTACGCCGCCGACGGCCTGCTGGACGGCAACGACCGGTACGCCGCGCACCTGCGGGACGCGGTGACCCGGCACCGCGAGGCCGAGATCTACGTCGCCCTGCTCGACGGACGCGAGGACGTGCTGGCCGGGACCGTCACGTTCTGTCCCGAGGGGTCGCCCTGGCGCGAGGTCGCGCAGCCGGGCGAGGGCGAGTTCCGGATGCTGGCCGTCTCGCCGGCGGCACGGCGCCGGGGCGTGGCGGCCGCGTTGGTCGGCACCTGCGTGGAGCGGTCCCGCGAGCTCGGCTGCAGCGCGGTGGTGCTCTCCAGCCTCCCGGTGCAGCGCGGTGCGCACCGGATCTACGAGCGGCTGGGCTTCCGGCGGCTCCCCGACCGCGACTGGTCGCCCTACGACGGCGTGGAGCTGCTGGGCTTCGGCCTCGGGCTGTGAGGCCGTCGGCTGGGACCGGTCTCAGGCGGGGCGGCGCTGCCCGGTGGTGATCGTGCGCGGCTGGGCCAGCCGCGCGGTGAAGCTGCGGTGCGCCGCGACGCTGGCGTAGTAGGACTCGCGCCGGCGGGCGACGATGCCCGCAGGCGCGTCGCAGGAGGGAGCGCGCTCGGGCTCGAGCACCGCGGTCAGCGCCCCGCGCAGCAGCACCACCGCCTCGGCCCGCAGCTGGGAGACCCGGCTCTCGGTGACCCCCAGCTCGGCCGCGATCTCGGCCATGGGCCGGCCGGCGAAGAAGTAGCCCTCGACCACGGTCCGGAGCCGCTCCGGCAGCCGGACCACCGCGTCGTGCAGGTACGCCACCTGCTCGCGCTCCTCCACCACCTCGGCGGGGGTCGGCGTGGTGGCCGGCATCGACGGCTCGCAGGCGTCCTCGGCGAACCCCTGGAGGGACAGCACGCCGGCGCGCGACACGTCGTCGCGGTGGGCCGCGAGCTCGCGGACGCCGATGCCGAGGGCGGCCGCGACCTCCCGGTCCTCCGCCGGGCGGCCCAGCGCCGTCGAGATCCGGCCGCGGGCCTCGTCGACCTGGCGGGCCCGGCGGCGCACCGAGCGGCTGGCCCAGTCCAGGCCGCGCAGCTCGTCGACGATGGCGCCACGGATCCGCACGGACGCGTACGACGCGAAGCCCACGCCGCGCTCGGGGTCGAAGGCACCGGCGGCCTGGACCAGCGCGAGCATCCCCGCAGAGGTCAGGTCGTCGTGGGACACGTGGCCCGGGACGCGCGCGAGGGCCTCGCGGACGAGGTGACCGACCAGCGGCAGGTGCCGGGCCACCAGGTCCTCGACTCTCGCGCGGGAGGCGGCCGACGACGCGACGGGGCCGGGAGGAGGGCTGTCCACCGGCGCGGCGGCGGCCGCGTCGGAGGGAACGGGGTAGGAGCGCACGCAGAGGAGAGGCGTCGGCACGCCGGTCCTGACGCGGGTTTATCCGTATCTGTCCGTTTTCTTCTGGCGGGTGTCCGAACCGGCGAGGCCCGCCCCGAGCGGGATGGCCCGTTCGGGCTATCCGTCCAGCCGGGACAGGAACCGCGCCGCGTCGACGGCCACCCGGGTCACCTCGCCGTGCGCCACGACCGGGCCTCCGCCCGCATGCGTGGCCACCACCTCGAAGCGCAGCAGCCGGCCGTCGACGGAGCGCAGGGTCGCGGTGACCTCGACGCGGGCGCCGACGGGACTCGCACCGACATGCTCCAGCTGCACCCGCGTGCCGACGGTGCTGCGCCCCTCCTCCAGGTCGGCCGCCACCGCCGCGCAGGTCCGCGCCTCGCACCAGGCGAGCAGCCGCGGCGTCGCCAGGACCGGCAGGTCGCCGGAGCCGACGGCCCGCGCCGTGTCCTCCTCGGTGACCGGGTGGACGGAACGGGAGGAGCTGCCGGGTCGCATGGGGACATCGTGCCCCTCCCGCCTCGATTCGCGGCGGCGCGGGCCCAGGTGCGAGAATCGCGGGTGCCACACCGAGCCACGAGGAGGACACCATGGGCAAGACCGGTCGCAAGCGCCGCGCCCGCAAGAAGAAGGCCGCCAACCACGGCAAGCGCCCCAACGCCTGAGCCCCTACCCGCCGGCGGCCCGGCCGGCGCAGGAACAGCAGGACCCCGGCACCCACCAGGGTGACGGGGTCCTTCGCTCGTGCGCCGACGACCGACCGGGGGGCCCTCAGAGCTCGCCGTCGTCGCGGGTGATCTCCACCTGGACCTGGCGGATCCGCAGCAGCACCTTCTGCCGGAGGTCCGGTGGCGCCTGCTCCGAGCAGGAGCGCTGCACCAGCATCTTCACCGTGCGCTCGAGGTGGTACTTCTGCAGGCACGGCCCGCACTCGTCGAGGTGGCGCTGGATCTGCACGGAGTCCGCGCTCGGCAGCTCGTTGTCGATGAAGGAGAAGACCCGCTCGAGGACCTCGGTGCAGTCGTTGTCGTACGTGGAGTCGAAGGGCGAGTCGCAGGGGCCCCCGGTGCCGGACGTGGGGCTCATCGAGTCCGCCCCCCGCCGGCGGAGGCCGCGGCGACGCCCCGGTCCCGGGCGTACTCCTCGAGCATCCCCCGCAGCTGGCGCCGGCCCCGGTGCAGCCGCGACATCACGGTGCCGATCGGGGTGTCCATGATCTCGGCGATCTCCTTGTAGGGGAAGCCCTCGACGTCGGCGAGGTAGACCGCGAGCCGGAAGTCCTCGGGCAGCTGCTGCAGGGCGGTCTTGACGTCGCTGTCCGGCAGGTGCTCCAGCGCCTCGGCCTCCGCCGACTTGAGCCCGGTCGAGGTGTGCGACTCCGCGCGGGCCAGCTGCCAGTCCTCGACGTCCTCGGCCATCGACTGCTGCGGCTCGCGCTGCTTCTTGCGGTAGGTGTTGATGAACGTGTTGGTGAGGATCCGGTACAGCCAGGCCTTGAGGTTGGTCCCGGGCCGGAACTGGTGGAACGCCGCGAACGCCTTCGCGAACGTCTCCTGGACCAGGTCCTCGGCGTCCGCGGGATTGCGGGTCATCCGCATCGCGGCCGAGTAGAGCTGGTCGAGGTACTGCATCGCGTCCCGCTCGAACCGCAGGGAGCGCTCAGCGTCGGTCTCCGTGGCGACGTCGACCGGGGCATCGGCCACAGCGTCGGTCGGGGGGGCGGCGGCGGCACGCGCCGCGTCGCGCGGCTCGGGCGTGGGAGTCTCGGTCATCGGCTCCCAGCCTACCGGCAGCACCGGGTACGACGGACCGCCCCTCGTGCCCACGCTGCGGGCCGGGCCCGCCTCGCACGTCGCTGTCGCCACGTCCGCTCCTCTCGCCGCTCCTGGCGGGTGCAACACCCTCCGGCGGCTCAGGATTCCCCGGTCGTCGACGTCGCGCCGACGACGTCACGAACCACGAACTCCAGCACCGCCTGGACCACCACGGCCAGGGCGTCGTCGGCGGAGAGCGGCCCGCGCCTGGGCACCGCGAAGTCGTGGCCGGCTCCCGGCACGACGGCCAGCGCGCGGTCGGGCGGGAACTCCTCGGGACGGCCGAACGGGTCCCGCTCGCCCTGCACGACCAGTGCCGGCACCGTGACCGCCTCGAGCTCGGCGAGCCGGGAGCGCTCGGGGCGGCCGGGCGGGTGCAGCGGGAAGGCCAGGGCGACGCACCCGGAGGCGCCGAGCTCCCGTGCGGTCCGGGCGGCGGACCGGGCGCCGGCGCTGCGACCCCCGACCACGAGCGGGGAGCGGACCCGCATCCGGTTCGCCGCGGCCACGAAGCACTCGTCGAGGACCTGCGGCCGGGGCGCGACCCGGCGCCCGGCCACCCGCCACGGCTGCTCGACGCGGACCACCGAGATGCCCTGGCGGGGCAGCGCCGCCGCCAGCGCCGCGAGGTCGGGCGCGTCCGGCCCTCCCCCGGCACCGTGGCCCAGCAGGAGTGTCGCCAGGGGGTGCCGGGAGCGGTCCTTCACGAGCCGGGCGTCCCCGTGCGGGGTCGGGACGACCGAGACGTCGCTCACCGGGGGGTGTCCGCGGCGTGCGCCCTCGGCGGGGCCGAGGGTGCCGCGTCCTCCGGCTGCAGCGGCTCGACGAGCTCGGGGCCGTTGTGCCGGACGTTGTTGACGAGCGTGCTGACCGGGAACGCCTCGAGCCGCCCCGGAGCGGCCGGCACCAGCAGGTCGGCGAGGTCCTCGGGACGGGCCGCCGCGGCCGGGTCCAGCCACGCGTCGTACCGCTGCGGCTCGACGAGCAGCGGCATCCGGTCGTGGATCCGGCCCAGGGAGTCCTCGGCGCTCGTCGTGAGCACGGTGCAGGTCCACAGGAAGGGGGCGGGGTCGTCCTCGTCGCGGGTGGGGTCTCGCCAGATCTCGTACAGCCCGGCCATCGCCAGCATCCCGCCGTCGGCGGGGCGGATGAAGAACGGCTGCTTGACCGGCTTGCCGGCCCTCGTCCGCTGCTCGGTGGGGTACCACTCGTAGTAGCCGTCGGCCGGGAGCAGGCAGCGCCGGGTGGCGAACGCCCTTCGGAAGGCCGGCTTCTCGTGCACGGTCTCCATCCGCGCGTTGATCAACCGGCTGCCGATCCCCGGGTCCTTCGCCCAGAACGGCACCAGCCCCCACCGCACGGCGCGCAGCTGCCGCTCCGGCGACGTCTCGGCCGGCGCGTCCGGCCCGTCCGGCTCGTCCGGCGCGGTCGACCGGGCCGGTCGCTCGACGACGGCGTACACCTGCTTGGTGGGCGCGACGTTGTAGTCCGGGGGCAGCGGCTCGGGCACCTCCACCGTGTCGAGCTCGAACTCCTCGCGGAGGTCCTCGGGTCGCCGGCTGGAGGCGTAACGGCCGCACATGGCACGAACGCTAACCCAGCGCCGTCCGCGCGCGGTCGGTCCCGACCGACGAGCCGGGGTCAGCGGGCCAGGTCGTCCAGCAGCCGGCTCGCCGACTCGGCGGCACCGGGCAGCCCCTCGATCCAGACCCGCAGGTCCATCTCCCCGAGATCGAGGTCGCCGAGCAGCTCCCGCAGCAGCGCCACCGACGTGCCCAGGTCGCCTCCGCGGGGCACGACCGCCACGGCCCGGTCGAGCCCCAGGCGGCCGAGCGTCTGGCCCCCGGAGTAGACCGCCCGCAGCGCCTCGGTCACCTGCACCAGCCGCATCGCCCGGGTGAACCGGTGCGCGGGGTCCACGGACGCCGCCCGGAAGCACAGCTCGACGACGACGAGGGCGTGGCTGCGCGGGACCGCGACGTCGGTGAGCTCGGCCTCGCGGTAGATCTCGTCGAGCCGGGACCGCACGTGGGCCAGGCTCGCCAGCCCGGTCAGCGGGTCCTCGCAGGACAGGTCGTGCAGGTACTCCAGGGTCGCGTCGCTCCAGGCCACCGACAGCGCCTCGGCCGCCTCGAAGGTCGGGCTCGTGCCGAGGACTAGGTCGTAGGTCGCGCGCAGCCCGGACAGTGCCTCCCCCAGGGCGGCACCGTCGCGGGCCACGTCACGGCCGACCACCGAGCAGGCCGCGGCCACCGGGGCGCCGGAGACGAGCGCCTCGCCGACCGCCTCGAAGCGCAGCGGGAGCGCCATCCGCACCTCGTCCGGCAGGTCCCGCAGGTGGGCGTCGGGCGCGGCGCGTCGGAACGCCAGGACCGGGAACAGCGACACGGCGCGTCCTCCTGTCTGCGGGTCGGCGGGTGCTGATGGCGTGTGGTCGGGTACGGCGGGTGGCGCGCCGTACGAGGACGGGACGGGCGCCGGCGGCGGCTATGACGCGGAACGCCGCCCTCTTCTCACCGAAGGGCCACGGAAAACCAGCCGTTCGGCTGATCTTCGGCCCACAGGCTCTCCAACGGCCGCGAGGCCGACTACTTTGTGACAGGTCAGCCGTGCGTGCGTCCAGACGCCGTCGCGGTCCCGTCTCCCGGCCGAGGTCATGACAGAGCTGCTGAACGATGTCGACACCCCCAGCGACGCCGAGCTGATCTCTCGGGTCCGCGGGGGGGACCTCGCGGCCTACGGCGAGCTGTTCAGCCGGCACAAGGACGCGGCGACGCGGCTCTCCCGGCAGCTGGTCCGCGGGCCCGACTCCGACGACCTGGTCTCGGAGGCCTTCGCCAAGGTGCTGGCCGTCCTCCAGGGCGGAGGCGGCCCGGACGTGGCGTTCCGCGCCTACCTGCTGACCGCGGTCCGACGGCTGCACGTGGACCGGGTCCGCTCCGGTGCGCGGCTGCAGACCACCGGCGACATGACGCCGTTCGACCCGGGTGTGCCGTTCCAGGACACCGCGGTCGCCGGCTTCGAGAGCGGCGCCGCGGCCAAGGCGTTCGCGTCGCTGCCCGAGCGCTGGCAGCTGGTGCTGTGGCACCTCGAGGTCGAGGGCCAGAAGCCCGCCGACATCGCCCCCCTGCTGGGGATGAGCGCGAACTCCGTGTCCGCCCTGGCCTACCGGGCCCGCGAAGGCCTGCGCCAGGCGTTCTTGACCATGCACCTGTCCGACATCTCCGAGACCGAGTGCCGCTGGGTCAACGAGCACCTCGGAGCGTTCGTCCGCAAGGGCCTGTCCAAGCGAGACTCCGCCAAGGTGCGGGGGCACCTGGACGAGTGCCGCCGGTGCATGGCGATGTACCTCGAGCTGACCGAGGTCAACTCGAACCTGGCCGGCATCATCGCCCCGCTGCTGCTCGGCGCGGCCGCCGGTGGGTACCTCGCCTCGACCGGTGGGCTCGGCTCGTTCGGCGTCCTCACGGTGCTGTCGCGGGCCAAGGACGTAGCGGTCGGCCACGCGTCGGGGGCGTTGGCCGGTGCCGTGTCGGTCGGTGTCGCGGCCGCCGCGGTCACCGCGATCGTGGTCACCCAGCAGGGCGGCCGGCCGCCGGCTCAGGTCGTGGCCGGCGGACCGGAGGCCTCGATCACCACCACGGTCGGCTCCGGCGCCTCCACCGGCCCCTCCGGCGGCTCGTCGGCGCTGCCCACCGGTGCCGCGGCGCGGACCCTGGCCCCCGGTGCCCTGAGCGTGCCCACCCCCAGCCTGTCCGAGAGCCCCGCCGCGCTGCCGGCGGCGACGGTCACGCCGTCCGGCGCCCAGCCGACCGCGGGGTCCACCGCGGTCCCGACCGCCGCGGGCACCGGCACCGACGCCCCGACCGGCACCGGCGGGCTGCCCGGCGGCACGGTGACGGCGACCGGGCAGCCGACCTCCGGCGGCACCGCGACCAGCGGTCCCACCGGTCGCCCCACCGGTGGCCCGACCGGCGCGCCGAGCAGCCCGCCGACCGGGGTGCCGACCCAGGCCCCGAGCGAGCTGCCGATGCCCGACCGGGTCTTCGACGTCCCCGCCCTCACCGCCGACGGGCACGTGACGGTGACCGTGCACAACATGCGCCCCACCGACGTCCTCGACGTCCGGCTGAGCGCCACGCAGACGACCCTGGGCGACCAGCTGAAGGGCACCAGCTGCGAGCGGGTCGACCCCCTGCACGTCGCCTGCGAGCCCGGGCTGTCGCTGCTCCGCGACGCCCGGACGGCGAGGCTCGGCGCCGGGCCCACCGCTGGTACGCCCGCTGGTACGACTGCTGGTCCCACTGCTGGTCCCACTGCTGGTCCCACTGCTGGTCCCACCGGTGGGGCGACGTACGGCGACTACACGGTGACGCTGCCCCTGGCGTACCCCGCCTACCTGGTCGAGGACACCGTCGAGGTGACCTCGAGCATCGAGGGCAAGGGATCGGCGAGCAGCGGGCCGCTCGTGTTCCACCCCGACCGCCAGGCGACCTACGACTTCCCCGCGCTGACCGTCGACCCGCCCTCGGCGCACACCCTGGCCGGCGACGACGACGCCTGGACCGTCGCCACCACGGTGGCGCTGCCACCGCTGGTCGGCGGGGTCCGCTACGAGCTCGCAGGCACCGCCCGCTTCGGCGCCGGTGTCCCGGACGGCTGCGCGGTGTCCGACGCGGGAGCCGGGACGTCGCTCACCTGCCCCGACGCCGTGGCCGGGGACCGGCTGACGCTGCCGCTGGTCGCCTCCTCGCTGAAGGCCGGCACCGACGTCACCCTCACCGCCTCCCCGACCGCGGACGTGGCGGACACCACCCCCGGCGACCAGAGCGCGACCGTGCACCTGTCCCCCGGCGCCGACCTGTCCCTGTCCGGGGTCGCCGCCGGCAGCGCGGACCCGGACGGGGCGGTCCCGGTCACGGGCACGCTGACGGGGCTGCGCACCGGGCTCACGACCCTCACCTACACGCTGGACGGTGGCGCGAGCTTCGACCCGGCCGGCAACGCCGGCTGCACGCCCGTCGACGCCACCACGATCACCTGTCCGGTGCCGTCCGGCGCAGCTCCGGCCCCCCCGGACCAGGCCAGCCCCGACCCGGGTGCGGGGCCGGCGACCTTCCCCGGCGCCACGACGACCACCCCGACCAGCCCGCCGACCAGCGGGGCGGACCCCACCACGACCACCTCCGACACCACCTCCGACACCACCGACGCCGCCACCTCGACCGCCGCTGCCGCTCCCGCGGCTGCGGCGGCTTCCGCGTTCCGGCTCGACCTGCGCGTCGACGGCGCGGTCGACCCCACGCCGGTCACGGTGACCGTCGCGCCCGCCGGCGACTTCGAGGCCGTCGGCGCGGGTCCGCACTCGGCGCAGGTCACCCTCGGCCCGGTGCACGACTTCTCGCTCTCCCGCCTGATCGAGTCCGGGCACACGCTGACCGACGCCGGCACCGACCGCTACGTGCTCACCGCCACGGTGGGTGCCCTGCCCGAGGGCGTCGACACCGCGGCGTTCTCGCTCGCCACCGGCGCGGGTGACGACCTGGCGTTCGACGTCGACCAGCCCGACCCCGCCTGCCACCTCCTCACCAGCCCCGCCGACGGCGGCCAGGTCCTCTGCGCCGGCCTGGCCGGCGGGGACGACGTCGACCTCGCGGTCGAGGCGAGCACGGTCGAGACCCACACCGCCACCGTCCGCGTGCTCGTCCCGCAGCCGTACGACGACCCGGTGCCCGACGACGACACCGCCGCGGCCACCCTGCGGCCCGGTGCGCGGCTCGTGCTCTCCCCGGCCGCCCTCGGCGACCTGCACCAGGCCACCGGCACCGGCGCCACCGACGGTGCCGACGGCACGTACGCCGTCACGACCGGCGTCTCGGGGATCCGCGAGGGCGTCGGCTCCGTGCGGCTCGCCACCGGCGACGGCGCCCACATCGTCGGCTCCACGGACGCCGCCTGCCGGGTGGACCACGCCGCGCTGGTGTGCACCGGTCTCCACGACGGCGACCAGGTGCACCTCACCGTCCGCTCCGACACCCCGTGGACGGCGACCCCGCTCCGGCTCACCGCGGCCCCCGGCGCGTCCTTCGCCGGCGTCGGCGACGGCGCGGTGGCCACCGGCGTCCTGGTCCCCGTGCACGACTTCTCCCTCGACGGCGTCCTGGAGCAGACCGCCCACACGCTGGTCGCCGACGGCGGCCAGGACGAGTACACGCTGACCGCACACCTCCCGGCGCTGCCCGCCGGCCTCGACAGCGCGGTCCTCGAGCTCACCGAGGGCGGTCGTCTCGCCGGCGACCAGCCCGCCGGCTGCCACGCGCTCGACAGCACGCACGTGCGCTGCGACGGGCTGTCCGACGGCGGCGCGGCCGCGGTCCGGGTCGACTCGGCCGCCACCGCGGAGCACCCGGTGACGGTGGCGTTGCGGCTCCCCGACGGGTACGACGACCCGCAGGCGGGCAACCAGACCGCGACCACCACCGTGACCCCCGGCGTGGACCTGCACCTGTCCGGGCTCGACCCGGACAACGAGTCCGCGGACAACGACGACGACCTGCACGTCGTCACCAGCCGCCTCACCGGTGTGCGGGACGGTCTCGCCGCAGTCGGCCTCACGGTCACCGGCGGCGCGGACCTGGTCGGCGTCGAGGCTGCGGGCGGTCCGTGCACCGTGTCCGTCAGCACCGCCGCGTGCGCCGACCCCCGCGACGGCGACGTCGTCCTCACCCTCCGCTCCCCCGACCCGCGCACCGTCGCCTCCGTGGACGTCACGGCGAGCCCCTCGGCGCCGTTCACCGAGCTCGCACCCGGTGACAACGGCCACACCGCCCGGCTGCTGCCGCGTCCGACGTACGACTTCGGGCTGGGACAGGTGACCGTGGCCGGGCACTCGCAGGAGGGGCAGGCCGACCGGTACGTCCTGCACACCGCCGCGGCCGCGCTGCCCGAGGGGCTGGACGCGCTCGGCCTCGCCGTGGAGGGCGGCACGGTCGCCGCCGACCAGCCGGTCGGCTGCCTGCGCGTCGACGACTCGCACGCACGCTGTGCCGTCGTCGGCGGCGGCCTCGACCTCGCCGTCACCACGACCGGCACCGACCCGCACCGGGTCACCGTGCGGGTGGAGCCGCCGTCGCGGTACGACGACCCGGACCTCGGCAACGACGCGACCAGCGTCGAGGTGGCCCCCGGCATGCCGACTCCTCCCGCGCCGGGCCCGGACGCTGACCCGGCCGCGGGCACCGGCACCGGCACCGGCACCGGCACCGGCACGCTGCCGCCCCCCGACGCGGTCGTTCCCGGCGACGCCCCCGCCGCCGCTCCGGCCGGCGACGCCCCGGTCCCCCCGGTGGCCCCGTCCCCGGTCCCCGACGTCTCGCTCGACTCCGCCTCGGTGGTCGGACACAGCGACGACGGCGCGCTGGCGCTGGTCCGGGCCGAGGTCTCGGGCGTCCCCGCGGGGGTCGACGCCGTGCGGTTCCGGCTCTCCGGCGCCTCGGTCGGCGCGGGCGCCGACCAGGTCCACCTCACCGGCCCGCAGAGCGCCGACGGCGGGGTCTCCTGCACCACGACCGACGCCGACGGCACCCCGGTCCAGGACGGCGACTGGGCGACCTGCACCGGCGTGGGCGCCGCGGGCGGCCGCGTCGCGGTGACGCTGCAGGTCGCCCACCCCACAGGCGCTGCCGCGGACGTGACGCTGGCGGCGGTGCCGGTCGGGGTCGAGCAGGACGCCACCGACGACGAGCGGGACCTCACGATCTCCTGACCCGACGGCCGGTGCCGCGTCGGGGGCGGACCGCCGCACCCCGGGCGTGACCCGCCGGAAACGGGGTATGGCTCCCACCATGACTGTGATCCGACTCGTCGCCCGACCGATGCTCGCCTCGACCTTCGTGTGGGGAGGCATCCAGGCGCTCCGCAACGCCCCCGCCCTCGCCGAGGCCGCCAAGCCCGTCAACGACGAGATCCGCGACCTCGCCGACAAGGTCGCCCCGCAGGTGCACGTCCCCGAGGACGACAAGACCCTGGTGCGGATCAACGCCGGCATCCACCTCGTCGCCGGCCTCGGCCTGGCGACCGGGCGGGCGCCGCGGCTGTGCGCGCTCGCGCTGGCCGCGACCGTCGTGCCGACCACGCTGGCCGGCCACCCGTGGTGGGAGGAGAAGGACAAGGCGGCTCGGTCCGCTCAGATGACCCACTTCTTCAAGAACGTCTCGATGCTCGGCGGCCTGGTCCTCGCCGCGGTGGACACCGAGGGCCGGCCCGGCGTGGCCTGGCGCACCCAGCACGCGGTCGGCTCCGCGCGCACCTCCGCCAAGCACCTGCGGCGCGCGGCCACGCTGCAGGCCAAGGCCGCGGGCCGCGCGGTCAAGCCGTAGGACGGGCCCGGGCGCGGGACTTCGCACCGGTACTCTCGGCCGCGATGACCGACCCGACAGGCCACGACCTCTGGCCCGCCCCGCATGCCGACGGCCCCGTGCGGGCCGTGGTCCGGCTGCCCGGGTCGAAGTCCCTGACCAACCGGGCGCTGCTGCTCGCTGCCCTCTCGGACGCGCCCAGCACCGTGCGCGGGGCGCTGCGGTCGCGCGACACCACGTTGATGGCCGACGCCCTCACCGGGCTCGGCGCGACCGTCGACACCTCCGGCGCCGACTGGCAGGTGTCCCCGGCGACCCTCCACGGCCCGTCGACCGTCGACTGCGGGCTGGCCGGCACGGTGATGCGGTTCGTGCCGCCGGTGGCGGCGCTGTGCGACGGCCCGGTCGTCTTCGACGGCGACCCGCACGCGCGCACGCGGCCGATGGGCGAGGTGCTGCGTGCGCTGCGCGCGCTCGGGGCCGTGGTCGAGGACGAGGGCCGCGGCGCGCTCCCCTTCACGGTGCTCGGCTCCGGTGGGGTGCCGGGCGGGACCGTCACGATCGACGCGTCGGCGTCCAGCCAGTTCGTCTCGGCGCTGCTCCTCGCCGGGTCGGCGTACGACGACGGGGTCGACGTGCGCCACGAGGGGGAGCCGGTCCCGTCGCTGCCGCACATCGCGATGACGGTCGAGCAGCTGCGGCTGCACGGCGTGGCGGTCGACGACGCGGCCGCCGACCGGTGGCGGGTCCTCCCCGGGCCGGTCCGTGCGGTCGACGTCGACGTCGAGCCGGACCTCTCGAACGCGGCCCCGTTCCTGGCCGCCGCCCTCGTCACCGGCGGCCGGGTCACGGTCCCGGGCTGGCCCTCCTCCACCACGCAGGCCGGCGACGCACTGCGGGAGATCGTCACGCTGATGGGCGGCTCGGCCGAGCTGGGCCCCGAAGGGCTGGTGGTCACCGGCACCGGCGCCCTGCACGGTCTCGACTACGACCTGCACGACGTCGGCGAGCTGACCCCGAGCGTCGCCGCGCTGTGCCTGCTCGCCGACGGGCCGTCGCACCTGCGCGGGATCGCGCACATCCGCGGCCACGAGACCGACCGGCTCGGAGCGCTGGCGACCGAGTTCGGCTCCCTCGGCGGCCACGTGACCGAGACGGACGACGGCCTGGTGATCCGTCCCACCCCGCTCGACGCGGGCCCGTTCCGCACCTACGCCGACCACCGGATGGCGCACGCCGCGGTGATCCTCGGCCTCGTGGTTCCGGGCGTGCGGGTCGAGGACGTGGGCACGACCGCCAAGACCTTCCCCGACTTCGCCGCGGTCTGGTCCTCGCTGGTCTCTGGCGACGACGTGGGACCGGTCCGCCACGCCGCCGCCGGCTGAGCATGGCGCGCTACCACGAGCACGACGTCGAGGCCTACGACCGGCCCCGCCGGCACACCCGTCCCCGCACCAAGGACCGGCCCAGCTACGCCGATGCGTCGACCGGGCGCGTCGTCACGGTCGACCGCGGCCGCTACACGGCGCTCGTGGACGGGCACCCCGTGACCGCGATGAAGTCGCGGCCGCTGGGCCGCAAGGGCGTCGTGGTGGGCGACGAGGTGCGGCTGGTCGGCGACGTCACCGGTGAGGAGGGCAGCCTGGCCCGGATCGTGGAGGTGGCCGACCGGCGCACCGTGCTGCGGCGCACCGCGGACGACGACGACCCCGTGGAGCGGGTGATCGTCGCCAACGCCGACCAGCTCGTCGTCGTGGCTGCCCTCGCGGACCCCGAGCCGAGGCCGCGACTGATCGACCGCGCGCTGGTCGCCGCCTACGACGCCGGCCTGGACCCGCTGCTGTGCCTGACGAAGCCGGACCTCGAGGACCCGGAGACGCTGCTGGCGACGTACCGGCCGCTGGGGGTGCCCTACGTCGTGACCCGCCGGGGCGAGGACCTGGGCGACCTCCGGGACCGGCTGAGGGGCCGGGTCAGCGTCCTCGTGGGCCACAGCGGGGTCGGCAAGTCGACGCTGGTCAACGCCCTCGTGCCGGGCAGCCACCGGGCGACCGGGCGCGTCAACGCGGTGACCGGACGGGGCCGGCACACCTCGACGTCGGCGCTGATGCTCGAGCTCCCCGGCGAGGGCTGGATCGTGGACACCCCGGGGATCCGGTCGTTCGGCCTGGCCCACGTCGAGCCCGGCCACCTGATCGGCGCCTTCCCCGACCTCGCCGCCCTCACCGGGGACTGCCCGCGCGGCTGCACCCACGGCGTGGACGAGCCCGAGTGCGGCCTCGACGACGCGGTGGCGCAGGGGCTCACCGAGCCCGAGCGGGTCGACTCGTTCCGCCGGCTGCTGGCCAGCCGGGAGGCGGACCCGAGCTGACCGCGCGGGCTCGACCGAGGTGGCTACCCCCAGACGGCGCGAGCCCCGGAGTCGCCGGTCAGCACCACCTGCACCAGCACGAGGACCGCGACCAGCACCACCACGACGGCGACCACGGCCTCGAGCACCCGGCTGCGGCTGAGCCGGGCGCCGCGGCCGCTGAGCAGCGCGGAGTCCCCCGGCAGCACGAGGGCGGCGGCCAGCACGACCACGGCCAGGACGACGGTCAGCGTCGCGAGGCGGTCCCCGCGCTCGGCGTGCTCGTGCACGAGCTGCTCGAGCTGCGGGCGGGAGTGCTCCAGGGACTCCCCCGAGGTGGTGGCGAGGTAGGCCAGGCCCACCACGGCCACCGAGAGCACGGCGGCGGGCCAGCGCAGCAGCCAGCGCCACGTCGGCAGCACCACCAGCGCGACCGCCGCGAGGGCGGCCAGCGGGATCAGCACGACCGCGGCGTGCACGACCAGGGCGTGCAGGGGCAGGCCGGCGATCTCCACGCCGGCGAGGGTAGTGCGGACGCCACTCCCGGTCGCAGCGCCAAGGGGCCTCCGGGGCGAAGTCACAGCCACTTCTCAGTGAGCACGGGCCCCCGTGCGAGCCGCCGCAGCCTGCCGTGCCGTCCGGGGCATAGCCTGAGCGCCATGCCCACCGCCTTCACCGACGACCTGCGGCTCGCGCACGTCCTGGCCGACGACGCCGACTCGCTGACCACCGACCGGTTCAAGGCGCTCGACCTGCACGTGACGACCAAGCCGGACCTGACCCCGGTCACCGACGTCGACACGTCGGTCGAGGAGGGCATCCGGCGCACGCTGTCCCGGGCCCGGGCCCGCGACGCGGTGCTGGGCGAGGAGCTGGGCTCCACCGGGCACAGCCAGCGCCGCTGGGTCGTCGACCCGATCGACGGGACCCGCAACTACGTCCGCGGGGTGCCGGTCTGGGCGACGCTCATCGCGCTGATGGTCGAGGACGAGGTGGTGGTCGGCTGCGTGTCCGCGCCGCTGCTCCAGCGCCGCTGGTGGGCCTCCAAGGACGGCGGCGCCTGGACCGGTCGCTCGCTGCTGCGGGCCTCGGAGTGCCACGTCTCCGACGTCTCCCGGCTCGACGACGCCTCGCTCTCCTACGCGTCCTTCTCCGGCTGGGAGGACCAGGGCCGCCTCGACGCCTTCATGGCCCTGGCCCGGCGCTGCTGGCGCACCCGCGCCTACGGCGACTTCTGGTCCTACATGCTGCTCGCCGAGGGCGCGGTGGACCTCGCCGCCGAGCCGCAGCTCGCGCTCCACGACATGGCTGCCCTCGACGTCATCGTCCGCGAGGCCGGCGGCACGTTCACCTCCCTCGACGGCCGGCCCGGCCCGCTGGGCGGCAACGCCCTGGCCAGCAACGGCCGGCTCCACGACCAGGCCCTGGCGTTCCTCGGCTCGCTGCCCGACGACGAGGACGACCCCGACGTCGAGCCCCGCCGCCCCGGGTCGCTGCACGACCTCAACGCGCGTCGCCGGTCTCCCGCCGGGCCGGACGCGGGGTCGCCGGGCGGGTCCGAGCCGCCGCGCGCGGAGTGAGCCGTCCCCAGAGGGCGAGCAGGTACGGCGCGAGCAGCAGCCCGGCGAGGTCGAACCAGCCGTAGCCGCCGGCGGCCCCCGACGGCGGGTTGCCCATCGTCACCCAGCCGGTCGGGTCGCGCGGCGCCCACTCCCACGTGCCGAGGCGGGTCCCGACGAGCTCGAGCCAGCCGACCGCCACGAAGGCGCCGACGTAGACCGGCTGCGACGGGCCCAGCAGCACGAACAGCACGAGGCAGCCGAACCAGAACGCCCCCAGCGCGTCCGGCCGGGCGGCCGCCACGACGCCGTACGCCGCCCAGGCGGAGCCCGCGAGGAGGACCAGCGCCAGGACGCCGCGGCGGTGCCGCTCGACCACCGCCGCGTGCCCGACCGCGATCGCGGACAGGTAGACCAGCCCGTGCCCGGGCGGGACGTAGGCCGGCACGTTGTGGAACCGGTAGCTGTAGACCTCCAGGGTCGGGCTGGCGACGTACTCCACCAGCGTCGCGAAGACCACCACGACCACCGTCTGCGCCCGCACCACCGGGCCGACCCGCCACAGCAGGGCCAGCAGCAGCAGCCAGGTCAGGGCCCCCAGCCCGCGCTGCTGCCACGGGCCGCCCGGGCCGCCGGCCCGGTCCAGCCAGAGCACGACGCTCAGCCAGCCCATCGTCAGCAGCCCTGCGGAGGCCGGCAGCTCGCGTCGCACCGGCCCATCGTCCCAGCAGTAGCCGGGGACGCCCGCCGTGGCTAGCCTGGGGCCACGGCCCGACCGGTCACCGGCTGCCCCGGGACACGGCGACGAGCGACGGAGGACGACGATGAGGATCCACGAGGTGCTCTCGAGCAAGCCCAGCCGCGAGGTCGTGACGGTGCGACCGGACGTCACGGTCCGCGACCTGCTCGGCGTCCTGGCCGAGCACAACATCGGCGCGCTGGTGGTGAGCGGCGACGGCGACCGGGTCGAGGGGATCGTCTCCGAGCGCGACGTGGTCCGCCGGCTGCACGAGGACGAGTCGGTCCTGGACCGTCCCGTGTCGTCGATCATGTCCACCGAGGTGCACACCTGCGGCGCCTCCAGCACCGTCGACGAGCTGATGGTCGTGATGACCCGCGGCCGGTTCCGGCACGTCCCGGTCGTCGACGGCGAGAGCCTCGTCGGGATCGTCAGCATCGGCGACGTCGTGAAGAGCCGGATGAGCGAGCTGGAGTTCGAGCGCGACCAGCTCGACACCTACGTCCACAGCGGCCAGAGCTGACCCCTCCCCCCCTGACCCGATTGGTGGTGGGCCGCTCGGCATGGGCGGGCCCGGAGCCGGGTACGTGGCGTCGCCCGGAACCCCCCGGTACACCGACTTGCACCGGCCCCGGGGAGACTCCATGACGCAGGACCAGCGGCAGCGGATCGGCGAGACCGACAGCCCCATCGAGGACGAGCTGGAGCACGCCTTCACGGCGATGATCACCGAGGGTGTCCAGCGGCTGCACCGCAGCTGGCGCGAGGTGCTCGTCACCGG
>JAICLD010000095.1 GCA_025927595.1 Nocardioidaceae bacterium | reverse complement strand
TCTTCGCGGGAGCCGTGGGCGCCACCGCGCCGTCGGGGTCGGCGCCGCCCTCCACGGGCTGGTCCGCGGCAGCGGGCTGGTCCGCCGTGGCGGAGTCGGCAGCCGGATCCGGCGCTGCCGTGGCGGCCGCCGTCCTGCGGGTCCGGGTGGTCCTCTTGGCCGCCTTCTTGGCGGTCGGGGGAGCCGGTTCGGCTGTGCCCGGGGCAGAGCCCGCGTCGGCTGCCGGGCCGGTGCCCGGATCGACGGTGCCGCCGCTGGTCCCGGTGCCGGTGCCGTCGTCGGTGCTGGTGTCGGTGCTGGTGTCGGTCTCGTCGAGCATGTGCTCTCCTCGGCCCCCGGGACGCCGGACTGCTGCGTCCGCACGGGGGCGGTGTCGGTCGTCCGGCCGGACGAACCGGCCGAGCGCAAGCCTGCGGGAACGCTCGACAGGGTGCGAGCACGGTGTCGGGCGGCGGCGACACCCTCCGGGTGAGCGTCGGTGAAGGACCTGTCGAGCCGTCCGCGGTCAGCGGCGGGTGCGACCGACGCTGTCACCGACGGTCATGCCGTGTCGCGGTTGAGCACCAACGGGTCGCCCACCGTGCCGGCCTCGGTGTCCAACGGTCCCTGCGCGAGCCGCTCATGGGTGGGAGCGAGGCTCGCGTCGAGCCCGGCGGTGCTCCGAAGTCCGGCGAGGACGTCGTCGGGTCTCACGGTCGGGGTTCCGTGCCGCAAGACCATCTCGAGTATCGCACACGTCCCCGACCCAGCCGGTGCCCGCGCGCCCTCGGACCCCTCGGGCCCCTCCGGCACGACGGCCAGCCGCACCACGGCGGCGCGGCAGTCGAAGCTGCGCAGCCCCTTCTTCGTCATCCGCTCCACCAGCACCTCGTCGACGGCCAGGAAGCCCGCGACGGCCTCCTGGGCGTCCTCGGCGCCGAGGTCGGGCATCCGGGTGCGCCACAGGCTCGCCTCGAGCAGGTCCGAGAGGGAGCCGCCTGCGGAGACCACGACGTCCAGGACGTCGAGCCCGGGGGGCAGGGCCTCGTCCAGCGACCGGCGCACCTCCGCCGGGTCGCACTCCTGGCTGAGCCCGAGCTCGAGGTACTCCGCCTCGCTGGCAGCCCCGGTGGGTGCCGCCCCGGCGTAGGAGATCCTCGGGTGCCGGTGGAACCCGGAGGAGTAGGCCACGGGCACCCGGGCGCGGGCCACCGCGCGCTCGAACGCGCGGGAGAAGTCGCGGTGGCTGGTGAACCGCAGCCGTCCCCGCTTGGCGTAGCGGACGCGCAGCCGCTGGACCGGAGGCGCCTGCTGCTCGGGCTGGTCACGCACGGGGACGACCCTAGCCGCGCATCCGACCACCGGACCCGCGCGGGCGGCCGCGCCACGGTGGGGGGACCATGTCCCGGTGAGAGCGACGGCCGTGGAGGGCAGGACCGGGTCGGGAGGCCCCGACACCCGGGCCCAGCGTCTCCTGGTCGTCGTCGGCATCGTCGTGCTCGGCTTCAACCTGAGGCCCACCGCGGTCAGCGTCGGGCCGGTGCTCGACGAGATCACCGGCGGGCTGGGCATGTCGGCGACGACCGCCGGCGTGCTCACGACGCTTCCCGTGCTGGCCTTCGCCGTCTTCGGGGCGCTGGCCCCGTGGTCGGCCCGGGTCGTCGGGCTGCACCGGGTCACGCTGCTGGCGCTGGTGGCGGTGACCGTCGGGCTGGCCGGGCGCGCCCGCGTCGACGCCGTACCCGCCTTCCTGCTGCTGTCGCTGGTCGCCCTGGCCGGCATGGCCACCGCCAACGTGCTGCTGCCGTCGCTGGTCAAGCTGCACTTCCCCGAGCGGGTCGGGCTGATGACGTCGGTCTACACGACGGCGCTGGCGGTGGGCCTGACGCTCGCGTCGGTGCTGACGGTGCCGGTCTCCGAGCAGCTGGGCTCCTGGCGCGGCGGACTGGCGGCCTGGGCCGTCACCGCGGCGGTCGCGGCGCTGCCCTGGCTGGGGCTGGTGCGGCACGACCGGACTCCCGAGGAGGCTCCGCACACCATCTCCCTGGGCGCGGTGGCGCGGACCCGGCTGGGGTGGGCGCTGGCGCTGTTCTTCGGGCTGCAGTCGCTGCAGGCGTACGCCGTCTTCGGGTGGTTCGCCAAGGTCTACCGCGACGCCGGGTTCTCCGCGGCGACGTCCGGGCTCCTGCTCGGCGTGATCACCGCGATGAGCATCCCGCTGTCGATCTGGCTGCCCGCCTGGGCGGCGCGGATGCGGACCCAGACCGGGCTCATCGTGGCGGTCATCTGCTGCTACCCGGTCGGCTACCTCGGCCTGGTGCTGGCGCCGGTGCGGGGCGCGTGGCTGTGGGCCGTCATGGTCGGCTGCGGCGCGGCGATCTTCCCGGTCGTGCTGACGCTGATCGGGCTGCGCGCGCGCACGAGCGCCGGCACCGCCGCGCTGTCCGGCTTCGCGCAGTCGGTGGGATACCTGATGGCGGCGGTCGGGCCGTTCGGGATGGGGCTGCTCTACGACCTCACCGGCGGCTGGACGGTCCCGCTGCTGGCGCTGACCGCGCTGCTGGTCCCCCAGCTCGCGGCGGGCCTCCTGGTGTCCCGGCCCTCCTTCATCGAGGACCAGCTCAGACCACGCTGAGCGGGAGCAGCCGCTGCCCCGTGGGGCCGATCTGGATCTCGGTGTCGAGCTGCGGGCAGACCCCGCAGTCGTAGCACGGCGTCCAGCGGCAGTCCTCGACCTCGGAGTCGGCCTCGGGGTCCGTGCCGGCGAGCAGGGCGTCCTGCCAGTCCTCCCACAGCCAGTCCTTGTCCAGTCCCGAGTCGAGGTGGTCCCAGGGCAGCACCTCGGTGTAGCCCCGCTCGCGGGTGGTGTACCAGTCCAGGTCGACGGGCGTGCCGGCCAGGGCCTGCTCGGCCGCGGCGGTCCAGCGGTCGAACGAGAAGTGCTCGCTCCAGCCGTCGAAGCGACCACCGTCGCGCCAGACCGCCTCGATCACCGCACCCACGCGCCGGTCGCCGCGGGAGAGCAGCCCCTCGACGATCCCCGGGCGTCCGTCGTGGTAGCGGAACCCGATCGCCCGGGCCACGCTCCTGTCGGCGCGTACGTCGTCGCGCAGCCGCTGCAGCCGAGCGTCGGTGGTCTCGTGGTCCAGCTGCGCGGCCCACTGGAACGGCGTGTGCGGCTTCGGGACGAAGCCTCCGATCGAGACCGTGCAGCGGATGTCGTGGCGACCGGAGACCTCACGTCCCTTGGCGATCACCTTCTTGGCCAGGTCCGCGATCCCGAGCACGTCCTCGTCCGTCTCGGTGGGCAGGCCGCACATGAAGTAGAGCTTCACCTGCCGCCAGCCGTGCGAGTAGGCCGTGGCGACGGTGCGGATCAGGTCCTCCTCGGTGACCATCTTGTTGATCACCTTGCGCATCCGCTCGGAGCCGCCCTCCGGAGCGAACGTCAGCCCGGACCGGCGGCCGTTGCGGGAGAACTCGTTGGCCAGCGTCACGTTGAAGGCGTCGACGCGGGTCGAGGGCAGCGAGAGCGAGACGTTGCTGCCGTCGTACCGGTCGGCCAGGTCCTTCGCGACCTCCCCGATCTCGGTGTGGTCGGCGCTGGACAGCGAGAGCAGGCCGACCTCCTCGAAGCCGGTCCTGCGGATGCCGTTCTCGACCATCTCGCCGATCGTCGTGATCGAGCGCTCGCGCACCGGACGGGTGATCATCCCGGCCTGGCAGAACCGGCAGCCGCGGGTGCAGCCGCGGAAGATCTCGACCGAGTACCGCTCGTGCACGGTCTCGGCCAGCGGGACCAGCGGCTTCCTCGGGTAGGGCCAGGAGTCGAGGTCCATCAGCGTGTGCTTGTGGACCCGCCACGGCACGCCCGGGGTGTTCGGCGCCACCCGGCGGATCCGGCCGTCGGGCAGGTAGTCCACGTCGTAGAAGCGCGGCACGTACACCGCGCCCGACGACGCCAGCCGGTGAAGCAGCTCCTCGCGCGGGCTCCTGCCGTCCGCACCGGGGCGCCCCTCGTCCTTCCACTCGCGGACCACCTCGGAGATCGCCAGCACGATCTCCTCGCCGTCGCCGAGGACGGCGGCGTCGATGAAGTCGGCCACCGGCTCGGGGTTGAAGGCCGAGTGCCCGCCGGCCAGCACCACCGGGTCCTCGTCGCCACGGTCGACCGCGTGCAGCGGGATGCCCGCCAGGTCCAGGGCGGTCAGCAGGTTCGTGTAGCCCAGCTCGGTGGCGAACGAGATGCCGAGCAGGTCGAAGGCCCGCACCGGCCGATGGTGGTCGACGGTGAACTGCGGGATGCCGTGCACCCGCATCACCTGCTCCATGTCGGGCCACACCGAGTAGGTGCGCTCCGCGAGGATCCAGTCGCGCTCGTTGAGCACCTCGTAGAGGATCTGGACCCCCTGGTTGGGCAGCCCGACCTCGTAGGCGTCGGGGTACATCAGCGCCCAGCGCACCCTCGTCGAGCCGTCCTCGGCGTCCCACGGCTTCTGGGTCGAGTTCAGCTCGCCCCCGACGTACTGGATCGGCTTCTGCACCGTCGCCAGCAGCGGCTCCAGCCGCGGGAACACGGACTCCACGGGTGCGGTGGTCGACGGCACGGTGTCGGCACTCCAGGCGGGGCGGGGACAGGACTCCCCAGGGTACGACGCGGACCACCCGAACGAGGCATGGCAGCGGCCGGCGCGGAGCGGTAGAACCAGGACGTGCACGCCGTGCGCGCGCCGCGCTGCTTCGACGGCGAGGCCTTCCTCCCCGGCGGCGCCACCGTGCTCGTGGACGGCGGCGCGATCGTGGGCGTCGAGCCGCACGGCTGCGAGGTCCCCGACGGCTGCGAGGTGACGTCGTACGACGGGACACTGCTGCCGGGGCTCGTCGACATGCACGTCCACCTGGTCACCGACAGCGGGCCGAACGCGTTGTCGCGGGTGGCGGGCTACACCGACGAGCAGATCGACGCCGTCGTGACCGAGGCGCTGCGCCGTCAGCTCGCCGCCGGCGTCACGACGGTGCGGGACCTCGGCGACCGCGACTACAACGTCGTGGCCCGCCGGGACCGGCAGCGCGGGGCCCCGGTCGCCGAGCCCCGCATCGTCGCCTCCGGTCCGCCGCTCACGACACCGTCCGGCCACTGCCACTACCTGGGCGGCGAGGTCGACGGCCCGGACGGCATCCGGGGCGCCGTGCGCGAGCGCGCCGAGCGCCGTGTCGACGTGGTGAAGGTGATGGCCAGCGGCGGCATGAACACACCCGGCACGGACATGATGCGCACCCAGTTCACCGACGAGGAGATCCGCCTGCTCGTCGAGGAGGCGCACGCCACCGGGCTCCCGGTCACCGCGCACGCCCACGGAACCCCGGCGGTGCGGCAGGCCCTGGCCGCCGGGGTCGACGGCATCGAGCACTGCAGCTGCATGACCGAGACCAGCTTCGGCGAGGCCGACGACGAGCTGCTCGGTGCGCTCGCCGCCAGCGGGGTCGTCGTGTGCCCCACGCTCGGCATCGACCGCACGCTGCAGGCCCAACCGCCGCCGCCGCTCGTGGCCATGGTGCAACGGCTGGGACTGACGGTGGAGCAGATGCTGCTCGACCGCCTGCGGTTCGTGGTCCGGCTGCGGGACGCCGGGGTGCGGCTCGTCTCCGGCGTCGACGCGGGGATCCAACCGGCGAAGGCGCACGGCAGCCTGCCGGTCGCGGTCGCCGAGCTGGTGGAGGCCGGGTTCGGTGCCGCCGTCGCCCTCGCGACGGCCACGTCCTTGGCCGCCGACGCCTGCGGCCTGGACGGTACGGCGGGCCGGCTGCGCGCCGGCTACGACGCCGACCTGCTCGTCGTCGACGGCGACCCGTCCCTGGACATCACCGCGCTGCGCCGGCCGGTGTCGGTGCGACGGTCCGGCGTCGAGGTGGCGTGAGGGGGCACCTCCTCCGCGACCCGCCGAGCAGACCCCTGACCTGGTGACCCCTCAGCGGAGGCGGGAGCGGGTGACGCCGAGCCCGTGGCTCGTGCGCAGGTGGATGTTCTGCAGCAGCCCGAGCGCCATCAGCGTCGCGAACATCGAGCTGCCGCCGTACGACACGAACGGCAGCGGAACCCCGGTCACCGGCATGATCCCCAGGCACATGCCGATGTTCTGGAACGCCTGGAAGCCGAACCAGCAGGCGATCCCCGCGGCGGCCACCCGGCCGAACAGGTCGTCGGCCCGCGCCGCGATCCGCAGCGCCCGCCACAGCACGACGCCGAGCAGGACGATCAGGACCCCGGAGCCGACGAGGCCGAACTCCTCGCCGGCGACGGTGAAGATGAAGTCGGTGTGCTGCTCGGGGACGAAGCCGGCCTTGGTCTGCGACCCACCGAAGAGGCCCTGCCCGAAGATCCCGCCGTTCCCGATCGCGATCCGGGCCTGCGTCGTGTTGTAGCCCGCACCGCGGGGGTCGAGGTCGGGGTTGGTGAAGGCCATGAACCGGTCGATCTGGTACGTCTTCAGCACGTGCAGCCGCACGGCGAGGAAGGCGACCGACACCGCGCCGGCGAAGAGCCCGAGCAGCCACGCCCGGCCGGCTCCGGACACCGCGATCACGCCGAAGACGGTGGCGGACAGCACCAGCATCGTGCCGAGGTCCGGCTGCAGCAGGATCAGCAGGGCCGGGACCCCCGCGATCGTCAGCATCCCGGCCACCTCGACACTCCCCACCGACCAGGCCTTGCGGGTGCTCAGCGCCCCCTCGGTGCGCTCCGCGACCAGCAGCGCCATGCCGATGACGACCGCGAGCTTGGCGAACTCGGCCGGCTGCACCGACATCCCGCCGAGCTGGATCCACGACCTCGAGCCGTTGATCGTCGAGCCCATCACCAGCACCAGCACCAGCCCGGCCACCGACGCCAGGTAGACCAGCGGCGCCAGGATCCGCACCCAGCGGTGGTCGGTGGCGGTCACCATCACCGCCAGCACGACGCCGATCGCGATGTTGACCAGGTGCCGCTTGAGGAACGCCTCCGGGTCCCCGGCCGTGAGGTCCCCGCGGCTGCTGGTCGCGGACCAGACCAGCAGCGATCCGGCGGCCAGCAGCCCGGCGACCGCGACCGTCAGCAGCCAGTCGAGCCGGGCGGCGCCCACCCTGGTCGTGGTGGCATCGAGCCGGGCCGGGCGGGTGGGGCGGGCCCGCACCGCCGTGACGGTCACCGGTGACCCGCCGGGGTGCGGCGGGACGAGGCGGGCGGCAGGATCTCGCCGTCGCGGGCGAACACCGGCAGCCCCGACGGCGGGGTCGCGCCGGGCAGGGCGGCCCGGGCGGTGTCCACCTTCATCCCGCGGACGCCGTACAGCGCCTCCCAGATCTTCCGGACCGCGGGACCGGAGGTCCCCGAGCCGGTGCCGGCCTGGGTGACCATCATCAGCACCACGTACCTCTTGTCGTACGACGCGACCCACGACGTGCTCTGCTTGCCGTGCACCTCGGCGGAGCCGGTCTTGGACCGGATGTGGATCCTGTCGAGCGGGAAGCCCATGAACTTCCACGCGGTCGTCCCGGTCCTCGCGGTGCCGAGCAGGGCCTGGTCGATGTAGTGCAGGGCGCTGCGGCTCACCTTCACCCGGCCGACCTTCGCGGGCCTGATCCGCCTGACGACGTGACCGCTCGGGTCGACGACCGCCTTGGCGACCCGAGGCTCGTAGAGGGTCCCGCCGTTGGCCAGGGCGGCGTAGGCGCGCGCCGACTGCAGCGGGGTGACCAGGGTGTCGCCCTGCCCGATCACGAAGTTCACGGCGTCACCGGCCCGGTAGGCGTAGCCCTCCGCGCAGAACTCGCGGGCGAAGACGTGCAGGAAGTCGTAGCCGGGGTGCGTGGCGACCTTGCAGTAGTAGGCCTTGTTGGCCTTCCAGTACGCCCGCTTCCAGTGCCGGTCGGCGATCCTCCCCGACGCCTCGCCGGGGAGGTCGACGCCCGTGGGCCGGCCGAAGCCGAACTTCTTGGCGGTCGCGACGAGCGGGTCCTTCGCGTCGACGTCGGACTCGTCGGAGCCGTACCGCTGCCAGAGCTGGTAGCCGACACGGTAGAAGAACGTGTCGCAGGAGACCTGCAGCGCCTTGTCGAACCCGATGAAGCCGTAGGACTCCGACTCGTAGTTCTTGAACCACCGGTTGCCCACCTGGAACCCCGAGGAGCAGTCGAGCCGGGTGCTGGGGCTGTAGCCGTGCGTGAGCGCGCCGGCCGTCATCACCGGCTTCCAGGTGGAGCCCGGCGCGAACTGGCCCTGGGTGGCCCGGAACAGCAGCGGGTACCGCGCCTTCGCCGAGTACAGCCGCTTCAGCTGACGCGACGTGATGCCGCCGACCCAGGTCTTCGGGTCGTACGTCGGTGAGCCGGCCATCGCGACGACCCGGCCGTCGGTGGCGTCGAGCACCACCACCGCCCCGGAGTCGGCGACGTAGTTCCGGTGGGAGACCGGGTCGTAGGTGCGGCGGGCGGTCCGGATCGTCGTGGACAGCTGGTGCTCCACGACGCTCTGGACGCGCGCGTCGATCGAGGTGACCAGGGTGTCGCCGGCCCGCGCGCGGACCTTGCCCGAGTCACCGAGGACGCGTCCCATCGAGTCGACGGCGACCCGCTGGTACCCCGGCCGGCCGCGCAGGTAGCGGTCGTACTCCTTCTCCAGCCCGGAGCGGCCCACGACGGACGCGCCGCGCAGCGAGGTGTCGTGCCGGGCCTTGGCCTCCGCGAGCTCGTCGGCGGTGATCGGGCTGAGGTAGCCCAGGAGGTGGGCGGCGTTGACCCCGAACGGCCGCGGGTAGGCGCGCACGCTCTGGGAGTCGACGAGCACGGAGGGGTAGTGCTCCCCGCGCTCCATGATCGAGATCGCGACCTGCTGGCGGACGTCCTCGGCGACCGGGACCGGCTGGTAGGGCGAGCCGTTCCAGCAGGTGCCCGCCTCGGAGCCCGCCTCCCCGCACAGCAGGGTGCGGGCCCGCAGCTGCCGCACCGGCACCTGCACCGCCCGCGCGAGCCGGCGCAGCAGCCGGTCCTGGCGACCCTGGCCCATCTTGTGCAGCAGGGTCCGGTCGATGCTGACGACCCAGGACGTGCGGTTCGCGACGAGCGGGCGGCCCAGGTCGTCGACCACCAGCCCGCGGGCCGGCTGCACCACCAGCTCGCGGACGGACTGCTCGGCCGCCTGCGCCTGGTAGGCCTCGCCGCCGAGCACCTGGAGGTACCACAGCCGCGCGAACAGCGTGACGAACAGCGACAGCACCAGCGCCTGCACGACCAGGAGCCGGACCCGGCCCTTCGTCGCGCTGGACGCCCGTGCCCGGGGCGAGCCGGTCGCGGCCATCAGTACGCGACCTCACGGGGACGCAGCCACCGGAACAGGCGCAGCAGCAGCGGCAGCACGAACGGCGTCAGGGCGACGTCGTAGAGCACCGCGACCGGGATCACCCGCAGCGCCTGTGCGGCCGGGAGCGCCGGATCGTGGAGCAGCATGCCGCTGAGGGCGAAGACCGAGGTGCCGACGAAGGAGCACGCGGCGACCGTGACCAGCGCGCCCAGCGCCGACGTGCGGGCGTCGTCACGGACCCGGCCCGCCAGGTAGCCGACGACCACCAGTGCCAGGGCCCAGCGACCGGCCACGTGGTCCGCCGGCGGGGCGAGGTCCACCAGCAGGCCGGCCACGAAGCCGATCCCCGCGGCGAGCTCGGGACCCCGGACCAGCGCGGCGGCGACGACGACGAGCAGCGCCAGGTCGGGGACGACCCCGCCGTAGGACAGCGACGAGAAGCCAGCCAGCAGGGAGACCTGGAGCACGACCGCGGCGACGAGCAGCGCGACGAGCACCAGGGGGCGGAGCGCGGCCATCAGCGGTCCCCCTCGGCCCGGGTCGCGGACCCGGCGGTGATGACCGGCCGGTCGCCCTTGGTGCGCGGGTCGACCACGACGCCGACGAGGTCGAGCGAGGTGAAGTCGACGAACGGCCGGATCGCGGCCTGCGTGGACTGCTGGCGGGGCGTGCGCGACACCGAGGCGACCCGCCCGATCGGCACCCCGGCGACGTACGGCGCGCCGTCCTTGCTCCCCCAGGTGACCAGGGTGTCGCCGCGCCTGGCCGTGGCACCGGGGTCGACCAGCTCCAGGTCCAGCCGCGAGTCGTCCGCCACGTCGCCGCGGCCGCGCAGGAAGCCCACCTCCATGCTCGACCCGAGCCGGCCGCCGACGACCGACTCGCGGTCCACCAGCAGCAGGACGGTCGCGGTCGACCGGTCCGCGCGCAGCACCCGGCCCACCAGGCCGTCGTCGTCGAGGACGGTCATGTCCGGGTGCACGCCCGAGCTCGTCCCGGCGTCGATCGTCACCGTGCGGGAGAAGGACTGCGCGGGTGCCATCGCCACCACCCGCGCCGGCACCAGCGCGTAGCCGGTGCTGCGCGACCCGGCGAGCAGCCCGTCCAGCTCGGCGGCCCGGTTGCGGGCGACGGCGGTGCCCGCCAGCTGCTGACGGAGCCGGGTGTTCTGGGCACGGACGGACGCCAGCTGCCGGCGCAGCCGGCCGGTGGTGCGGAAGTGCCCGGGCACCGCGGCGAACGGACGAACGGCCGTGGCCGTGGCGTCCTCGACGGGGCCGAACAGGTCACCGGCCGCGGACCGGACCGGGTCCAGCGGCGACCGGTCGCCGCCC
>JAICLD010000202.1 GCA_025927595.1 Nocardioidaceae bacterium | reverse complement strand
GGCTCGCCTCGGCCCGGCTGTCGGCTCCGCGCACGTAGAGGGCGACCATCCCGGTCCCCAGGGCGGCGATCAGCGCCGCCACGATCAGGAGAACTGTCCTGCGTCCCATGCCTTCGTCTGCCTCGTCCTCGGGTCGGCTGTGCCTGCGTCCACGGGGCGCACCGGCGTGCGGGGCACGGTCCGGTCCGGTCTCCCGGGAGGGGCTGCATCCAGCCCAGAGTTAAGAGTCGTACGACGGAGCGCGCCGCGTCTCGAAAACGGCGAAATAACCGCAGGACGCCCTTACACGGGCGAACCGGACACTCGGGCACTGCGGGGCACGGTCAGCGGCGGTAGAGCGCCTCGATCTCGTCGCGGAGCTGGCTGGTGACCACCGCGCGGCGCAGCTTGAGGCTGGGGGTGAGCTGCCCGGCCTCCTCGGTCCAGTCCTCGGGCAGCACGACGAACCGCCGGACCGCCTCGGCCTGGGAGACCGCGTCGTTCGCCCGGTCGACCGCCCCCTGCACCTCCGCGCGCAGGTCCGGGTCGTCCGCCAGAGCGGCGGGGTCGCCGGCCCGGCCGTGCCGGCGGGCCCACGCCCGGGCCGCCTCCCGGTCCATCGTCACCAGCGCCGCGATGAACGGCCGACCGTCGCCGACCACCATGCACTGGCTCACCAGGGGGTGCGCCCGGATGCCCTCCTCGAGCACGGTCGGAGCGACGTTCTTGCCGCCGGCCGTGACCAGGATCTCCTTCTTGCGGCCCGTGACGCGCACGAAGCCCTCGTCGTCGATCTCACCGACGTCGCCGGTCCGCAGCCAGCCGTCGTCGCCGAGCACCTCCGCGGTCGCCGCCTGGTCACGCCAGTAGCCGGTGAAGACCTGGCCTCCGCGCACCAGCAGCTCCCCGTCCTCGGCCACGCGCACGGCACTGCCGTGCAGTGGCCTGCCGACCGTGCCCAGCTTGACGGCGTCGGGGTGGTTCACCGTCACTGCGGCCGTGGTCTCGGTGAGGCCGTAGCCCTCCAGGACCGTGACGCCGATGCCCCGGTACAGGTGCGCCAGCCGCTCGCCGAGAGGCGCGCCGCCCGAGACGGCGTACCGGCAACGGCCGCCGAGCGACTCCCGCAGCGGCGCGTGCACCCTACGGTCCGCGATCCGGTGCCGCAGCCGCAGCAGCGGACCGGGACCGCCCTCGTCCAGCGAGCGGCTGGTCGCGATCGCGGTCTCCACGGCGCGGTCGAAGGCCCGGCCCCGGCCGTCGGCCGCGGCGCGCTGGCTCGCGGTCGTGAAGATCTTCTCGAAGACCCGGGGCACCCCCAGCACGAACGTCGGCCGGAACTCCTGCAGGTCGGCCAGCAGCGTCCGTGCGTCGGCGGCGTGGCCGAGGCGGACCCGGGCCTTGACGGCGCCGACCTGCACCACCCGGGCGAGCACGTGCGCGAGCGGGAGGAAGAGCAGGGTCGCCGCGTCCTCGTCGCCGAACAGCTCGTCGAGCTCCTCGACCACGACGCCGAGCTCGACCATGAAGTTGCCGTGGGTGAGCATGCAGCCGCGCGGGCGCCCGGCCGTCCCGGAGGTGTAGACGAGCGTCGCCAGTGACCGGGGGGTGACCTGGGACCGGCGCTGCTCCAGCTCGTCGTGGTCCACGTCCCGCCCCGCGTCGACGAGCCGCTCCAGTGCTCCCTCGTCGAGGGTCCAGACCGGGTCGACGAGCGGCTGGCCGCCGGCGCCGCGAGCGCTCTGGAGCATCGCCCGCTGCTCCGGCGTGCCCACCACCGCCGCCCGCGCCCCGGAGTCCTCCAGCACCCAGGCGGCCTGCTCCGGTGAGGCGGTCACGTAGACCGGTACGACGACCGCGCCGACGTACCACAGGGCGTAGTCGACCAGCGTCCACTCGTAGCGGGTCACCGACATCAGGACGACCCGGTCGCCGTGCTCGATCCCCGAGGCGAGCAGCCCCCGGCCGACCGCGCGCACCTGCGCGAGGAACTCCGCGGCGCTCACGTCCACCCGGTCGGCGCGGTCGGCGGGGCCGGCGCGGCCGGCGCGGCCGGCGGGGCCGGCGCCGGACCGGTCCGGCGCCCGCAGCCTCGTGAACGCCACCCGGTCGGGGTCGGCCGCCGCGTTGACGAGCAGGTCGTCGGTCAGGCTGCCGGTCGCCGGCACGACGTAGGTGGGCGGGCTGGCGAACTCGCGCACCGATGCTCCCTCCTGCCCTGCCTGGCCCCACCCCGCCCTACCCGGCCGGGGCCGGTTGCACGCAGGACGGTACAGGGGCGGCGGGGCCCCGCGGGAGGCTCTCGAGGGCGGCGTCGGTCCCGGCGGGATCGGTTACGCTCGCCGCGGTAGCAACCCGTCGCGGAGGACACGCACCCATGGCTGAGCAGACCACGTCGAGCATCGTCATCGCTGCCGACCCGGCGGCGGTCATGGCGGTCATCTCCGACTTCGCCGCCTACCCCACGTGGGCGCACGGTGTGAAGCGGGCGGAGCCGGTGGCCACCGACGGGTCCGGCCGTGCCGAGCGGGTGTACTTCGAGCTCGACGCCAGCCCGATCAAGGACGCCTACACGCTCGCCTACGACTGGCACGACGACGAGTCGGTCACCTGGGGCCTGGTGGAGGGACGGATGCTCAAGGCGATGGACGGCGCCTACGAGCTCACGGACCTGGGCGAGGACGGCACCGAGGTGACCTACCGGCTCGCGGTCGACATCTCCGTGCCGATGATCGGGATGCTCAAGCGCAAGGCCGAGAAGGTCATCATCGACACCGCGCTCAAGGGGCTCAAGAAGCGCGTCGAGTCGTCCGGGCGCTCGTGAGCACCGGCCCGGTGGGAGGTCCGACGGGCCAGACCGAGGAGGACGCCGAGCCCGTCGGCAGCCTCGGCACGGAGGCGGTCCGGCTGCTGGCGGCGCTCCAGGACTGGGCCGCGGACAACGGCGGCGAGTACGCCGCGACGGCTGCCACCGCCGCGGCGGGCGCGGCCGACGTCCTGCACGACGTGGGTGAGCACCTCGCGACCGGCGAGGCGTCCTGCACGTACTGTCCGCTGTGCCGGCTGGTCACCGCAGTGCGGACCACCGACCCGGAGGTGCGTGCGCACCTGCGGGCCGGCGCGTCCTCCCTGCTGCAGGCGGCGGCCGCCCTGATGGCGACCCCGGTGCCGGACCCGCGGACGTCGGGAGGCGCCGGCGCGACCGGCACGGGCCATGAGGACGACGAGCGAGAGGACGGCTGATGGGACTCACCGTCGGCATCGACATCGGCGGCACCAAGATCGCGGGCGGGGTGGTCGACGAGCGCGGCACCGTGCTCGCGACGGCCCTGCGGGAGTCGCCCGCCACGGACTCCGGGGCGATCGAGCAGGCGGTCGACGAGCTCGTCGAGGAGCTGCGGGCCAGCCACGACATCGAGGCGGTCGGCGTCGGCGCGGCCGGGTTCGTGGACTCGGCGAGGTCGGTGGTGATGTTCGCGCCCAACCTGGCCTGGCGCGACGAGCCGCTGCGGGCCGACCTCGAGCGACGGATCGGCCTCCCGGTGATCGTCGAGAACGACGCCAACGCCGCCGCCTGGGGCGAGTTCACGTTCGGGGCGGGGGAGGACGCCGCGGACAGCCTGCTCGTCACGGTCGGCACCGGCGTCGGCGGCGGCATCGTGCTCAACGGCGAGCTGCACCGCGGCACGTTCGGCGTGGCCGCCGAGATCGGGCACATGCGCGTCGTACCCGGGGGCCGGCTGTGCGGGTGCGGCAACCGCGGCTGCTGGGAGCAGTACGCCAGCGGCACCGCCCTCGTCCGCGACACCCGTGGACAGGCTCGTCAGGGGTCGCTGATCGCCCGCAGCCTGCTCGACCGCGCGGGCGGCGACGTCTCGGCGATCACCGGCCCGCTGATCACCGAGGCGGCCCACGACGGCGACGCGTTCGCCCGCGAGCAGCTGGCCTCGCTGGGCCGCTGGCTCGGGGAGGGGATCGCCAGCCTCACCGCGGTCCTCGACCCGGGCGTGGTGATCATCGGCGGCGGGGTGTCGGAAGCCGGCGACCTGCTGCTCGAGCCGGTGCGCGCGCACTTCAAGGCCAACCTCACCGGCCGGCACTACCGGCCCGAGCTCGAGGTCCGCGCCGCCCTGCTCGGCAACCGGGCCGGGATGCTCGGCGCTGCCGACCTGGCTCGCCGCCCCTGACCGACGAGTTCCGCCGTCCCGCCCCGCACGGCGGTCGCGGTACCGATACTGGTGGCGTGACGGACCGGGTGCGCACCGAGGAGCCGCCGCCCGACCCCGTGCGTCGGGCGCTGGCCGCGACGCCGTACCTGCTGCTGGTGCTGGCGACCGGGGTGGTGCTGCGGTTCTCCGCCCTGCACCTCGGCAACGACGACACCTGGTTCCACCTCGCCCTCGGCGACCGGTTCCGCGGATCCTGGAGCCTGGTCCACCCCGGGGGGCTGACCCCGTTCGCGACGAGCAGCTGGGTCCCGACCCAGTGGTCCACGGAGGTGCTGGCGAGCCTGGTCGAGGACGGCTTCGGCGTCGCGGGGGTCGCCGTGCTGTTCGGCGCGCTGTACCTGGCGCTCGTGCTCGGCACGTTCGTGTCCTGCCGTCGGCGCGGGCGGCCGCTCGCCGCGGTCGTCCCCACCTGGCTGCTGGTGCTGGCCTCGGCGCCGGTGCTCTCCGCGCGGCCGCAGGTCCTGAGCCTGGTGCTGCTCACCGTCACGGTCGCCGCCTGGCTCCGCACCGCCGAGGACGGGCGACCCCGCTGGTGGCTCGTGCCCATGACGTGGGTCTGGGCGACCGCCCACGGGCTGTGGTCCGCCGGAGTCCTGCTGGGGCTGGTGTGCTGGGTCGGCCTGGTGCTGGACCGGCGGGTGCGGGGGCGCCGCTCACTGGCGGTGCTCGCCGTCCCGGTGCTCTCCCTGCTCGCGACGGCGCTGACCCCGGTCGGTCCGCGGCTGCTCACCTCCCAGCTCGCGGTCTCCGCCCGGACCGGGCTCATCGGGGAGTGGGGGCCGACCAGCTTCCGGACGGCCCCCGCGTTCGCCGTCGCGGTGATGCTGGGGCTCGTCGTGCTGGTGTGGGTACGGCGCGGTCAGCCGTCGTGGACCCGGGTCGGACTCCTCGCCCTGGCGTCCGGCTGGGCGCTGCTCGTCTCGCGGATGGTGCCGCTGGCCGCCGTGGTGGCCGCGCCGCTGCTGGCGGAGGCGCTGGAGCAGGTGCTCGCAGCGGCGCCGGGGCTCGTCCCGGGTGACGGCCGCAGCCGCTCCCGGCGCCTCGAGCGGGCCGGCCTGGCCGTGCTGACCGTGGTGTACCTGGCGGTGCTGGGAGTGGCCGCGCCGCGCGTGGCGGACCGGCCCGCCGACGAGCCGCTCGCGCTGACCGGGCGGTTGCAGGCACTGCCGGCCGGCAGCACGGTGCTCGTGGAGGACGGGGTCGGGGGCTGGATGGAGTGGCGCGTGCCGTCCGTGCACCCCGTCATCGACGGGATGCTCGACGCCTACCCGGTGTCCTACATCGAGGACTTCTTCGCGATGACCCGGGTGGAGCCGGGCTGGCAGCGGTTCCTGACCCGCAGCGGCGCCCGCGTGGCCGTGCTCCGGCAAGGGTCGCCCCTGACCGCCGCGGTCCGCGACCGGCTCGGGTGGCGGGTGGTCGCGCGGGACCGCTCGTGGGTCCTCCTGGCCGCTCCCACGGCACGTGTCGACCGCTGAGCATTTTGCTCAAAGCCCTACGAAACGGACTTCTCGTCCCTACGCTCGTGGGTGGGAGGAACTCATGTCGTCTGCGCTGCGCCCACGGGGCTCACGCCGTCGCTCCGGGGAACGCGGGGCGGTGGCGGTCGAGGCCGCGCTCGTGCTGCCGATC
>JAICLD010000034.1 GCA_025927595.1 Nocardioidaceae bacterium | reverse complement strand
GGTGCAGCGGGGTGGCGGTCCCCGGAGGCTGGAGGACCAGGGAGACGCCCAGGGCGCCGTCGGTCTGCGCCGCGCCCACGAGGTGCTCGAAGAGCGACCCCATCGCCCAGGTGCCCGGCCCCTCGCCGGCGCGGTGCACCACCGCTGACCTCGTCGTGACCTCCATGTCGCCTCCGGTCTATTGGCCCGAAACGGCTTCGGGTGAACACTGCTACCGTAGGGCGGGTGCCCGACCCGGTCAACACCCGTCCGTACCGCTCCCCCCGCCGCCGGGAGCGGGCCGCCGCCACCCGGGCGGCGGTGCTGCGGGCGGCGCACGAGCTCTTCACCGCGGCCGGGTACGCCGACACGGCGGTCTCCGAGGTGGCCGCCCGCGCCCGCGTCTCGGTCGACACCGTCTACGCCAGCGTCGGCCGCAAGCCCCAGCTGCTGCTCGCGGTCCACGACATGGTGCTCGGCAGCGCCGGCGAGCCGGTCCCCGCCGAGCAGCGCGGCTACGTGCGGGCGATCCGGGCCGCCCCCGACGCGCGCTCCAAGATCGAGGTCTACGCCTCGGCCCTCGGGCGCCTGCTGCCGACGACCGCCCCGCTCGCGGAGGCCCTGCGCGTCGCCGGGCTCACCGACCCCGAGTGCCGCCGGGTGTGGGAGGACCTCGACGAGCGGCGGGCGCGCCACATGCGGCTGTTCGCCGCCGACCTGCGGGCCACGGGCGAGCTGCGCGGCGACCTCTCCGACGACGAGGTCGCCGACCTGGTGTGGAGCATGAACGCGCCGTCGTACTTCTCGGCGCTGATCCGCCGCGGACGCACTCCCGAGCAGTACGCCGCCCTGCTGGTCGACGTGTGGACCCGCACGCTGCTCGTCCGGGACGAAGCCGGAACAACCAGGCGCTCCGGGCGGTTGCGCTGAGGAGCGTCCTGCCCCACCGCCGTCGAAGGAGTCACCCCGCGTGAAGGTCGAGATCTGGTCCGACGTCGTCTGCCCCTGGTGCTACATCGGGAAGCGGCGGTTCGAGGGCGCCCTGGCCCGGTTCGCCCATCGCGACGACGTCGAGGTCGAGTGGCACAGCTTCGAGCTGGACCCGACGATCGAGTCGGTGCACGCCCTCGGCGAGGGGCCCGACCACGCCGACGTCCTCTCCGCCAAGTACGGCATGTCGCGGCCCGAGGCCGAGGCGGCGATCGCCTCGATGTCGCAGGCCGCCGCCGGTGAGGGCCTGGACTTCCGGATGGACCGGTCGCTGGCCTCGAACACCTTCGACGCCCACCAGCTGCTGCACCTGGCCGCCGAGCACGGCCTGCAGGGCGAGCTCAAGGAGCGGCTGCTGCGGGCCTACTTCACCGAGGGCGAGCCGGTCGGGGACCGCGACACGCTGGTGCGGCTGGCCGGCGAGGTGGGCCTCGACACCGCGGACGCCGCGCGGGCGCTCGCGACCCAGCAGCACGCCGAGACCGTCCGGGCCGACGAGGCCGAGGCACGCGCCCTGGGCATCACCGGCGTGCCGTTCTTCGTCGTGGACCGCAGGTACGGCATCTCGGGCGCCCAGCCCGCCGACCACCTGCTCGCGGTGCTGGACCGGGCCTGGTCGGAGCGGTCGCCGATGACGCTCGTCGACGCACCCGCGGGCGGCACCGACGGCGCTGACGGGGCCTGTGGGGCGGACGGCTGCGCGATCTGACGCTGCGGGGGCCGGCGCCCCCCTGTCGTCGGGGTCTCGCGTCGTTGTCGTCCAGGTGGACGACAACGCACGGGGTCCCGCGCGCGCAGGACGTCGATGTCGTCCAGGTGGACGACATCCGCGCACGGGCGGCGGCGCGGAGCGGTCGACCTCACTGAGCCGCCTCGAGGCCGCCGTCGCCACGGGGCAGGTCCACACCGTGCGGGTGGTCGGGGTGCCGCCCGGCTCGACCGATCACGGGCTCGTCCAGGTGCGCTGGCGCCAGGGGCTGTTCGCTCATGTGACGGAGGTCGTCCAGGCGCGACCGCGGCGTGCGCCGCGGCACCACACGGCCGCGAACGGCGATGCGGTCGTGGCCGGCGACGTGGGGCCCGTCTGTCCCGCCTGCGACCGGGCCTGCGTATCAGCCGCGACGGCCCGGGCCGCCCTGTGCCTGGTGCTCGACACGCCGCGGCCGTGGCGGGCGACGAGGCGGGCGTGGTTCTGGCTCCTCGCCTCACCGGCGGGTCGGCCCTGCTGCTGTGCGTCGTGGTGACGTCCGTGGCCGCGCCCTGAGCCGTCCCCCGACCGCCGGGGCCCGGTCTCAGCGCTCGAGGAACGTGCACACGCAGACCCGGTTGCCCTCCGGGTCGGCGAGGACGACGAACGACGGCGCGGCGTCGTCGTCGACGACCCGGCCACCGGCGGCGACCGCAGCGGCGATCCGCGCCTGCGCCACGTCGTGCGGCACCCACAGGTCGAGGTGGAAGCGCTGGCGCGGCGTCTCGTGCGCGTCCGTGTGCTGGAACCACAGCAGCGGCACCCGCCCGCTCGGGTCGACGACGTCGTCGCCGTGGACCGAGTCCGCGCTGCCGGTCAGCAGGGCGGCCCAGAACGGCCCCGCGGCGGCCAGGTCGGCGGTGTCCAGGGCCAGCTCCACCTCGGACAGCACGGCCGGGTCCGCGGCGATCCCCTGCTCGCGGGCGATCTCGCTGATCCGCCCGGCCAGGGCGAGGTCGCGCGAGGTGAGCCGGCCGACGTCGTGGCTGACCAGCTCCAGGTCGACGTACCCGTAGGTCAGCGTGACGTCCGGGTGGTGGTCGGCGGCCTCGGCGGCCTCGGCGACAGCGGTCACGAACCGGAGGCCGGTCGCGAAGTCCCCGGTGCGGAACCGCGCGTGCAACGCCTGGGCGAGCGCGCGCCAGTCGTCGAGCCCGGCGTCGAGGATCTCCTGGCTGGTCAGCTTCTCCATCCGCCGAGTATGTCGGGAGCCGACCCGGATGTGAACGGCCCGACGCGACACGGCGCCGGTGAAACTTCCGGACAACCGCTACAGAACGGCTCCTCCCCGCCGTACTACAGGCATGCGCAACAACGGCACCCAAGGCAGGCGGACCACCCTGGCCCTGAGCGCACTGAGCGCGCTCCTCGTCGTGGCCGGGCTGGCGAGCTCGGACCGCGCCCAGGCCGCTGTCCCCGCGCCGTCAGGCGTCACGCGTCCCCACACCGCCGTCGACACCTCGGTGCCCGTCCACGGCCGGTGAGCGTCCGGACAGCGGCTGCCCGGGCCCGTCAGAAGGGCGAGAGCAGCCGGCGCACGAACTGGCGGGTGCGCTCCTCCCGCGGCTCCCGGAGCACGACGTCGGGGTCGCCGTGCTCGACGACGTACCCCTCGTCCATGAACACGACCTGGTCGGCGACCTCGCGGGCGAAGGCGAGCTCGTGGGTGACGATCAGCATCGTCCAGCCCTCGTCGGCGAGCTCCTTCATCACGGTGAGCACGTCGCCGACGAGCTCGGGGTCGAGGGCCGAGGTGGGCTCGTCGAAGAGCAGCAGCTGCGGTCGCAGCGCGAGCGCGCGCACGATCCCCACCCGCTGCTGCTGACCGCCGGAGAGCTCCACGGGGTAGCTGTCGCGCTTGTCCGCGAGGCCCACCCGCGCCAGCATCGCCTCGGCCTCGGGCACCACGTCGTCCCTGCGTCGGCCCTGCACCTGCACCGGGCCCTCGATGACGTTCTGCAGCACGGTCATGTGCGGGAACAGGTGGTAGTGCTGGAACACCATCGCGCTGCGGTCGCGCAGCGCGGCGACCTGCCTGCGCGAGAGCGGGGACGCGAAGTCCAGGTGCAGCTCGCCGGCCACGTCGACGGCCCCGCCGTCGGGCACCTCGAGGCCGTTGAGGCAGCGCAGCACCGTGGTCTTGCCGGAGCCGGACGGGCCGACGAGCGTGACGACGTCGCCACGCGCCATCGACAGGTCGATCGACCTGAGCACCTGGTTGTCGCCGAAGGACTTGCGCAGGCCGCTCACGGTCAGCAGCGGCGCGCCGTCGTGGACGGGTGCGGAGAACACGTCGGCGGGCCGGCCGCCGCCCGCACCGGGGTCAGTGGGCGACATAGCGGTCCAACCTCTTCTCCACGCGGGACTGGGCGGCGGACAGGAACAGGCAGACCACCCAGTAGACCACCGCGGCCTCGATGTACACCGGCAGGAACGCCTGGCTGTACGCCGCGATCTCCTGTCCCCGCCGGAACAGCTCGGGGACCAGGATCAGGGACGCCAGCGAGGTGTCCTTGACGAGGCTGATGAACGTGTTGGACAGCGGCGGCACCGACACCCGCGCGGCCTGCGGGAGGATGATCCGGCGCAGCGCCTGGCGGTGCGACATGCCGATCGTGTGCGCGGCCTCCCACTGCCCCTTCGGCACCGAGAGGATCGAGGCCCGGATCACCTCGGCGGCGTACCCGCCGACGTTCAGCGAGAACGCGATGATCGCACTCGGCCACGGGCTCAGCGTCACCCCGACCGACGGCAGCCCGTAGAAGATCACGAACAGCTGCACGAGCTGGGGCGTGCCGCGGATCACCGAGATGTAGGCCCGCGCGACCGCGGACACCAGGGACCGGCGGCTCAGCCGCATCAGCGCCACCACCAGGGCGATGACGAGCCCGATCGCGAACGAGGCCAGCGCCAGGGGGATGGTGCCGATCAGCGCCCCGCGGACCAGCGGCCACAGGGAGGTGCTGACGAGGTGCCAGTCGATGTGCACGACGAGGATGCTCCCCGACCTAGCGGGAGACGTCCTTGCCGAAGTACTTCTTCGAGATCCGGGCGACCGTGCCGTCGGCCCGCAGCTGGGCGAGCGCCTTGTCGACGGCGGTGACCAGGGACGTGCTGCCCTTGCGGAACGCGAACGCGTTGCGGGCCTCGTCGGAGGTCGTCGTGGCGATCTTCAGTGCGGTGTCGTGCTCGGTCTTCTGGTAGTCGAGGAAGGTCAGCTGGTCGTTGACGGTGGCGTCGACCCGGCCCTGCTTGAGCAGCGTCACGGCCTGCGCCCAGCCCTCGACCGGCTGCACGTTCGCGCCGGCCTTCTTCGCCAGCTGGTACCAGTTGCTGGTCAGCGACTGCGCGGTGGTCTTGCCGGCGAGGTCGGAGAAGGACTTCACCGAGCTGTCGTCCTTCGTGGTGACGACGACGCCGCGGCTGACGGTGTACGGCGTCGAGAAGGCGTACTTCGCCTTGCGCTCGGGGTTGATCGACACCTGGTTGGCGATCACGTCGAAGCGACCCGAGTCGAGGCCCGCGAAGATCGCGTCCCACTGGGTCTCCTTGAACTCCGCACGCACGCCGAGCTTCTGGGCGACGGCCCGGACCAGCTCGACGTCGTACCCGGTCAGCTGGCCGTTGCCGCCCTCGTGGTAGCTGAACGGCCGGTAGGTCCCCTCGGTGCCGACGGTGAGCACGCCGGCCTTGCGGACGTCCGCGAGCGACGTGCCCGCCGACGACGTCCCGGAGCCCGTGGTCGACGAGGGCCCACGGGTCCCGCCGCTCGAGCAGGCCGAGAGGGCCAGCGCCAGCGCGGCCACCGCGGCGACCAGCGGCAGCCCCAGCCGACGGCCGGGTCGCGGGGCGGGTCGCCGGGCGGGTCGCCGGGCGGAGAGGGACGGGCGCGTGCGAGTCATGGGTTCCTTCGGGTCGGGGTCTACCGGGGTCAAGCGGGCGGGACCGGCTCCTCATTCCCGACACGGACCGTCGTACCCTGTCGCACCCGTCACACACGGGGCGGCTCAGCCCGCGAACTCCCGTGCGGGCAGGCCGCGCACCCCGACGCTCGCCGCGAAGACCGACCCCGCCAGCGGGTCCTCGCCTTCCGGCAGGTCCTCCCGCGACGTCGTGACGTAGAGAAGGTCGAGGTCGCGGCCGCCGAACGTGCAGGCGGTGACCTGGCGCGCGGGCACCTCCACCACCGCGTCGAGCGTGCCGTCCGGGGTGTAGCGGTGCACCGCCGACCCGCCGTACAGCGCGGTCCACACGCAGCCCTCGGCGTCGACCGTCAGGCCGTCGGGGTTGCCGTCGTGGGGAAGTCTCACGAGGGGGCGGCGCCCGGTCAGGCCCGCGTCCGTGTCGTAGTCGAAGACGCTGACCGTGTGCGTGGGGGTGTCGTTGTAGTAGGCCCGCCGTCCGTCCGGGGTCCACTCCAGGCCGTTGGAGATCGTCACGTCGCCGAGGATCCGGTGCACCGACCGGTCCGGGTCGAGGCGGTACAGCGACCCGGCCCCCTGCGCCTTGTCGTAGGCCATCGACCCGCAGTAGAAGCGCCCGTCGGGGTCGCAGCCGCCGTCGTTCATCCGCACGCCCTCGTCGGACCAGACCTCGGGGAGCACGGTGAGCGCACCGTCGGGGCCCTCGAGCGCGAAGCCGCGCTCCACGCCGATCACGGCTCCGCCGCCGCGACGGGGCCGCAGCGCCGCCGCGATCGCGCCGACGTGGCGGCGGTCGACGCCGCCGTCGTCCCGCAGGCTCAGCACGTCCCCGGCCAGCATGTCGACGAAGCGCAGGCCGCCCCACCGGTGCGACCAGACCGGGCCCTCCCCGTGGTAGGTGATGCTGCCGGTCACCTGCTCCGCCCGCACCCGCCTCACTGAGACGCCCCCAGGTCGGCCAGCGCCGCCTCGACGGCGCGGTGGAAGGTCGGGTAGGCGTAGATCATCGTGCGGAGGGTGTCGGTGGGCACCTCGGCGTGGACGGCCGTCACCAGCATCGACAGCACCTCTCCCCCGGTGGGCCCGACGGACGTCGCGCCGACCAGCACGCCGCGGGCGGCGTCCTCGACGAGCTTGACCAGGCCGGACCCGCCGTGGATCCAGCCTCGCGTCGAGGAGGCCAGGTCGGTGCTGCCGACCCGCACGGACAGCCCCGCGTCACGGGCCTGCCGCTCGGTCATCCCGACGGCACCGACCTCGGGGTCGGTGAAGGTGACGCTCGGGACGGCGTGGTAGCTCGCCGGCGGGCCGTCCTCCCCGAGGATGTCGCGCACCGCGATCCCGGCCTGGTACATCGACATGTGCGTGTAGGCGCCCTTGCCGGTCACGTCGCCGATCGCCCAGAGCCCGCCGCCGTCCGCCGCTGCCGCACGCATCCGCTCGTCGACCTCGACGGACCGCGCCGTCGGGTCCAGCCCGACCGTGTCCAGTCCGAGGTCGGGCAGGTTCGGCCTGCGGCCGGCCGCGACCAGGAGCCTCTCGGCCTCCACGGTCCGGTCGCCCAGCTGCACGGCGAACCGCTGCCCGTCGTACGACACCGAGGTGATCCGGACGCCGGTGAGCACCTCGATCCCGTCGTCGTCGAACGCCTCGGCGACGATCCGGCTGGCCTCGGGCTCCAGCGGCCCGAGGATCCGGTCCCCGGCCTCGAGGACGGTGACCCGGACCCCGAAGCGCGCGAAGACCTGCGCCAGCTCCGCGCCGATCGGACCGCCCCCGATCACCGCGAGCGACTCCGGCAGCTCGGCGAGCCGGCAGGCCTCGCGGTTGGTCCAGTACGGCGTGCCGGCCAGCCCGTCGATCGGGGGCGCCGAGGGGTCGGTCCCGGGGTTGAGCACCACGCCCCGGGACGCGGTGAACGTGGTGCCGCGCCGTCCTGAGCCCGTCGAAGGGTCGACCTCGACCGTGCGAGGACCGGTGAGCCGGGCGGGCCCGCGGGCGAACGTGACGCCGGCGTCCTCCAGCCGCTTGACGGCCACCTCGTCGTCCCAGTCGTCGGTCGCCTCGTCCCGGATCCGGGCGTGCACGGGGGCCCAGTCCGGGGTCACCGTGCTGCTGCCGGCCAGACCCGGGACCCGCCGGCCCTCGGCCAGCACGTGGGCGGCGCGGATCATCATCTTGCTCGGGATGCAGCCGTAGTAGGGGCACTCACCGCCGACCAGCCGGCGGTCCACCCCGACGACCGACAGGCCGGCGCCCGCCAGCCGCGTCGCGACCGCCTCGCCACCGGGCCCCAGGCCCACGACCACCACGTCCACGTCCCTCGAGTCAGCCATGGTCGCCAGCCTCCCATCCCCGGCAACCCCCTAGGGTGACGCCCATGGCGCACGGCACCCACGACCACTCCGACGACCCCCGCAACGCCGACGTCCTGGTGTGGGTGAACGGCGACCTGCTGCCCCGCGACCGCGCCGTCGTGTCGGTCTTCGACTCCGGGTTCGTGCTCGGCGACGGCGTCTGGGAGGGGCTGCGCGTGCGCGGCGGTCACCCGGCGTTCCTCGAGCGCCACCTCGACCGGCTCTTCGAGGGGGCTCACGCGATCATGATGGACGTCGGGCTGAGCCGGGAGCAGCTGACGGCGGCGGTCTACGAGACGCTGCGCGCCAACGACATGGTCGACGGCGTCCACGTCCGGCTGATGGTGACCCGGGGCGTGAAGTCGACGCCGTACCAGGACCCGCGGGTCACCGTCGGGCCGGCCACCGTGGTCGTCATCGCCGAGCACAAGGAGGCGATGCCGAGCACCGTCGAGAACGGCATCACGCTGTTCACCACGCACGTGCGGCGCGCCGCCCCGGACACGCTCGACCCGAAGCTCAACGCGCACAGCAAGCTCAACGACATCACGGCGTGCATCCAGGCCTACACAGCCGGTGCGGACGAGGCGCTGATGCTCGACCCCCAGGGCTTCGTCGCGACCTGCAACAGCACGCACTTCTTCGTCGTCAAGGACGCCCGGGACGGGGACGAGCCCGAGGTGTGGACCTCGGACGGCCGCTACTGCCTCGGCGGGATCACCCGCGGCAACGTGCTGCGGGTCTGCCGCGACGCAGGCATCACCGCCCGTGAGACGACGTTCAGCCTCACCGACGTCTACTCCGCGCGGGAGGCCTTCGTGACCGGGACGTTCGCCGGCGTCGTACCCGTGCGGTCGGTGGACGGGCGGACCATCGGGTCGGGGACCCGCGGCCCGGTCGTCGAGCGGCTGCAGCGCCTGTACGTCGACCTGGTGGACGCCGACGTCGCGGGCCGGTCGGCGCCATGACGGCCGCGGCCCCGCCGGTGCGCGTCGCGGTGTGGAGCGGCCCGCGCAACATCTCCACGGCGCTGATGCGGTCCTTCGAGAACCGGCCGGACACGGTCGTCGTCGACGAGCCGCTCTACGCCGCCTACCTCGCCCGCACGGGCGTCGACCACCCCGGGCGCGAGGAGGTGCTCGCCTCCCAGCCGACCGACGTGGCCGCGGTGGTGCGGTCGCTGCACGCGGACCTGCCGGGCGGACGCACCGTCCACTACGCCAAGCACATGGCCCACCACCTCGACCCCGACGCCGACGTGTCGTGGACGTCCGGCTTCCGCAACGTGCTCCTGGTCCGCGACCCCGCCGAGGTGGTCGCCTCCTACGTCCGGTCGCGGGAGTCCTGCGAGCCCGAGGACATCGGGCTCCTGCAGCAGCTGCGCCTGCTCGAGGAGTGGGACCGGACGCCGCCGGTCATCGACGCCGGCGACTTCCTGCGCGACCCCGAGGCGCACCTGCGCCGGCTCTGCGACTGGCTCGGCATCGGGTTCACCGAGCGGATGCTGTCGTGGCCGGCGGGCCCGCGCGACACCGACGGGGTCTGGGCGCCGCACTGGTACGACGCGGTGCGGCGCTCCACCGGCTTCGAGCCCTGGCGCCCGCGGAAGGTCGAGCTGTCCCCGCACGACGCCGCGGTCGCCGAGGTGTGCCGGCCCGCCTACGAGACCCTCCACGCCCTGCGCCTGCGCCCCTAGCGCCGAGGGGTCACCTGGGTCAGCAGGGACACGCGTGTCTGCCGGAGGAGGTGACCCCTCGGCGGCCGAGTCCTGGGGGTGGGGCGTGCTTGGCTGGTCGCACGCCCAGGAGAGGAGTCGTCATGGAGTTCCGGATCGAGCTGGTCCCGCTGGCCGTCAGCGACGTCGACCGGTCGGTGAGGTTCTACGGCGAGGAGGTCGGCTGGAACGTCGACCACGACCAGACCGTTCACGACGGGCTGCGGTTCGTGCAGGTGACGCCGCCGGGGTCGGCGTGCTCGATCTGCTTCGGCGTGGGCCTGGGGATGCTGCCCGAGGGGTCGCGGCAGATGATCCAGGTCGTCGTCGACGACGCGGACGAGGCCCTCGCCTACCTGCAGGGACGCGGGGTCGCCTGCGAGGGCGTCGACGAGCAGCCCTGGGGCCGGTTCGTCACGTTCTCCGACCCCGACGGGAACCGCTGGGCGCTGCAGCAGATCGTGCGTGCCTCCTGAGCGGTGGAGGTTGTCGGATTACCAGGGGCCCCTGGTAAACCGGCACACCCCCGCGGTTACAACAGCAGGGGTGTGACGGTTTCCCCGGGGCCCCTGGGAAACTGCGGAGGCGCGACGGCTCAGGCCGGGAGCGCCGGCTTGTCGCGCAGCACGCTGCCGAGCACGCCGTTGACGAACGCGGGCGAGTCGTCGGTGGACAGGTCCCGGACCAGGTTCATGGCCTCGCTGATCGCGACCGCGTCGGGCACCTCGTCGACGTACAGGAGCTCGAAGACGCCGATCCGCAGGGCGTTGCGGTCGACGGTGGGCATCCGGTCCAGGGACCAGCCGCGGGCGTACGCCGCCACCAGCTCGTCGATGCGGGCCTGGTGCTCGGCCACGCCGTGGATCAGCCGCACGGTGTACTCGTTGACCGGCGGCTCGGCCGCGAGCACCCGCTCGTCCAGCGTCTCGCCGAGCGGCAGGCCCCGGACCTCGCACTCGAAGAGGACGTCGAGCGCGCGCTTGCGGGCCTTCGAGCGGGCGCTCACTGGGAGACGCGCCCCAGGTAGCTGCCGTCGCGGGTGTCGACCTTGACCTTCTCGCCGGTGGTGATGAAGAGCGGGACGTTGACCTCGGCGCCGGTCTCGAGGCGGGCCGGCTTGGTGCCGCCCGTGGACCGGTCCCCCTGGAGGCCGGGCTCGGTGTACTCGACGAGCAGCTCGACCGACGCGGGCAGCTCGACGTAGAGCACCCGTCCGTCGTTGGTGGCGACGATCGCGTCCTGGTTCTCCAGCAGGTACTGGCTCGCGTCGCCGACGATCTCGGGCGGGACCTCCAGCTGCTCGAAGCTGGTCGGGTCCATGAAGACGTACGACGTGCCGTCGTTGTAGAGGTACTGCATCGTGCGCTTGTCCACGTTGGCGACGTCGACCTTCACGTCCGCGTTGAACGTCTTGTCCACGGTCTTGCCGGACTCGATGTTCTTCAGCTTGGTGCGCACGACAGCGCCGCCCTTGCCTGGCTTGTGGTGCTGGAACCAGGTGACGGACCACAGCTGTCCGTCGAGGTTGAGCACCATGCCGTTCTTCAGGTCGTTGGTCGTCGCCATGCGCGTTGCACTGCCTGTCTGTCGTGTCGTCCGGTGGGGTCGTGGGGGCTCGGGGAGCCGTCGGCCGCGGCGCGGCACGGCCTCCCATGCTAGCGACCGGGACGGGGTTCACCGAACCGGCGGTCAGCGGGCGACCAGCGCCTCCAGGGCCAGCCGGTACCCCTCCACGCCGTGACCGGCGACCACGGCGGCCGCGTGCGGGGTCACCAGCGACGTGTGCCGGAACGCCTCGGGCCGGCGCGCCGGGTCGGACAGGTGCACCTCGACGAGGGGCGCGGTCAGCTGGGCGCAGGCGTCGTACACCGCGTAGGAGTAGTGGGTCCACGCCGCCGCGTTGAGGACCACCGGCACCGCGCGGTCCGCGGCCTCGTTCAGCCAGTCCAGCAGCAGCCCCTCGTGGTTGGTCTGGCGGACCTCCACCTCGAGGCCGAGCCCGCGGCCCCAGCCCTCGCACAGCCCCACCAGCTCCTGGTACGTCGTCGAGCCGTAGATCTCCGGCTGGCGACGCCCCAGCCGGCCCAGGTTGGGACCGTTGAGGACCCATGCCTCCGCCATGCCTCAGCCCTCCCGGGTGACCTCGGCGAACGCCGCGGTCAGCAGCGCCGGGTCCGGCGCGGTCAGCACGGTCGGCCGGGCCAGCCCCTCGAGCACCACGAAGCGCAGCCGGTCGCCGCGGGTCTTCTTGTCCACCCGCATGGTCTCGTGCAGCTCGGTCCAGGCCGCACCGCGGTAGCTGGTGGGCAGCCCGACCGACGCCAGCACCGTGCGGTGCCGCTCGGCGGTGGCCTCGTCGAGCCGCCCGGCCAGCCGGGCCAGCTCGGCGACGAAGACCATCCCGACGGCGACGGCGGCGCCGTGCCGGTAGCTGTACCGCTCCGCGCGCTCGATCGCGTGGCCGAGGGTGTGACCGTAGTTCAGCACCTCGCGGCCCGGGTGGCCGGCGCGGCCGCCGGTCTCGCGCAGGTCACCCGCGACCACCTCCGCCTTGACCCGCACCGCCCGCTCCACCAGCTCGCGCAGGACCGGGGAGCCGGGGTCGGTCGCGGCCTGCGGGTCGCGCTCGACCAGGTCGAGGATCGCCGGGTCGGCGACGAACCCGCACTTGACGACCTCGGCCAGGCCGCTGACCAGCTCGTTGCGCGGCAGCGTCGCGAGGGCCGCCAGGTCGCACAGCACACCTGCCGGCTCGTGGAAGGCGCCGACGAGGTTCTTGCCCTCGCTGGTGTTCATCCCGGTCTTGCCGCCGACGGCGGCGTCCACCATGGCCAGCAGCGTCGTGGGGACGTGGACGACGCGGACCCCCCGCAGCCACGTCGCGGCGACGAAGCCCCCCATGTCCGTGGTCGAGCCGCCGCCGACCGTGACGACGGCGTCGCTGCGGGTGAACCCGGTCTGGCCGAGCACCTGCCAGCAGAACGACGCGACAGGCGCGAGCTTGGCCTCCTCGCCGTCGGGGATCTCGATGCCGTGAGCCTCGTACCCCTGCCCCGCGAGGTCCTCCCGCACCGCCTCCCCCGTGGTCGCCAGCGCGCGCGGGTGGATGACCGCGACCCGCTGGACGCCCTCCCCGAGCAGGCCCGGCAGCTCGCCGAGCAGCCCGGTCCCGATCCGCACGTCGTACGGCGCGGGCCCCCGCACCGGCACCACGGTGGTCGCGTCCTCGGGGCCGGTCACCGACCCGCCTCCGGCCGGCCCGGCCGGCCGTTGCGGTCGTCGCGGTCGTCGCGGTCGTCGCGGCCCTCACGGTCGGCGTCCTCGACCCAGGACGCCACCGCCTCGGCGACCTCGTCGGGTCCACGGCCGTCGGTCGGCACGGTCACGTCCGCCACCTCGGTGTAGATCGGCTGCCGCTCGTCGAGCAGCGCCTTGACCCGCGAGCGGACGTTGCCGAGCAGCAGCGGGCGTCCGGTGCCGAGGCCGACCCGCTTCACCGCGTCGGACAGCCCGACGCTGAGGAACGCCACCCGCACGTCGCGGAGGGCCTGTCGCGTGGTCGGGTCGAGCACCGCTCCGCCGCCGAGGGCGAGCACGCCGGGATGGGTCGCCAACGCGGCCGCGACGGCGTCGCGCTCCAGGGCCCGGAACCGGTCCTCGCCGTCGTCGACGAAGATCTCCGGGATCGGCTTGCCCGCCGCCGCCTCGACGTCGTCGTCGGTGTCGCGGGCCTCGAGCCCCCACCGCTCGGCGAGGAGCCGGGCCACGGTCGTCTTCCCGGCGCCCATCGGCCCCACCAGCACCAGCCGCGGCCCCTTCGTCTGCGATGCGCTCACGACGGCTGCCCGCTGGACCGCAGACGAATGAGAGGGGGGAGGGCGGCGAGGTAGGCCTCCGCGTTGCGGCGGGTCTCCCCCACCGAGTCGCCGCCGAACTTCTCGAGCACGGCGTCGGCGAGCACCAGCGCGACCATCGCCTCGGCCACGATCCCGGCCGCCGGGACCGCGCACACGTCCGAGCGCTGGTGGTGCGCGACGGCCGCCTCGCCGGTGGCCACGTCGACGGTGCGCAGCGCTCGGGGCACCGTCGCGATCGGCTTCATCGCGGCGCGGACCCGCAGCGCCTCACCGGTCGACATCCCGCCCTCGGTGCCGCCCGAGCGACCCGACGCGCGGCGGATCCCGCCGTCCTCGTGCAGGATCTCGTCGTGCGCCCGTGAGCCGGGGTCCGCGGCCAGCGCGAACCCGTCGCCGAGCTCGACGCCCTTGATCGCCTGGATCCCCATCAGCGCCCCGGCGAGCCGGGAGTCCAGCCGCCGGTCCCAGTGCACGTGGGAGCCGAGCCCCGGCGGCAGGCCGTGCACCACGACCTCGACGACGCCGCCCAGCGTGTCGCCGTCGGCGTGCGCCCGGTCGATCGCCGCCTGCATCGCTGCGCTGGCCTGCGGGTCCAGGCACCGGACCGGGTCCTCGTCGAGCGCGGCGACGTCCGCGGCATCGGGGACCGATCCCGCAGGGGCCCGTGCGGTGCCGATCGCGACCACGTGGGACACCACCTCGGCGCCGACGGACTGCTCGAGGAACCGCACGGCCACCGCGCCGAGCGCCACCCGGGCCGCGGTCTCGCGGGCGGAGGCCCGTTCGAGGACCGGGCGGGCCTCGTCGAAGCCGTACTTCTGCATCCCCACGAGGTCGGCGTGGCCCGGTCGCGGCCGGGTCAGCGCGGCGTTGCGGGCGAGCGACTCCAGCTCCGCGGGGTCGACGGGGTCGGCGGACATCACCTTGTCCCACTTCGGCCACTCGGTGTTGCCGATCCGCACCGCCAGCGGGCTGCCGAGGGAGCGGCCGTGCCGCAGGCCACCGACGACCTCGACCTCGTCCTGCTCGAACTTCATCCGGGCGCCGCGGCCGTAGCCGAGCCGGCGACGCGCCAGCGCGGCCCGGATGTCGTCGGAGGTCACGGCCACGTCGGCGGGCAGACCCTCGAGGACGGCGACGAGTCCGGGACCGTGGGACTCCCCGGCGGTGAGCCAGCGCAGCATGCCGCCCAGTCTCCCATGCGGCGACCCGCCGCCCGCCGCCCGCACCGGGCGCGGACCCGTCCGCTCAGCCGGTGCCGGCCTGCCCCCACCACAGCAGCCCGGCCCACGCTCCCAGCACCAGGAACGGCCCGAGCGGGACGTGCGCGTGGTGGAACACCCGCAGCCGGGACAGCGCCAGCCCACCGACGCCGCCGAGCAGGAACCCGAGCCAGATGCCCACCAGCAGCGGCGCGGGCCCGGCCCAGCCCAGGGCCATCCCCAGCAGTCCGGCGAGGCGTACGTCGCCGTAGGACCACGCCCGCGGCACGAGGAACCAGACGAGGAAGAAGAACGCGAAGGTCCCGAGCCACCCGACGGCGGCCACGCCGAGCGCCCGCCAGTCCGAGCCGAGCGCCGAGGCCAGCACCGCCAGCGCCGCCACGACGGCGTACGACGGGGCGATCAGGCGGGTCGGCAGGTAGCGCGTGCGCCAGTCCACGACCGCGAGCGCGACGCACACCGGCACCAGGTAGAGCAGGAACAGCAGCGCCGGCGTCCAGCCCAGGCGCGCGCCGAGCAGCCCGGACGCCACCGCCCCCGCAAGGGCGCACCGCCACTGCAGTCCCGGGAGCCGCGCCACGTCGGCGTAGGGCTCCTTGTCCACGTCGACCGGGCGGGAGTAGTCGGCCTCGTTCACGGCCGGGGCGATGTCGTTGACGTCCCCGCCGTCCGGGGTCGGCTCGGGCCGCGGCTCGGGCAGTCGTGCCACCACGGCGGGGACCAGTGCACCCGAGACCAGACCGACGGCCGCGGTGGCCGCGGCCGCGTAGGGGTGCCAGCTCACCCGGTCACCCGGGCTGCCAGGGCGTGCTCCCCGGCCGCGCGCATCGCCTGGAGCGGGACCTCGCTCACCCCCGTCATCAGCCGGACCTGGAGGACCGCCTGGTGCACGAGCAGGTCGAGACCGGAGACCAGCACCCGACCGGCAGCCCGGGCGGCGCGCGCCAGCGGGGTGGGCCAGGGGTCGTAGACGACGTCGAAGACGACCGCGACGCCGTCGGCGAGCCGCACCACGGCGTCGTCCTGGGCGTCCGCGGGGATCGTCGACACCAGGACGTCGGCCACGACGGGGCCCGCGACCGGGCCCGGCTCCAGCCGGGCCACCCGCACTCGCGGAGCCCGTGGGTGGCGGCCGGCGACGGTGACGGTCCCCGAGGCTCGCGCGGGCTCGCGCACCAGCAGCGTGACGTCCTCGCAGCCGAGGTCGGCGAGCGCGAGCACCACCGAGCCGGCGGTGGCACCACCCCCCAGGACGACCGCCCGGCGCAGCGGTCCCTCGTGGCGCTCCCGCAGCGCCGCCACGGCACCCGGGACGTCGGTGTTGTGACCGGAGCGGCGCCCGTCGTGCAGGAGCACGGTGTTCACCGCCGCCGCCCGCGTCGCCTGCTGGTCGACGTCGTCCAGCAGCGGCAGCACCGCCCGCTTGAGCGGCATCGTCAGGCTCAGCCCGCGCCACCCGCCGTCCAGCGCGTCGAGGAAGGCGGCCAGCCCCGCCTCCGTGACCTCGTGGGCGTCGTAGGTCCAGCCGGTCAGGCCGAGCGCCTCGTAGGCCGCCCGGTGCAGCACCGGCGACAGCGAGTGCGCCACCGGGCTGCCGAGCACCGCGCAGCGCCGGGCCGGCTCAGCAGCGGTGGCTGCGGCAGTAGGCACGGAACCTCTCCACGTTCTTGAGGTGCTGGCGGTAGGTCGTGGCGAAGCTCGTCGCCCCGGTGCTCGGGTTCGTGGTGACGAAGTAGAGCCAGGAGCCGTCGGCCGGGCGCAGGGCCGCCTCGATCGCTGCCGTGCCCGGCGCCGAGATCGGGGTCGGCGGCAGCCCGGTGTGCCGGTAGGTGTTGTACGGCGAGCCGGACGCGCGCTGCTCGGCGCTCGTGGTCAGCTCGCCCTTCGTCTTGAAGATGTAGACGATCGTCGTGTCGAGCTGCAGCGGCTTGCCGCGCTGCAGCCGGTTGTAGATCACCCGGGCGATCTTCGGCAGGTCCGACCGGCGCCGGCCCTCGGCCTGCACGATGCTGGCCACCGTCATCACGTCGTGCGGGCTGTAGCCGAGGGCGGCGGCCCGCCGGCCCAGGTGCAGGTCGTCGGCCTCGGTGCGGTAGCGCGCCACCATCTGCGCCAGGATCGAGCGCGGGGTCGCCCCCGGGGTCACCTCGTACGTCGCCGGGAACAGGTAGCCCTCCGGGTTGCCACGGGCGTACGACGGGAGACCGATCCGGTCCGGGCGGCGCAGCTCCCGCTCGAAGGCCGGGGCGCCGAACCGGGTCCGCGCGGCCAGCAGCGTCACGATCTGGTCCACGCGCAGCCCCTCCGGCACGGTGACGACGTGGCGGACGCGGTTCCGGGAGTCGATCAGCACCCCGAGCGCCGACCGCGCCGACATGTGCCGGCGCATCTCGTAGAAGCCGGTCTGGATCCCGACGGCGCGGGGGTTCTCGCGCGCGGCGTGGGTGAACGCGTCGGCGGACCTCACGACGTGCTTGGCCAGCAGAGTGGAGGCGATGTCCGAGGCGGTGTCGCCGCGGCGCACCTCGACGAGCACGCGGCCGGTGCCGGTGCCGGTGTAGTCCGGGGGCGGGCTGAGCCGCTCCTTGAGCGCGGTGAGGCCGTAGGAGTAGACGACGTAGCCGCCGCCGAGGAGCACCGCCAGCGCGATCAGCACCGCGAGGCACCCGAAGGCGCGGCGACGCACCGGACCCGGCTGCCGCCGCTCCGGTCGCAGGTCGAGTCCGAGGTCACTCACCTGGCCTGCCCACCCCCTCGTTCGGCCCCGCCCCGCCGTCGGCGACGACGAGCTCCCCGGGCGCCCGACCCGTGCCGCGCTCGGCGTCCAGGGCATTCTGCAAGATCACGACCGCCGCTGCCTGGTCCACCACGGCGCGTCGCTTTGCGCCCTTGCGGCCCTGCTCCCGCAGCACCGCCTCGGCGGAGACCGTCGAGAGCCGCTCGTCCACGAGCCGGACCGGCAGCGGTGCCAGCCGGCGCGCCAGCCGGCCCGCGAAGACCCGGACCTTCGCGGCCGCGGGCCCCTCGCCTCCCGACAGCGACCGGGGCAGCCCGACCACCACCTCGACGGCCTCCTCCTCGCCGGCCAGGACGTGGATCCGCTGCAGGTCGCCGGCGCCGCGTCGTACCGTCTCCAGCGGCGTCGCGATCAGCCCCGACGGGTCGCACCGGGCGAGGCCGATGCGGACGTCGCCCACGTCGACGCCCAGGCGGGCACCGCGTCTCACCGCTGCGTCGCGACGCGGCCGACCTCGTGCTCGACGCCGACGAGCGCCGCGCCGGCCTGGCTCGTGTCGGTGCCGCCGCCCTGGGCCACGTCGTCCTTGCCGCCGCCACTGCCGCCGAGCAGCCCCGCCGCGATCCGCACCAGCGCGTTGGCCGAGAGGCCCCAGGAGCGGGCCGCGTCGTTGACCGCCACCACCACGGCCGACCT
>JAICLD010000240.1 GCA_025927595.1 Nocardioidaceae bacterium | reverse complement strand
CGCCGAGCGCCATGAGCAGCGCGGTGCGCACCCCGCCGGCTCCGCCCATGCCCGTCATTGTCCGGCAGGGCGGCTGTGGCAGGGTCGAGGGGTGAGCGAGGTCGGCCCCGAGGTCGCCGGCGAGCTGGCCCGGCGCACCTCCACCTGCTGGGTCGGGGTGGGCGACCGCACCCGTGCCGTGTGGTGCGCCTGGGCCGCCGGCGGCCTCTGCGTGGTCTCCGGCGGCGACGAGCAGGCGCCGCTGGAGGTCGACGACGGCGCCGAGGTCGAGGTGCTGCTGCGCAGCAGGGACACCGGTGGCCGGCTCCCGGCGTGGTCGGGCACCGTGTCCGTCGTACGCCCGGGGGACGAGGCGTGGCCGGAGGTCACCGACGCCCTGGTGGCGCAGCGGCTCAACCTGCCCGACCCGCAGGCCGCGCCCGCGCGCTGGGCCGCGACGAGCACCGTCCACCGGATCGTCCCGGTGGCGCCCGAGGGACGGTGAGCGGTCAGGGGACCGCGATCTCCCCGGTGGCGACCGGCCGCACCTGGCCGGCCACGTGGCAGCGCACCGCGCGTCCGTCCTCGGCCTCGACCCGGCCGTGCAGCCGCGACGGGCGGCCCATCTCGATCCCCTGGGCGATGTCGTAGGAGCCGCCCTCGGGCAGCAGGCCGGAGGCGACCAGGGCCATCCCGAGGCCGGCCGCCGAGGAGCCGGTGGCCGGGTCCTCCGGGACCCCCGCGCCCGGGACGAACACCCGCGCGTGCACCGAGAGCCGCGGTGCGGCGCCCGCGACCGCGTAGACGTCGATCGCGTCGAGGAGGTCCTCCAGCGGCCCGACCTCGGCGAGCCGTGCGGCCAGCTCGGGCATCGGCCGGGCCGCCGGCACGGCCCTCACCACGGCCTCCTCGGAGACCGGCAGGTGCACGAAGGTCAGCCCGCACCCGGCGGCCCAGACCTCCCCCGCCAGGTCGGCGTGGGACAGTCCGACGGTGCGCAGCAGGTCGCGCACGAGGTCCTCGGGCACCGGACCGACGAGGTCGCGCGGGACCGCGGACAGCTCGACCCGCTCCCCGTCGAAGCGCACGCCCACGGGCCCGGCGCCGCACTGCTGCACCACGTCGTCGCCGGTCAGCCGGCCCCGGTCCCGCAGCACCCACGCGGTCCCCAGCGTCGGGTGCCCGGCGAAGGGCACCTCCTGGCCGGGCGTGAAGATCCGCACGGCGTACTCCCGCCCGCCGGCGACCTCCGACACCGGGAACGTCGTCTCGGAGAAGCCGAACTCCTGCGCGATCGCCAGGCACTGCTCGGTCGTCAGGTCGTCGGCGCCGTGGACCACCGCGAGCTGGTTCCCGGCGAAGGGACGGTCGGTGAACACGTCGACGACGTCGTAGGCCAGGCGCATGCCCGACATGGTCGCAGAGGCGGCACGGCGGGATAGCCTGAGCCCTCGTGAGCACCTCGTCCCCCCGCGTCTTCGCGGCCCGGCTGGCCGGGCTGCCGGTGTTCGACCCGGCGGGGGACCAGGTCGGCAAGATCCGCGACCTGGTCGCGGTGCTGCGGCCCGGCGGGCTGCCCCCGCGGGTGCTGGGGCTGGTCGTCGAGGTGCTCGGCCGGCGGTCGGTGTTCGTGCCGATGACCCGGGTGACCCACCTCGACAGCGGCCAGGTGATCACGACCGGGGTCGTGAACATGCGCCGCTTCGAGCAGCGGCCCACCGAGACGCTCGTGTTCGGGCAGATGCTCGACCGGCAGGTGACCGTGCGGGAGAGCGGCGTCACCGGCACCGTGTACGACGTCGCGATGGAGCTGACCCGCACCCGCGACTGGGTGGTCAACCGGGTCGCGATCCAGGAGCGCGCCAAGCGCTTCGGCCGCAAGGGCCAGACGCATGTCGTGGAGTGGCGCGACGTCGACGGGTTCACGCTGCCCGAGGAGACGCAGGGCGCCACGCACCTGCTCGCCGCGCTGGAGGAGATGCGCCCGGCGGACCTCGCCCACGTCCTGCACGACCTGCCCGCCAAGCGCCGCGGCGAGATCGCCGCAGCCCTCGACGACGAGCGGCTCGCGGACGTGCTGGAGGAGCTGCCGGAGGAGGACCAGGTCGAGATCCTCGGCGTCCTCGACGACGAGCGCGCCGCCGACGTCCTGGAGGAGATGTCCCCCGACGACGCCGCGGACCTGATCGCCGAGCTGCCGCCCGAGACCGCCGAGCAGCTGCTCCGGCTGATGCAGCCCGACGAGGCCGAGGACGTCCGCCGGCTGATGTCCTACGAGGAGCGCACCGCCGGCGGCATGATGACGATCGAGCCGGTGATCCTCTCCCCCGACGCCACCGTCGCCGACGCGCTCGCCCACGTCCGCAACGAGGAGCTCAGCCCGTCCCTCGCCGCGCTGGTGTACGTCGTCCGGCCACCGCTCGAGCCGCCGACCGGCCGGCTGCTCGGCGTCGCGCACATCCAGCGGCTGCTGCGCGAGCCGCCGTCGACGATGGTCGGCCACGTCCTCGACACCGACGTCGAGCCGCTGCGCCCGACGTCGAGCCTGGAGGACTGCGCGCGGCACCTCGCGACGTACAACCTGGTGGCGGCGCCGGTCGTGGACGAGGACGGACGGCTCGTCGGAGCGGTCACGGTCGACGACCTGCTCGACCACCTGCTGCCCGAGAACTGGCGGGACACCCCCGCGCGCGCCGACACCACGGTGAGCATCGGGGCCGCCCGCCGAGGGACCGGGCGTGGATAGGACGCCGGGGACGGGGCCGTCCGCGCGCCTCGACCGGCGTCCCGACCGGCGCCGTGACGACCGCCGTGAGGCCCGGGCCGCCCGCCTCGACGTCCCCAAGGAGACCCGGCGGGCGCTGGTGCGGCGCCCGCAGATGGACTCCGACACCTTCGGCCGGTTCGCGGAGACGTTCGCGCGGTTCATGGGGACCGCCCGGTTCCTGATCTACATGACGTTGTTCGTCGTCGTGTGGCTGGGCTTCAACTGGCTCGCGCCGGGGCCGCTGCGCTTCGACGACTACCCGTTCATCTTCCTCACGCTGATGCTCAGCCTCCAGGCGTCGTACGCCGCCCCGCTGATCCTGCTCGCGCAGAACCGTCAGGAGGACCGCGACCGGGTGGTCGCCGAGCAGGACCGGACGGCGAACTCCCGGGCGCACGCGGACATGGAGTTCCTGGCCCGCGAGATGGCCTCGCTGCGGATGGCCCTGGGCGAGGTGGCGACCCGTGACTACGTGCGCTCGGAGCTGCGCTCGATGATCGCCGAGCTCGAGGAGCTGCGGCAGCGCGAGGAGGAGGACGCGGAGGGCTGACCGGCCGGGCGCCCCCGTACGCTGAGGACCATGACCTCCCCCGACCTCGACCAGATCCGGGCGGCGCTCGCGACCGTCAACGACCCGGAGATCCGGCGCCCCATCACCGACCTCGGCATGGTCGAGTCGGTCGACGTGGACCCGGCGGGCGCGGTCACGGTCGGGATCCTGCTCACGGTCGCCGGCTGCCCGCTCAAGGACACGATCACCCGCGACGTCACGGCCGCCGTGGGCGCGGTGGCGGGGGTGACCGGCGTCGAGCTGCGGATGGGCGTGATGAGCCCGGAGCAGCGCTCGGGCCTCCAGGAGCAGCTGCGCGGCGGCCAGGCCCAGAAGGAGATCCCCTTCGCCCGGCCCGGGTCGCTGACCAAGGTCTACGCGATCGCGTCCGGCAAGGGCGGTGTCGGCAAGTCCTCGGTGACGGTGAACCTGGCGACGGCGATGGCGCGCCAGGGGATGCGCGTGGGCATCCTCGACGCCGACATCTACGGCCACTCGGTGCCGGCCATGCTGGGGGTCGGGGACGTGCGGCCTACCCAGGTCGAGGACATGATCATGCCGGTCCCGGTCAGGCCGTCGTCGTTCTCCACCGGCGAGATGTCGGTGATCAGCATCGGGATGCTCAAGCCGCGCCGTGACCAGGTGGTGGCCTGGCGCGGCCCGATGCTCGACCGGGCCCTCGTGCAGATGCTCAGCGACGTCTTCTGGGGAGACCTCGACGCGCTGTTCCTGGACCTGCCGCCGGGCACCGGTGACATCGCCATCTCGCTGGGCCAGCACCTGCCCAACGCGGAGGTGGTCGTCGTGACCACGCCGCAGGAGGCGGCCGCCGAGGTGGCGGAGCGGGCCGGGACGATGGCCTCGATGATGCACCAGCGCGTTGTCGGCGTCGTCGAGAACATGTCGTTCCTGCCGTGCCCGCACTGCGGGCCCGAGCACCGGCTCGAGGTCTTCGGCAGCGGCGGGGGCCGGCGGGTGGCGCAGACGCTGTCCGCCCGGTTCGGGTACGACGTCCCGGTGCT
>JAICLD010000081.1 GCA_025927595.1 Nocardioidaceae bacterium | reverse complement strand
CGGGTGGCGGTCTACCAGGGCGTGCAGGCCGACATCCCGGGCCTGCGCACCAGCCATGTCGCCGAGGAGACCGCGCTGACCGTGGCGGCCCTCCCCGACTACCCGACCGAGCAGATCGCCTCCGGCATTCCCGCCGACACCCTGAGCGAGGCCCGTGCGGTCGTGGCCCGGCTGCGCACCCTGGCCCGGCGGTGCCCGGCCCGGACCCCGCGGGCCACCGCGAGCCCGGGTCCGACCGCGAGCCCGGGTCCGACCGCGTCGGCCACGCCCCGGCCCACGGCGACGGGGAGCGCCCGTGCGACCGCGAGCTCCTCGCCCACTAGCCCGCCCACCAGCTCACCCAGCCCATCCAGCTCACCGGGACCGACGTCGACGCTGGCTCCGCCCGACTGCATCGAGGTGGCCCGGTGAGCGCCGCCTACGCCGCCCGTGAGCAGGCGTTCACCCACCGCAGGCGCCGGGGCGCCGAGCTCTTCCTGCTGGTGCTCAGTCTCGTCGTCGGCATCGGCGCCTACGCAGCGGTCGGCCTCGGCGTGAAGGGCCGGGTCCCCACCGACATCGTCGGGTACGGCGGCTGGCTGGCCGGCCTCTGCCTGGTGGCGCACCTCGTGGTCCGGTTCACCGCGCCGTACGCCGACCCGGTGCTGCTGCCGATCGTCGCGGCCCTCAACGGCCTCGGGCTGGCGCTGATCCACCGGATCGACCTCGGCTACGCGCAGAGCCACACCCCGATCGGGCCGTTCGCGGAGAACCAGCTCGTCTGGATGACCCTCGGCGTCGTGCTGTTCGTCGGCGTTCTCGTCGGGCTGCGCGACCACCGGCGGCTCCAGGCGTTCACCTACACCTCGGGCCTGGCCGGCCTGGTGCTGCTGGTGCTGCCGCTGCTCCCGGTGATCGGCACCCAGATCAACGGCGCCCGGATCTGGATCCACGTCGGCTCGCTGAGCTTCCAGCCCGGCGAGGTGGCCAAGGTCATGCTGGTGCTGTTCTTCGCCGGGTACCTGGTGCTGCACCGCGACGCGCTGGCGCTGGCGGGCCGCCGGTTCGCGGGGATCGACTTCCCGCGCGGTCGCGACCTCGGCCCGATCCTCGCGATGTGGCTGGTCAGCCTCGCCGTCCTGGTCTTCCAGCGCGACCTCGGCTCGTCCCTGCTGTTCTTCGGGCTGTTCCTGGTGATGCTGTACGTCGCCACGGAGCGTCCCGGCTGGCTCGTCGTCGGCGCCACGATGTTCCTCGCCGGCGCCTACTGCGCCTACCTGTTCGTCGGCCACGTGCAGGTCCGGGTCGACGCCTGGCTGCACCCCTTCGCCCAGGGCAACAACGCCTACCAGCTCGTCCAGGGCCTCTACGGCATGGCCTGGGGCGGCCTCGTCGGTCGCGGGCTCGGCCAGGGCGACCCCACCATCACGCCGCTCGGGTTCTCCGACTTCATCATGGCCTCGCTCGGCGAGGAGCTCGGCCTGACCGGGGTCATGGCGGTGCTGCTGCTCTACGGCCTGATCGTGGAGCGCGCGCTGCGCACCGCGCTCGTGTGCCGCGACGCCTTCGGCAAGCTCGTCGCCGTCGGCCTCGCCGTCGTCTTCGCGCTCCAGGTCTTCGTGGTCGTCGGCGGCGTGACCCGGCTGATCCCGCTCACGGGCCTGACCACCCCGTTCCTGTCCTACGGCGGGTCGTCCCTGGTGGCGAACTGGGCGATCATCGCGCTGCTGCTGCGGATCTCCGACCAGGCCCGCCGTCCGCTGCCCGCCCTCGGCGACCCCGAGGACGACGCCACCGCGGTGGTGCAGCTGAGGTGAGCCGATGAACAAGCCGATCCGGACCATGGCGATCTTCTGCATGCTGCTGTTCGTGGCGCTGCTGCTGAACAGCACCTACCTGCAGTACGTCGACGCCGGCCACCTGAACTCACGCTCGGACAACAAGCGGGTCCGCGACGCGGAGTTCTCGCGCAAGCGGGGTGCGATCGTCGCGGGCGGCACGTCGGTCGCGGAGAGCCGCAGGACCAAGGACCGGTACACCTACCAGCGGACCTACCCCCAGCCGCTCAAGTACGCCCAGCTGACCGGCTTCTACTCCTACATCTACGGCCGCTCCGGCGTGGAGTCGAGCCAGAACGACATCCTCTCCGGCAGCGACTCACGGCTGTTCGTCAACCGGGTCGTCGACCTGCTCGGCAACAGCCGGCCCAAGGGCGGGTCGGTCAAGCTCACCATCGACCCCAAGGCCCAGACCGCCGCCTTCGACGGGCTGCGCGCGCTCGGCCGCAACGTCCAGGGTGCCGTGGTCGCGCTCCAGCCGTCGACGGGCAAGGTGCTGGCGATGGTCAGCAATCCGACCTACGACCCCAACCGGCTCGCGTCCCACGACTTCGGCAGCGTCCAGAGGGCCTGGAAGCAGCTCACCGGCAACCCGGACCAGCCGCTGCTGAACCGCGGGATCCAGGAGACCTATCCCCCGGGCTCGACGTTCAAGCTCGTCACCGCCGCCGCCGCGCTGTCCAGCGGGCAGTACACCCCGCAGACCCGGGTGCAGGGCGGCACGCGCCTGGACCTGCCGCTGACCTCGACCGACCTGGTCAACGAGAACGGCAGCGACTGCGGCGGCAGCAGCATCACGCTCACCCAGGCACTCGAGGTGTCCTGCAACGTGTCCTTCGGGTCGATCGGGCTGAAGCTGGGCGACGCCGCGCTGCGCCAGCAGGCTCGCAAGTTCGGGTTCGGGCAGACCTACCTCGGTGGCCTCGACGGGCAGGTCGCCAGCCGATTCCCCGCCCACCCCGACGCCCCCCAGACGGCGCTGTCCGCGATCGGCCAGTTCGACGTCGCCGCCACCCCGCTGCAGATGGCGGTCGTCGCGGCCGGCATCGCCGACGGCGGCACGGTGATGCGACCGTACGTCGTCGACGAGGTCCGGGCCCCCGACCTCTCGGTGCTCGACAAGACCCAGCCGGAGGCCTACCGCAGCAACGCCGTCTCCGCCTCGGTCGCCCGCGACCTGACCCAGATGATGGTCGAGGTGGTCGACCACGGGACCGCGACCACGGCCCAGATCCCCGGCATGAAGGTCGCCGGCAAGACCGGCACCGCGCAGAGCGAGCCGTCGCGACCGCCGTACGCGTGGTTCGTCTCGTTCGCCCCCGCCGACAACCCGAAGGTCGCGGTCGCGGTGCTCGTGGAGGACGCCGGCGTCGCCCGGGACGCGATCTCCGGCAGCGGGCTCGCCGCCCCGATCGCCAAGCGGGTCATGGAGGCGGTGACCCGGCCATGACGACGGGGACCGAGCGCGCGGAGTCGCGCTACCGGCTGGACGGCAGGATCGCGACCGGCGGCATGGGCGAGGTGTGGCGCGCCACCGACGTCGTCCTCGGCCGCGAGGTCGCGGTCAAGCTGCTCAAGCCCGAGTACGCCGACGACCCGGCGTTCCGGAGCAGGTTCGAGACCGAGGCCCGCAACGCCGCGGCCCTCCACCACCCCAACGTGGCCTCCGTCTTCGACTTCGGCGAGCTGCCGGCCGAGGACGGCGGCGCGCCGCGGCCGTACCTGGTCATGGAGCTGGTCCGCGGCGAGCCGCTGTCGAACCTGCTGCGCGGCGGCCAGCCGATGCCACCCGACACGGCGGCCTACCTGCTGGCGCAGGCCGCGGACGGGCTCGCGGCCGCGCACGCCCTCGGCATCGTGCACCGCGACGTGAAGCCCGCGAACCTGCTGATCACCCCCGACCGCACCGTGAAGATCACCGACTTCGGCATCGCCCGCGCCGCCGACGCCGCCGCGCTGACCCGCACCGGCCAGGTGCTCGGCACCCCGCAGTACCTGTCCCCGGAGCAAGCCGAGGGCCGGCCGGCCACCGCCGCCAGCGACACCTACTCCCTCGGGGTCGTGCTCTACGAGTGCCTGGCCGGGACGCGGCCGTTCACCGGCGACTCCCCGGTGGCGATCGCGATCGCGCACCTGCGCCAGCAGCCACCGCCGCTCGGACCGGACGTGCCGGAGCGGCTGCGCCGCACCGTCGACCGCGCGCTGGCCAAGGACCCTGCCCAGCGGTTCCCCACCGTCGCCGACCTGGCGACGGCACTGCGCGGGGGCCCGGTCGCCGGGCCGGCCGGCCCCGGCGCGACCGCGACGGTCCCGGTCGTCGGGTCGGTCGTCGGGTCGGTCGTCGGGGACGACCCGACCCGGGTCCAGCAGGCGGTCCCGGGTCCGCTGCCCGCCTCGGCGGAGCCGGGCACGGGAGCGGCGCCCGCCGGGCCACCACCCGGCGACCGGCGCCGGGTCCTGGCGTGGCTGCCGTGGCTCCTCGCCGCTCTGGTGGTGGCCGCGGTCGCGGTCGTGCTGGTCCTGCTGGCGAACCAGGGGCAGGACCGACCGACGCCGAGGCAGTCGCCGAGCCCGCAGGTCACCCCGACCACCAGCGCTCCGCCGACCCGCAGCAGCCCGCCGTCGCCGGCGCCCGTCACCATCCGGGCGGGCGACTACATCGGGCGTCCCGAGGCGGCCGCCCGCAGCGACCTCGAGGCGCTGCACCTGCGGGTCAGCGACCGGACCGTCGACAACCCGGGCACCGAGCGGCCCGGCACGGTGGCCGGCGTCGACCCGACCGGAACGCTGCCCCGTGGCACCGAGGTGACCCTGTCCGTGTACGGCGCCACGCCCACCCCGAGCGAGACGCCCTCCCTCACGCCGACACCGAGCGGCTCGCCCAGCGGGTCGCCCAGCGGAACCCCCAGCACGTCGGCCACACCCAGCTCGACCCCGTCCAGCCCGTCGCCGGGCCCGACCGGCGGGAACGGCGGCGGGAACGGCGGCGGGAACGGCGGCGGGAACGGCGGCGGGAACGGCGGCGGGAACGGCGGCGGCAACGGGAACGGCGCCGGCAACGGGAACGGCAACGGACATGGCAAGGGCAACGGCCCGGACGCCCAGACGAGCGGAGGCCGCGGATGAGCGGCCACCAGCCGGCGGGCGGCCTGCGCGTGGGCGGCCGCTACGAGATCGGTGAGCTTCTCGGCCGCGGCGGCATGGCCGAGGTGCGCAAGGGCCGCGACGTGCGGCTGGGCCGGGTGGTGGCGGTCAAGCGGCTGCGGACCGACCTGGCCAGCGACCCCACCCTGCAGGCCCGGTTCCGCCGCGAGGCGCAGAGCTCGGCCGCCCTCAACCACCCGGCGATCGTCTCGGTCTACGACACCGGCGAGGAGCCGGCGAGCGACGGCTCCGGCGTCCCGCAGCCCTACATCGTCATGGAGTACATCGCCGGGCGGACCCTGCGCGACATCCTGCGCGAGGGCCGCAAGATCCTCCCCGAGCGGGCCCTGGAGATCACCTCGGGGGTGCTCGCCGCCCTGGACTACAGCCATCGCGCCGGCATCGTGCACCGCGACATCAAGCCCGCGAACGTCATGCTGACCCCGAGCGGTGACGTCAAGGTCATGGACTTCGGCATCGCCCGGGCGGTGGCCGACTCCTCGGCGACGATGACCCAGACGGCCGCCGTGATCGGCACCGCCCAGTACCTCTCGCCCGAGCAGGCGCGGGGCGAGACGGTCGACTCCCGCAGCGACGTCTACTCCACCGGCTGCCTGCTCTACGAGCTGCTGACCGGGCGGCCCCCGTTCGTCGGGGAGAGCCCGGTCTCGGTCGCCTACCAGCACGTCCGGGAGCAGGCCGTGCCGCCGTCGACGATCGACCCGGACCTGCCACCCGAGGTCGACGCCATCGTGATGAAGGCGCTGACCAAGCGGGTCGAGGACCGGTACCAGAGCGCCGCGGCGATGCGCGCGGACATCGACAGGTACCTCGACGGCAAGCCGGTGACGGCGCCCGTCGTACCGGTGGCCGACGACGACTTCCTGCCGACCGACGGGGCGACGTCGCTGTTCACCGGCGCCGCCGTCGCGGAGGACCCCGGAGAGGACCGCCGCCGCAGGCGCTGGCCCCTGGTGCTGCTGGCGCTCCTGGTCGCCCTGCTGCTGGTGCTGTCGGTCGTCCTCGGGCGGGCACTGCTCGGCGACTCGCCGAAGGAGACGACGGTTCCGAACGTCGTCGACCGCACGCTGGCACAGGCCCGGGACAAGATCGTCTCCGCCGGCCTGCGCGTGGGACAGGTCTCCGAGGAGGCGTCCGCGGACGTCGCCCGCGGGCACGTGATCTCCGAGGACCCCGACGCCGCGACCTCGGTGACCGCCGGGGACGCCGTCGACCTCATCGTCTCGACCGGAAAGCCCGACGTCGTCGTGCCGTACGTCGTCGGGGAGGACAAGGCTACGGCGAGGCGGAAGGTCGAGGACGCCGGCCTGCGGCCCCGGCTCGTGAAGACGCGCTCCGACGAGCCCAAGGACACGGTCGTGCGCACGGACCCGAACGCCGCCGAGAGCGTGTCGACGGGGAGCCGGGTCACGGTCTACTACTCCGCCGGGCCCCGCCAGGTCCCCAATGTCGTCGGCCTCCAGGAGCAGGCGGCCCGGGACAAGCTCGCCGCGGCCGGCTTCGAGGTCGACGTGGTCCCCGACCCGCGGACGAGGGCGCAGCGGGGCATCGTGCTGCAGCAGACACCGCCGGCGTTCAGTGACCAGCGCCGGGGGACCACCGTGCTGATCACCGTGTCGACGTACGTGAAGCCGACGCCGACCCCCACACCGACGCCGACCCCCACACCGACGGCCACCCCGAGCCCGACGCCGACCGAGTCCCCGTCGCCGTCGGAGTCCCCGTCCCCCACCGAGACGACCCCGTCGCCCTCGTCCTCGCCGACCGACACCCCGACGTGACCCGCTCCCGGCGGCCGGCCGTCAGGCGGCGGGCGTCGCCGGACGCGCGTACTCGAGCTCCACGGAGCCGTCGTAGCCCGGGAGCCGCACGGAGGCGCGCTGCCGCACGTCCCAGCCCAGGCCGTGCGGAACCTGCTTGAGGTAGAGCGCGATGTACGGGCTGGTGTCCACCGAGTCGAGCATGTCCTGGACCGGCCCGACGGCGGTGATCCGGTAGGGCGGCGAGTACGGCACGCCGTGCAGCACGACGGTGTTCCCGACGCACTTGATCCCGGTCGTGGCGACCACCCGCTGGTTCTGGATCGTCATGGCCTCGGCCCCGCCCGCCCACAGCGCGTTGGCGACGGCCTGGATGTCCTGCTGGTGCACCAGCAGGTCGCTGACGTCGGCGCCCGCGGCGGCCAGGGCGTCCGGCGGGGCGTCGTCAAGGGTGATCGTCACGCCGGGACCGCGCACGGGGACCAGCCCCGCCGGCATCTCCAGGGCGTCGGCGCGTCGCTGCAACCGGCCGTGGCCGGAGGCGGCCAGCCCCTCCGAGAGCCGGTCCACCTGCGCCGAGAGCGAGGTGACCCGCTCGTGCAGGGTCTGCAGGTCGTGGGCCTCGGAGCTGGCCAGGCCGGCGAGGTCGTCGTACCGCCCGGCCCGCAGGTCGGTGCCGCCGGAGGCCACCATGCTGGTGACGAACAGCACCCCGGCGCACACGAACACCGCGGGTGCGAGCAGGCGCCACAGCAGGGAGCGGTCCCGGTAGGTACGGGTCCGGGTGCGGAACGCGGTGCGCAGGCGGGTCCACGGGCTCTGCCGGTGCGGGCGGGCTGCCATGGCGTGCTCTCGGTCGCAGGGTCGGTCCGGACCGTTGCGCTGCTGGCCCGGGAGGGCGACGACTACGCTAGCCGAGTCGTCCACACCCCCCAGTCCAGGAGTCCGCAGTGTCCGAACGCCACCAGACCCGCCGCAGCGCCGGCTCCACCCGGCTCGGCCCCGCCGAGACCGCCGGGTTCTCGCCGGTGCGGTGCGCCGTCGCGGCGCTGCTGGTCGTGCTCGGCATCGCCTGGCTCGTGGTGTACGTCGTCGCGGTCGACCCCAAGGCCGGCCACACGTCCCTGCCGCAGCTCGGCGACCTGGGCCGCTGGAACTACGTCATCGGGTTCGGGCTGGTCTTCCTGGGTCTCGGCTACGCGGCGCACCCGGGCACGCCCCTCGGCCGCGGCAACGGCGTCGTGGTCGGGATGCTCGGCTGTTTCCTGCTCGGGCTGCTGTGGATCGTGCTCTACTACGTGCTCGGCCAGAACGCCGACGTCCCGCTGCTGACCGATCTCAGCCAGTTCAACCTCGTGGTGGGCATCGGGTTCATGGCCGTCGGGTTCGTCTACGCCACGCACTGGGAGTAGTGGTCCTGCACAGCTGTGGACGGGACCTGTGCACGGAATGACACCGATGGAATTCCATCCACAGGACTTATCCCCATTGTGGACGACCACCGTTCGACGCTGCGAGGTCTCTCCCGGGACCTACCCCCGCGGACCGGTTCCACACCATCGCGGCGACCACGGGCGCAGGAGAGCGCGCTGAGGACGACTCAGGACAGCTGGCCGACCCGGAGCAGCGTCGCGACCACGACGAGGGCCCCGACGACGGCGAAGCCCGCTAGCTGCCAGGCCGCCCGCCGCGGGGCCGGCGCCAGCACGAGGACCCCGGCGAGCACGAGTCCCCCGACGAACCCGCCGACGTGGCCCTGCCAGGAGATCGCGTGGGGGAAGACGACCGTGATCACGAAGTTGAGCACGATCCACGGCAGGATCGCGCGGACGTCACCGCCGACCTTGACCGCGAACACCAGCAGTGCCGCCATCAGCCCGAAGATCGCCCCCGACGCGCCGAGCGTCTGGGTGTTCGGGGCCGAGAGCCACAGCACCGCCACGCTGCCCACCAGCCCCGAGAGCAGGTAGAGGGCCAGGAACCGGGCCCGGCCCACGGCGAGCTCGAGCTGCGGCCCCAGCACCCACAGCGCCAGCATGTTGAAGCCGATGTGGGCGACCGCGACATGGGTGAACATCGAGGTCAGCAGCAGCCACGGTGCCCCGTCCGCGACGCCCGGGACCACGGTCGCCGCGCCGCCCCGGATCGACACCGCTCCGGCCGGCAGCAGGGCCAGCCGGTCCACGACCGGGCTCAGGCCGCCGCCGGTGACCGTGATCAGCAGCCAGACCGCGACGTTGATCCCGATCAGGACCTGGGAGGTCAGGGCGGCGTTGCCGGGGCGCCGCCCGCCGTACGCGGTGCGCGCCTGGCGGGTCGACCGGACCCCCTCGCGGACGCACTCGGGACACTGGAAGCCCACGGAGGCCGGCCGCATGCAGTCCGGGCAGATCGTCCGGTCGCACCGCTGGCAGCGGATGTGGGCCTCGCGGTCAGGGTGCCGGTAGCAGACCGGAGCCGCAGGGCCCTCGGCTCCGGTCTCCGGCCGGGGCGGGGTGCTCAGCGCCGATCAGCGCCTGTCGATCTCGACGGACTCGATGACGACCGGCTCGACCGGACGGTCGCCGGGACCCGTGCGGACGCTGCCGATCTCGTCGACCACCGCCCGGCTGCTCTGGTCCTCCACCTCGCCGAAGATCGTGTGGCGGTTGTTCAGGTGCGGCGTCTTGGCGGTGGTGATGAAGAACTGCGAGCCGTTGGTGCCAGGCCCCGCGTTCGCCATCGCGAGCAGGTACTTGCGGTCGAACTGCAGCTCGGGGTGGAACTCGTCCTTGAAGGTGTAGCCCGGGCCGCCGGTGCCGGTCCCCAGGGGGCAGCCGCCCTGGATCATGAAGTCCTCGATCACCCGGTGGAAGCCGAGACCGTCGTAGAACGGCTCGGGCGAGCTCTTGCCGGTCTCGGGGACCTGGTAGTCCTGGGTCCCCTCGGCCAGCCCGACGAAGTTCTCGACGGTCTTCGGCGCGTGGTTCGCAAACAGGTGGACGACGATGTCGCCTCGGTTGGTCTTCAGGGTCGCGTAGGTCTCGGACACCCGGTCCGCCTCTCGTGTGCTCGCTGGTCGGTGCGCGACGATCCTCCCACGTCGGGCAACCGGTGCCGGTGTTCCATCTCGCCGCCGGGACGGGCATGATCGGGACCGACACAGGGCAACGCGAGAGCGACCGACCGCACCAGTGACGTCAGGCCGGATGCCGGACCTGACAAGAGAGGACCCTCTCCATGGGCAAGAACCAGACGTTGCGCGACCGGGCCGGAAGCCTGGCAGGCACGGTGGCCCCACACGTCGAGACCGCACGCGACAAGGCCATCCCCGTGCTCGCGGACGCCCGGGACAAGGCCGCTCCCTACGTCTCGCAGGCGCACGAGCGGGCGGTCCCGCTGCTGGTCGACGCCCGTGACAAGGCCGCCCCGTACGTCGCCGAGGCCCGCGACAAGGCGGCGCCGTACGTCGCCGAGGCCAGGGACAAGGCGGCGCCGTACGTCGCGGAGGCCCGCGAGCGGCTGACCGGCGAGGTGCTGCCCGCGGTCTCGGCCGCGCTCGCGGCCCTCGACGAGGCCACCGAGGACGCCCGCGCCGAGACGCTGCGACGGGGCAAGGCCGTCGCGGCCGCGCTCAAGGGCGAGGTCGAGGTGGAGGCGCCGAAGAAGAAGCACCGGGTCCGGACGCTGCTGATCCTGCTCGGCCTGGGCGGCGCCGCCTTCGCCGCCGTGAAGAAGTTCACCGGTGGCCAGGGCGACGACACCTGGCAGTCGTCGTACACGCCGCCGCCGGCACCCTCCACGACCACCGCGGCCACCACTGCCACCCCGGCGGCCACCACCACGACGGACGTCGCCGCCTCGGATCCCGCCGAGGCCGCCTCGGACGCGGTGGACGCCCCGCACCCCGCGTCCACCCCGGACGCGCCGGTCACGGAGATCGACGTCGAGAAGCCGTAGGACCTCGGGTCAGGAGCGCACGGGCGGCGCGTCCGCTGCGGCGGCGCGCCGCCCGAGCACGCCCTCGACCTGGCGGATCGCGCGGCGCTCGGCCCAGAACGACAGGAACGGGATCGTGCCGCAGAGCAGCGTCACGACGGTGAACGCGATGGTCCAGTGGGCGAGCCGCGAGAGCGTGAACGCGACGAACAGGAAGCCCATGTAGATGAACCCGTGGGCGGTCCCGAGGACGGCGCTGATGCCGGCGCCGAGCTGCTGGCCGCTGCTGCCCACCGGGAACAGGCCGGGGCTGACGTCGTGCAGCCGGTCCAGCGGCAGGCCGATGAGGATCAGCACGATGATCGAGATGCCGACCACGGTGGCCAGGACGCGGTACCAAGCGAGCGCAGCCTTCACGCGTTCGACGGTACTCCCGTGACGCGGGTCACCTCGTCGCGGCACCAGCGCCACCACATGAACACCGCGAAGCCCCCGAAGGCCCACCACTCCAGGGCGTAGAGCAGGTTGCGCAGGTTCGTCGACGCCGGGGCCTGCGGCAGCGAGGCCGGGGTCACCCCGGTCAGCCCGAGGGTCCCGGTACCGGCGGTCCGGGCGATGACGTAGCCGCCGTAGAGGTCCTGGTCGACGTGCTGGATGGCGTCGGCGATCCGCAGCTGCGGGAGCACGTCGTCGTCCGGGTGCCGGTCGGTGTCCCCCGACCCCTCGCCCGGCTGCAGCCAGCCCGTGACCGTGACCGGGCCGCGTGGCGCCGCCGGCGCCTGCCGGACCGACGGTGCCCAGCCGCGCACGACGAGGATCGCCGGGTCCCCTCGACGGCAGGTCCCCGCGTCGGCGCACACCTCCACGGGCGTGACCGCCCAGACACCGGTGTGGCCGTGGGACGGTCGGTGAGCGACGTACACGGTCGACGAGGGGAGCCAGCGCCCCTCGATCCGCACCGGCTGGCCGACGCCGGCCGCGGGGAACGGCTCGTCGCTCGTCATCACCGCCGACAGCGGCTTGGTCGGTGCGTGGACGAGCGAGGCGGCCCGGTCCTCGCGGCCGTGCTGCCAGGCACCGTACTGCCACAGGCCGAGCAGCACCGCCGCGGCGACGGCCACCACGGCCGCCAGGTGCAGGCCCAGCATCCGGGGGGTCAGCAGCGGGCGGAGCACGGTGGCGAGCCTACGTGCGGGGGCTTCGCCCACGACGAGGGAACCCGCGGGACCGACGCTGGCGCACCGATCGGGCCTCCAAGGCG
>JAICLD010000069.1 GCA_025927595.1 Nocardioidaceae bacterium | reverse complement strand
GTGCCGCATCAGCAGCGTGTTCCCGGTCCCGGTGGTGTCGTAGTAGTGCTGCTTGTCGTTGTCCACCAGGCGGTAGTAGGCCGCGTTGTCGATGCCGCGGAAGCACAGCGTCGGGCCGAGGTGGTTGCCCTCGGCGGTGTGGTTGTAGACGACGTCGAGGATCACCTCGATGTCCGCCTCGTGGAGCGCCTTCACCATCGCCTTGAACTCCTGCACCTGCTGGCCGCGCTGACCGGTCGAGGAGTACGCGTTGTGCGGGGCGAAGAAGCCGATCGTGTTGTAGCCCCAGTAGTTCGCCAGCCCCTTGTCGAGCAGCGTCGTGTCCTGCACGAACTGGTGCACCGGCATGAGCTCGACGGTGGTCACCCCGAGCTCGGTGAGGTGCTCGATCGTGGCCGGGTGCGCGAGGCCGGCGTAGGTGCCCCGGATCTCCTCGGGCACGTCCGGGTGGGTCATCGTCAGCCCCTTGACGTGGGCCTCGTAGATGATCGAGTCGTGGTACTCGTGGTCGGGGTTGCGGTCGTTGCCCCAGTCGAAGAACGGGTTGATCACCACCGACAGCATCGTGTGGCCGAGGCTGTTCCGGTCGTTGAACGTGCTCTTCTTCCCGAAGGTGTAGGAGAACAGCGACTCGTCCCCGTCGATCTGGCCCTCGACCGCCTTCGCGTAGGGGTCCATGAGCAGCTTCGCCGGGTTGCACCGGTGCCCCTGGGCCGGGTCGTAGGGCCCGTGCACCCGGTAGCCGTACCGCTGCCCCGGCTGCACCCCCGGGAGGTAGACGTGGTGCACGAACGCGTCGGTCTCCACCATCTCGATGCGCGTCTCCTTGCCGCGGTCCCCGATCAGGCAGAGCTCGACCTTGTCCGCGACCTCGGAGAAGAGCGCGAAGTTGACCCCGGCCCCGTCATAGGTCGCCCCCAGGGGATAGGGCCGTCCGGGCCAGATCTGCATCAGGGTTCCTCCGTCGTCTCGGGTGTGAGGTCGCGCTTGGCGGTCAGGTCGTCGCGTGGAAGGGTAAGGCTATGGCCATCTCCACGACCGACCCGCGCACGGGCGAAGTTGTCAAGACGTACGACGAGCTCACCGACGAGCAGCTCGAGGACCGGCTGTCCCGCGCAGCGGCCGCGGCGAGCAGCTACCGGCTGACCGGCTTCGAGGAGCGTGCGGGCTGGCTGCGCGCCGCCGCGGACATCCTCGACAAGCGGACCGACGAGGTCGCCGAGATGATGACCCTGGAGATGGGCAAGACGAAGAAGGCCGCTGCGGCGGAGGCCACCAAGTGCGCCACGGTGCTGCGCTACTACGCCGACCACGCCGCCGGCTTCCTCGCCGACGAGCCTGTCGACCCCGACAGCGTGAACGCGTCGAAGGCGTACGGCCGCTACCTGCCGCTCGGGGTGGTCCTGGCGATCATGCCGTGGAACTTCCCGCTCTGGCAGGCGATGCGGTTCGCGGCGCCCGCACTGGCCGCGGGCAACGTCGGGCTGTTGAAGCACGCCAGCAACGTTCCCCAAACCGCGCTTTTCATGGAGGAGCTGTTCCGGGATGCGGGATTCCCCGACGACGTCTTCTCGACGCTGCTGATCGGCAGCAGCAAGGTCGACGCCGTGCTGCGTGACGACCGGGTCGCCGCGGCCACGCTGACCGGCAGCGAGGGGGCCGGCGTGGCCGTCGCCACGACAGCGGGCGAGGTGCTCAAGAAGGTCGTCCTCGAGCTGGGCGGGTCGGACGCCTTCGTGGTCATGCCGTCGGCCGATCTCGCCCAGGCCGCCAAGGTGGCGACCACCTCGCGCTGCCAGAACAACGGGCAGTCCTGCATCGCCGCGAAGCGGTTCATCGTCCACACCGACGTCTACGACGAGTTCGTCTCGCTGTTCACCAAGGAGCTGCAGTCCCTCGTCGTGGGCGACCCGATGGAGGACGGCACCGACGTGGGGCCGCTGGCCACCGAGCAGGGCCGTGCGGACGTCGAGGAGCTGGTCAAGGACGCCGTCGACAAGGGCGCCGAGGTGCTCGTGGGCGGGGAGCGGCCCGACCGCGACGGCTGGTGGTACCCGCCGACCCTGCTCGCCGGCGTCACCGAGGACATGGACATGTTCCTCGAGGAGGTCTTCGGCCCGGTCGCCCAGGTGCACCGCGCGACGGACATCGACGACGCCATCCGGATCGCGAACGCCACGCGGTTCGGCCTGGGCTCGAACGCCTGGACGAACGACCCCGAGGAGCAGGAGGTCTTCGTCCGCGACCTCGCGGCCGGTCAGACCTTCATCAACGGCATGGTGACGTCCTTCCCGCCGCTGCCGTTCGGCGGCGTGAAGGCCTCGGGACACGGCCGGGAGCTCGCCGCGGCCGGCATCCGCGAGTTCATGAACCTCAAGACGGTCTGGGTCGGCAGGTAGGCGAGGTCGGCAGGCGGGCGAGCGGCCTCCCGCGCCGGTCAGGCGCGTCGCTCCAGCAGCCCGCGGACGTACGACGCCTGGCCGGCGTGCTGGGTGGTGTCGTTGAGGACGCTCACCAGCCGGACGCCGAGCGTCACCGGCGGGTCCCAGCGCTCGTCGACGACCCGGCCGTAGTCCTCGTCGCGGAGCGTCCGCACGTAGGCGGTCGTCGCGGCGTGCACCGCGTCCTGGTAGCCCGCGAGCAGCTCGGCACCGGCGCGGACCCGACCGACCTCCGACGCCCCGTGGCCGTAGCCGGTCGCGCCGACGTCGAAGGGCAGCCCGAAGCGCTCGACCCACCCGCCGGACGTCCACAGCTGCGCGCCGCCCGCCACGTCGGCGACGTGGTCGTCCTGCACCCGGGTCAGGTGCCAGACGAGCCAGGCGACCGAGTTCGCCCCTGGGTCCGGCCGGTGGGCCAGGGCCTCCTCGTCGAGCCCCTCGACGGCGGCCGCCACGGTCTCGCGGACCCGGTCGAAGCCGTCGATGAGCAGGTCGTTCGCCGTCGTCATGGCTGCCAGGCTAGCGGTCAGGGGTGCGAGCGGACCCGCTCGAGCTCCTGCGCCAGTGGCTCGTCCTCGAGCCGGGCGACGCCCCAGAGCCCTGCCGCCACACAGGCCAGGGCCGCGACCTCGATGACGACGAGGGCCGCCGAGTGCCGCGGCACCTCGTGGAAGACGAGATAGCCGAAGGTCAGCGCGACGAGGCCGTCGACGATGTTCAGCACCGGCATGGACGTGGAGAGCCGGGCGATGCGGTAGGCGACCTGGTTGGTGACGACGCCCGCGACGCCGACGACGACCAGGGACCAGGTCGGCCAGACCGTCAGCATCCGGACCACCCCACCGGACGCGAGCTCCTGGAGGGACATCTTCAGGAGGCCGGCCACCAGCCCGAACAGGATCCCCGAGGTCACCCCGAGCAGGAACGCCCGCCGGCTCGCCCGGCCCGTGCTCCGCCCGAGGACGGCGGCGAGCAGGGCGGCGGCGACACCGGCGACGGACAGCACGAGCGCCCGCCCGCCCAGCCCGCTGTCGCGGCCCTCCGTGGGGTTGGACGCGACCAGGAAGACGGCCAGCCCGAGCGCGGTCAGGGAGACGGCCTGGACCTCCGCACGCGAGGGCAGCCGACGGCTGATGGCGGCACGCACCGGCACCGCGAAGACGATCCCACTGATGACGATGGGCTGCACGACAGCGATCTGGCCGTAGTGCAGCGCCAGGGCGTGCAGCACGAACCCCACGATCGCGAACAGCTGGCCGACGACCCACAGCGGCCGGCTGAACAGGTGGGCGATCAGGCGGAGCGCGCCCTGCGCGGACGCCGGGGCGGTGCCGGCCACCTGGTGCTGGACCGACGTGGAGACGGCGAAGGTCGCGGCGCTGAGCAGTGCCAGCACCGTGGCGAGCGCGGTCAACGGTCGCCGACGCGTGACGTGGACACCCACCCCACTATAGGCGTCACGTGCACGGCGCTTCGGGAGGATGCCGCGGTGGTACGGTCACCCGGTGTCAGCCGGAGGGCGGTCGCCCCACCCCATCCGCGTGGCCTTTCTCGGCTGCGGGTACATCGCCGGCGTGCACAGCCGGCACCTCCGCGCACTGGGGGGCGAGGTGCGCCGCAGCTACGCGAGCCGGGACCGGCACCGGGCCGAGAGCTTCCGGCGGCGCTACGGCGGTGACCGGGCCTACGCCGGCTACGCCGAGGCGCTCGGGGACCCCGACGTCGACGCCGTCGTCGTCGCCGTGCCTCCGAAGCTCCACCTCGACCTCACGCTCGAGGCCCTGCGCGCCGGCAAGCACGTCCTCGTGGAGAAGCCGGCATTCCCGCGGCGACAGGACTACGAGACGGCGCGCGCGGCGCGGGACGCGGCGGGGCGGGTGGTCCTGGTCGGCGAGAACGACCACTACAAGCCGCTCGCCGTCTGCCTGCGGCGCCTGCTCGCCTCCGGGGTGATCGGCGACCTGGTGCTCGGCCACTTCGCCACCGTCGCCCAGCGCCCCAAGGGCGGCGACGACTGGCGCAACGACGAGGACCTGGCCGGCGGCGACGCGTTCTTCGAGGAGGGCATCCACTGGCTGCACCTGGCCGGCAGCCTCGGGCCCACGATCACCAGGATCCACGGCTACCGGCCGCGGCCGGCGGAGCCCGCCGCCGAGGGCACCGGCGGTGCGGACGGGGACCGGCGCACCCGCAGCATGCTGGTCGCGTTCGAGTACGACACGGGGGCCGTGGGGGCGCTGTACTACTCCCGCGAGGTGCCGTCCCTGCTACGAGGCCTGCGGGTCTCGACCCTGTTCGGCCGTCGCGGCGAGATCGCCTTCGAGAGCAACGGCGGCGGCGTGCTCGTCCACGGGGGCGGGCGCCCCCGGGTGGTCGTGCCGGGCTGGCGGGACATCCGCGGCTACCAGGCGATGTACCGCGACTTCGTGCGAGCGGTCCGCGAGGGCGGCGCGCCGCAGATGAGCCTGGAGCGGGCGCTGGCCGACCACCTGCTGATGGAGCAGGTGTACGGCCGTGGCTGAGGGGGTGCAGCACTTCGACGTCGTGGTGATCGGGAGCGGCGCCGGCGGCGGGACCGTGGCGCACGCCCTGGCCGGGACCGAGGCACGGGTGCTCCTGCTCGAGCGCGGGCAGATGCTCCCGCAGGAGGCGGAGAACTGGGACCCCGCGGCGGTGTGGCAGCAGCAGCGCTACCGCCCCGACGAGACGTGGCTGGACCGGAGCGGGCGCGAGTTCCGGCCGTTCGTGCACTACGTGGTCGGCGGCAACACGAAGTTCTGGGGCGCGGTCCTCTACCGGCTCCGCGCCGACGACTTCGACCCGGTCGAGCACGCCGACGGGGTCTCTCCAGGCTGGCCGATCGACTACGCGACGCTGGCCCCGTGGTACGACCGGGCCGAGGCGCTCTACCAGGTCCACGGCGACCCCCAGGACGACCCGACCGAGCCCGATCGCGGCCCGTACCCCTACCCGCCGGTCCAGCACGAGGCGCGCATCGGCCGGCTCGTGGGCCGGCTGCGCGAGCAGGGGCTGCACCCGTCGTACCTGCCCCTGGGGCTTCGGGACCCCGGGCTTCCGGGGGGCTGCATCCTGTGCAGCACCTGCAACTCGTTCCCGTGCCGGATCCGCGCGAAGAGCGACTCCGACACCATGTGCGTGGAGCCCGCGCTGGAGGCCGACAACCTGACGCTGTGGACCGGTGCCCGTGCCGAGCGGCTCGTCACCGGCGCCGACGGGCGACGCGTGGAGGCGGTCGACGTCGACCTCGGCGGCGAGCGGGTGCGCGTCCACGCCTCGACGGTCGTGCTCGCCGCCGGGGCCGTGAACTCGGCGGCGCTGCTGCTGCGCTCGGCCTCCGACCGGCACCCCGACGGGCTGGGCAACAGCTCGGGGCTGGTCGGGCGCAACTACATGGCGCACCTGTCCACGATGATGGAGGCGTTCCACCCCTGGGAGGTCAACCCGACGGTCTTCCAGAAGACCGTCGGGATCAACGACTTCTACCGGGCCGGCAACGGGTACGACTACCCGCTGGGCCAGATCCAGTCCCAGGGCCGGGCACACGGCGCGATCGTGCAGGCCGTCATGCCGGCGCTGCCGCGCTGGGCCAGCAACGCGTGGGTGGCGCGCGGCGTGGACTGGCTGGCGCTGTCGGAGGACCTTCCGCGCCCGAGCAACCGCGTCCTGGTGCAGGCCGACGGCCGGATCCGGGTCGACTACACGCCCAACAACCTGCGTCCGCACCGGATGCTCGTGGGCGAGGTCGCGCGGATGATGCGCCGGGCCGGCTTCTGGACCGTCGTCCGGCACTCCTTCAAGGTGCAGAACACCACCCACCAGTGCGGCACCCTGGTGTTCGGCCACGACCCCGGCACGTCGGTCCTGGACCCCTTCTGCCGCAGCCACGACGTCGAGAACCTGTTCGTGGTGGACGCGTCGTTCTTCCCGTCCTCGGCAGCGGTCAACCCCGGCCTGACGATCATCGCGCAGGCGCTGCGCGTCGCCGACCACCTCAAGACCAACGACCTCGACCTGTCAGCCGAGAGGGCCAGATGAGAGTCCATTCGTTCAGCCACGTCGCGATCACCGTCGCCGACTTCAACCGGTCGGTGCGCTTCTACTGGGACGTGTTCGGCGCGCCGGTCGTCGGCGTCAACGAGGACCACGACCCGCAGCGGCTGCGCACGTTCTTCGGTGTCGACCCGGTCGACCCGGTCGACCCGAGCGACCCGGCCGACCCCCGGCTCACGATCGGCTGGGTCCGGATCCCCGGCGGTGCCACGATCGAGGTGTTCGAGTTCACGCCCAGTCGGCAGCCGCCGGCGGCGGTGGAGTGGAGCCGCCCCGGGATCACGCACTTCTCGATGAACGTCCGCGACACCGCCCGCTGGCACGACTACCTGGTGAGCAAGGGCGTCGAGATCGTCAGCCCGCCCGAGCAGTCGCCCAAGGGGCACACGTTCTTCTTCGTCAAGGACCCCGACGGCAACCTCATCGAGCTGATCGACAACAAGCACATGCGGCCGATCCTGCGGTGGTTGGGACCGCTGGGCGGGTTCGTGTTCCGGCACACGATGTACCGGAGGTACTACCGAGCGCGCTGAGGCCGTCCCGGAGCGTCAGGCCGGCACCGGCACCTCGTGCGGGTCGTTGCTGGTGTGGCCGGGGAACACGTGGGCCTTCGGGTCGATGTGCACAGCCGCGTTGTTGACCGCCGTCGCGACCTCGCCGAACCCGACCGAGATCAGCCGCACCTTGCCGTCGTACTCGGTGATGTCCCCGGCCGCGAAGACCCCGGGGACGTTCGTGCGCATCGCGGTGTCGACCATGACGTGGCGGTTGTCGCGCAGCTCCAGGCCCCACTCCTCCAGGGGCCCGAGATGGGCGGTGAACCCCAGCGCCGCGACCACCTTGTCGCAGCGCAGCACGCGCGGCTCGTCCTCGCCGCGCACCGAGACGTGTGCCCGCTCGAGCACCGTGCCGCCCTCGAGCGCCGTCACCTGCGCACCGGTGAGGATCCGCACCCCCGAGGCCCTCACCTGGGCCACGCTGGCCTCGTGGCCGCGGAAGGCGTCGCGCCGGTGCACGAGCGTCACCCCGGACGCCAGCGGCTCGAGCATCAGCGCCCAGTCCAGGGCGCTGTCGCCGCCGCCGACCACGACGACCTCGCGCCCGACGTACTCCTGGCTGCTCGGCACGAAGTACTCCAGGCCCCGGCCGAGGAAGTCCTCGCCCGCCGGCAGCGGCCTCGGCGTGAAGGTCCCGATGCCACCGGTCAGGACCAGCGCCCGGCAGGTCACCTCGGTGCGGGTCGTGGTGACCCGCAGCGAGCCGTCCTCGGACCGGTCCAGCCGCTGCGCCTCCTGGCCCAGCAGGTAGACGGGGCTCATCTGCGCGGCCTGGGCGACGAGCCCGCGGACCAGGTCCCGGCCGGTGATCGCCGGGAACCCGGCGACGTCGTAGATCTGCTTCTCGGGATACATCGCGCTGACCTGGCCGCCCACCTCGCTCAGCGAGTCGACCACGGCCACCGACAGGCCCCGCTGACCGGTGTAGTAGGCGCCGTAGAGGCCGACGGGCCCGGCGCCCACGATGCAGACGTCGACCTCCCGCGCGCCGTCGGGAAGCTCGGTCACGGACACCACCCGCTCAGGCGGCGCGGGCCAGGCCGCGGACCGTCATCCTGCCCAGGGACGCCAGCTGCCGCGGAGCGGTCCGCACGCTGGTGTCGGCGAGCCAGCCGTTCGGCAGCGACAGCCGCAGCACCTTGTGCCACGCGGAGCCGACCTGCCGCGCCAGCGGCGCGCTGTGGTAGCGCAGCCCGTAGCGCTCGAAGAGCGCCCGCACCTCGGGGGCGATCCGGCGGTAGCGGTTGCTGGGGAGGTCCGGGAACAGGTGGTGCTCGATCTGGTGCGACAGGTTGCCGGTCATCAGGTGCAGCAGCGGGCTGCCGGAGATGTTCGCCGACCCGAGCATCTGGCGCAGGTACCACTGTCCGCGGGTCTCCTCGCCGTCGAGCCTCTCCTGCTCGAAGGTCTCCACGCCCTCGGGGAAGTGCCCGCACATGATCACCGAGTGGCTCCACACGTTGCGGACCAGGCTGGCCGTGGCGTTGGCCGCCAGCGTGTGCTTGAACGAGGGTCCCGACAGCAGCGGGTGCACGAGGAAGTCCTTGGCGACCTGGCGGCGGACCTTGCGGAGCGTGCCCCCGAGCCGCTGCCGCAGCTCCGGCGTGAGCCCCCGCTTCTGCCGGAAGTGGTCGCCGAGGTCGAGGTCGTAGGCCGCGATGCCGTACTCGAAGAAGCACGCGTTGAGGAAGTTCCAGAGCGGCTGGATCAGGTGCCGCGGCCGCCACGGCTGGTCCTCGTCGACGCGCATGATCCCGTAGCCGAGGTCGTTGTCCTTCCCCAGGATGTTCGTGTAGCGGTGGTGCAGCTCGTTGTGCGACCGCTTCCACTCCGCGGCCGGCGTGGCGTGGTCCCACTCCCAGGTGGTGGAGTGGATCTTGGGGTCGCGCATCCAGTCCCACTGGCCGTGCAGGACGTTGTGTCCGATCTCCATGTTGTCGAGGACCTTCGCGACCGTCAGGCCGGCCGTGCCGACGACCCAGGCCAGGCGCGAGCGGCTGGCCAGCAGCACGATCCGGCTGCCGAGCTCGAGGCGGCGCTGCACGCCGATGACCCGGCGGATGTACGCCGCGTCCGCCGCACCACGCGTGTCGACGACGTGCTGACGGATGGCATCGAGCTCCTTGCCGATGCTCTCGACGTCCTCGGCGCTGAGGTGGTCGACCTGGTTGTGTGGCTTTTTCTGCAGAGCGGTCATGGGTCTCTGTACCCCATCCGCGGCGCTCGACGCCAGTCGGCTGCGGGATACTGCTGCGATGAGCGAGTCCTCCACCGATCTCGGGCCCACCGGCGCGTTCATCGAGCACCTCGGCGTCGACCTCGACGAGGTGACCGGCGACCGGGTCCGCGCCACCTGGACCGTGACCCCGCACCTGCACCAGCCGCACGGCATCCTGCACGGCGGCGTGCACTGCAGCGTCGTGGAGACGCTGGCCAGCGTGGGCGCGGCCACCTGGCTCGGGGACCGAGGCCGGGTCGTCGGTGTGAGCAACACCACGGACTTCTACCGCGCCGTCCGAGACGGGACGCTGACGTCGACGGCCACCCCCGTGCACCGGGGCCGCTCCCAGCAGGTCTGGCTCGTGGAGACCGTCGACGAGCAGGGCCGCACCGTCGCCCGGGGCCAGGTGCGGCTGCAGAACCTCGCCGGCTGAGGCGCGCCGATGAGTCCGGCCGGGCGGCCCGGTCCATCCCTTCGAGGAGGCGCGTCCCGGCAACGGGTCGGGACGGCACCGGCGGAGGGCGGGACGATGAGCGAGACGATCACCACGTGCCTGTGGTTCGACACCGAGGCCGAGCAGGCCGCCGAGTTCTACTGCTCGGTGATCCCCCGGTCCCGGGTCCTGGAGGTCACCAGGTACGGCGACGCCGGACCGCGCCGGGCGGGCACCGTCATGACCGTCGGCTTCGAGCTGGACGGTCGCCGCTACGTCGGGCTCAACGGCGGGCCGGACTACCGGTTCAACGAGGCGGTCTCGTTCCAGGTCGGCTGCGCCGACCAGGCGGAGGTCGACCGCTACTGGTCGGTGCTCTCCGAGGGCGGCCAGGAGGGTCCGTGCGGCTGGCTCAAGGACCGCTTCGGGCTGTCCTGGCAGGTCGTGCCCGACGAGCTGCCGACGCTGCTCGGCGACCCGGACCCGGACCGGGCCAGGCGCGCCATGGAGGCGATGCTGTCGATGGGCAAGATCGACATCGACGAGGTGCGCCGGGCCGCCGACGCCGCCTGAGGCCTGCCGGTCGGTCCTGCCGGTCAGCCGGCCGGCTCCCGGTCATCCCCCGAGCGCGGCATCGACGACCTGCCGGGCCTCCTCCTGCACCCGGGCGAGGTGCTCGGGGCCCCGGAACGACTCGGCGTAGATCTTGTAGACGTCCTCGGTGCCGGAGGGACGGGCCGCGAACCAGGCGTGCTCGGTGGTGACCTTGAGCCCGCCGATCCTCGCGCCGTTGCCCGGCGCCTCGGTCAGCTTGGCGGTGATCGGCTCCCCGGCGAGTGAGTCCGCGGAGACGTCGTCGGCGGAGAGCCTGCCGAGCTTGGCCTTCTGCTCACGGTCGGCGGCGGCGTCGACGCGCGCGTAGGCGGGGGCGCCGTACCGCTCGGTGAGGTCGGCGTAGTGCTGGGAGGGGGTGCGGCCGGTCGCCGCGAGGATCTCCGAGGCAAGGAGGGCGAGGATGATGCCGTCCTTGTCGGTGGTCCAGACCGAGCCGTCGCGGCGCAGGAACGAGGCGCCCGCCGACTCCTCGCCGCCGAACGCGATCGACCCGTCGAGCAGCCCCGGGACGAACCACTTGAACCCGACCGGCACCTCGGTCAGCTCCCGCTGCACCGAGGCGGCCACCCGGTCGATCATCGAGGAGGACACCAGGGTCTTGCCGACCGCCGCGCCGGCCGGCCAGTCCGGGCGCGCGCCGCCGTAGAGGTAGCCGATCGCCACCGCCAGGTAGTGGTTCGGGTTCATCAGCCCGGCGTCGGGGGTGACGACGCCGTGCCGGTCGGCGTCCGCGTCGTTGCCGGTGGCCAGGTCGTACTCGTCGCGGCGCGAGATCAGCGACGCCATCGCCGACGGGGAGGAGCAGTCCATCCGGATCTTGCCGTCCCAGTCCAGCGTCATGAACCGCCAGGTCGGGTCCACCAGCGGGTTCACCACCGACAGGTCGAGCCGGTGCCGCTCGGCGATCTCGCCCCAGTAGGCGACCGAGGCCCCGCCGAGCGGGTCGGCTCCGATCCGCAGCCCCGCCTCCCGGACCCTGTCGAGGTCGACCACCGCGGGGAGGTCGTCGACGTAGGTGCCCATGAAGTCGTAGGCCTCCGCCGTCGCGCGGGCGCGGGCGAACGGGATCCGGCGGACCCCCTCGAGGCCGGCCTCGATGTAGGCGTTGGCGCAGTCGGCGATCCAGGAGGTGGCGTCGGTGTCGGCGGGGCCCCCGTTGGGCGGGTTGTACTTGAACCCGCCGTCGCGAGGCGGGTTGTGCGAGGGCGTGACGACGATCCCGTCGGCCAGGCCCGAGGCGTCCGGCCCCTTGCCCCGGTTGGCGCGCAGGATCGCGTGGGAGACGGCGGGCGTCGGCGTGTAGCCGTCGCGGTCGTCGACCAGCACGGTGACGTCGTTGGCGGCGAGCACCTCCAGCGCGCTGGCCCAGGCAGGCTCCGAGAGTCCGTGGGTGTCCCGTCCGACGAACAGCGGTCCGTCGTACCCCTGGTCGCGGCGGTAGTCGCAGATGGCCTGGGTCGTCGCGACGATGTGGGTCTCGTTGAAGGCGTTGTCCAGGCTGCTGCCGCGGTGTCCCGACGTCCCGAAGGCCACGCGCTGAGCAGGGTCGGCGGGGTCCGGCTCGCCGGTGTAGTACGCCGTCACGAGGTGCGGTACGTCGATGAGGTCGGTGGGCGACGCCACCTCACCCGCTCGGTTGCTGCTCATGCCCGTGCTCCTCTCGACGTGGGTCCTGCGCGAAGTCTGACGGGTCGGGCACCCGGACCGCCACGACCGCGATGTCGTCGCGCGGGTTGCCCGCCTGGAAGGCGAGGACCTCGCCGAGGATGTCCTCGGCTGGGACCGGCGCGTCGCAGTGCGCGACGACCGACTGCCACAGCCGCTGCTCACCGTAGAAGTCGCTGCCCCGGCGCCCCTCCGTGACCCCGTCGGTGTACATCACCAGCAGGTCGCCGGGGGCCATGGTGAGCCGGTGGTCGCTGAGCGCGACGTCGCGGAGCAGGCCGACGGCGGTGCCCGGGGTGCCGACCGGCAGGACGTCCCCGGCGGACACGAACAGCGGGAGCGGGTGTCCGCCGGCGCAGAACGTCGCCGTCCACGCGTCCCGCTCCCGGCGCAGCCGCACCAGCACGACGGTGCAGAAGCGTTCGGAGCCCTGGGCGAGCAGCACGTCGTTGAGGGACCGCAGGACCTGGCTCGGCCTCGGCTCCTGCACGGTGAGCGCCCGGATCGTGTGCCGGACCAGGGAGGTGACGACCGCCGCCTCGACCCCCTTGCCGCAGACGTCGCCGAGTGCCACGACCCAGTCCCCCGGGCCGATCTGGAACACGTCGTAGAAGTCGCCGCCGACCTCCTCCCCGTCACCCGCGGGGCGGTAGGCGGCGGAGACGTCGAGACCGGGGAGCGCCGGAGGCGACGGCGGGATCAGCGTGGACTGGAGGGTCCGGGCCAGGGCCTGGGCCCGGTGCTCCGACTGCTCGGCCCGCCGCTTGGCGCGCAGCAGCTCGCGTTCGTACTCGCGACGGTGGGTGGCGTCGAACACCGCGATCCGCACGACCCGCGGGTTCCCGTCGGTGTCCCGCTCGAGGACCGCGTTGACCAGGACCGGCAGCCGCGCGCCGTCCGCGCGGAGCAGGTCGAAGGCCACCTCCCGGGCCCGCCCGTGCAGCCGCAGCATGGGGGCGTAGTGGGTCTCGTGGTAGATCCGGCCGCCGGCGCTGAGCAGGTCGGTGAAGGACAGGGAGCCCACGACGTCCTCGCGCCGGCGGTCGATCATGTCGAGGAAGGTGGCGTTGACCTTGACGATCATCCCGTCGGGCGTGGTGGACAGGTAGCCGCACGGCGCGCGCTCGTAGAGCCGCTCGGCGTCGTCGTCGAGCAGCGCCGCGTAGAAGGCGTCGGCCGCCGCCTCGGTGTTCATCGCCGGACGGG
>JAICLD010000173.1 GCA_025927595.1 Nocardioidaceae bacterium | reverse complement strand
TTCGCGGTGGCCGGCAGCCGCAGCAGCGAGGAGATCACGATCCCGGGCACGGAGTCCCAGCGCGCGCTCGACGCCCTGGCGACCCAGTTCCCGGTCGCCGGAGGAGCCTCCGGCCCGGGGGTCGGGGCGGCGCCCGAGGGCCAGACCCTCACCGCGCCGGCCGACCGCAGGCTCGTGCTGGCCGTGGTGCGGGAGGCCCGGCGTGTCCCGGGCGTCGTCGGCGCGGTCGACCCCTACACCGCCAGGTCGCTGTCCCCGGACGGCCGCTACGCGCTGGTCTCGGTGCAGTTCGAGCGGCCCGCGGACGCGCTGTCCCAGCGGCAGGTCACCGCCTACGAGCACATCGGCGCCGCGGCCACCGCCGCGGGCCTGCGGGTCGAGCACGGCGGTGACCCGGTGCAGCCCGCGATCGAGCTGGGTCCGGGCGAGGTGATCGGTGTCGCCGTGGCGCTGATCGTGCTGGTGGTCACCCTCGGCTCGCTCGTCGCCGCCGGCATGACGATGCTCAACGCGCTCATCGGCGTCGGGGTCGGGATGCTCGCGCTGCTGCTGTCCAGCCACGTCGTCACGTTCACCAGCACGACGCCGGTGCTCGCCCTGATGCTCGGGCTGGCCGTGGGCATCGACTACTCGCTGTTCATCACCTCACGTCACCGCCAGCACCTGGCCGAGGGCCTAGGCGTGGAGGAGTCCGCCGGCCGGGCCGTCGGCACCGCCGGCTCCGCAGTGGTGTTCGCGGGGCTCACCGTGATGATCGCGCTGGCCGCCCTCAGCGTCGTCGGGATCCCGTTCCTGGCGACCATGGGGCTGACGGCCGCCTTCGCGGTCCTGGTCGCCGTGCTCGTCGCGCTGACCCTGCTTCCCGCGCTGCTCGGGTTCCTCGGCGGCCGGGTGCACGGCCGACGGCCCTCGGGCGGCGCCCAGCACGTCGAGACGTTCGGCTTCCGCTGGGCACGGCTGGTGCTGCGGCACCGCTGGGTCGTGGCGCTGACCGCCGTGGTGGCGCTCGGCGTCGTCGCGATCCCGGCGGCCGACATGCGCCTGGCGCTGCCCGACGGGTCCTCGGCCGCGAAGGGCACCGCCCAGCGGGACGCCTACGACCTGGTGAGCGAGGGCTTCGGCCCCGGCTTCAACGGCCAGCTCGCGACCGTCGTGTTCGGCCGCGACGCCGCCACCACCCAGGCGCTGGCGGCCGAGATCGTCTCGACGGTGCGGCACCTTCCCGACGTGGTCGCGGTCGCCCCGCCGCGGCTCAACGCGGACGGCGACGTGGCGGTCGTCGCGGTGGTGCCGGGCACGTCGCCGACCAGCCCCCGCACCCAGGACCTCGTCTCGGCGATCCGGTCCGCGGTCCGGCCGGTCGTGGCCCGGTCCGGGAGCGGCTCGGACGTCGCCGTCACCGGCTCCACCGCCGTCGGCATCGACGTGTCCCAGAAGCTGCGCGACGCCCTCCCGGTCTACCTCGCGCTGGTGATCGGCCTGTCCTTCGTCCTGCTGACGCTGGTGTTCCGGTCGCTGCTGGTCCCGCTCAAGGCCACCGTCGGCTTCCTGCTGTCGGTCGGCGCGTCGTTCGGCGCCACCGTGGCGGTGTTCCAGTGGGGCTGGCTCGCCGACCTCGTCGGACTGCCCTCGACCGGGCCGCTGATCAGCTTCCTGCCGGTGCTGCTGGTCGGCATCCTGTTCGGCCTGGCGATGGACTACGAGGTGTTCCTGGTCTCCCGGATGCGGGAGGACGTCACCCACCTGCGGTCCGCGCAGGACGCCGTCGTGTCCGGGGTCGGGCACGGCATGCGGGTGGTGACCGCCGCGGCGGTGATCATGACCTGCGTGTTCGCGGGCTTCGCGTTCAGCCCCGACCCGGTGATCAAGTCGATCGGCTTCGCGCTCGCGGTCGGTGTGCTCCTCGACGCGTTCGTCGTGCGGATGTTCGCCGTACCTGCGGTGATGAGCCTGCTCGGCGACGCCGCCTGGTGGCTGCCGCGGTGGCTGGACCGGGTGCTGCCGCACGCCGACATCGAGGGCGCCCGGCTGCGGGCGCAGCTGGCGGGCGAGGACCCGGAGCCGGAGCCCGAGCTGGTCGACGCCTGAGCAGCGAGCGGCGCCTCAGGTCAGCCCCGCTCGAGCCAGCCCCGGAACGCGTCGAGGTTGCGGGTGGACTCGCCGCGCTTGCGCCGCCAGTCCCACTCGCGCCGGATCGAGGTGGCGAACCCCAGCTCCAGGATCGTGTTGAAGGACTCGTCGGCGTAGGTGAGCACCGAGCCCAGCAGCCGGTCGATCTCCTCGGAGGTCACCACTGACAGCGGCAGCCGGCCGTCGAGGTAGATGTCGCCGGTGCGGTCGACGGCGAAGGCGACCCCGAACATCCGCAGGTTCCGCTCGAGCAGCCAGCGGTAGACCCGCTCGTGGTTCTCGTCCGGCTGCCGGGCCACGAACGCGTGCACGCCGAGCGCGTGCTCACCGACGTCGAGCCGGCACGGGGTGGACAGCTTCCGCTCCCCGGGCAGGTCCACGGTGAAGAGCCCCTCGGAGGGCTCCGTCCAGGGGAGGCCGGACTCCGTCAGGGTGCGCCGGACGGTCGTGAGGGCCTCCGCGCGGGTCACCGCGGCAGCCCGGCGAGGTCGTCGCGCATGGAGCGGGACGCGGCGCGGTAGACCTCGAGCGTGGCCTCTGCGGTGCGCTCCCACCCGAACTGCGCCGCCTGGGCCACGGCGCCCCGCGCCAGCCGGTCCCGCAACGCCGGGTCGTCGACCAGGCGCGCCATCGCGCGCGCGTAGTCGTCGGGTCGGTGGCCCTCGACGAGCAGCCCGGACACACCGTCGCGGACGGCGGTGGTCAGGCCGCCCACCGCGGCGGCGACCACGGGGGTGCCGCACGCCTGGGACTCGACCGCGACGAGCCCGAACGACTCGTTGTACGACGGGACGCACACCAGCGTGGCCGCGGCGTACCAGTCAGCGAGCGTGGACTGGGTCACCGGCGGCACGAAGCGGACGACGTCGTCGATGCCGAGGTCGACGGCGAGCTGCGCCAGCGACCCGGGGTGCTCGAGGCCGCTGCCGGAGGGGCCGCCCACGACCGGGACCACGAGACGGTGCCGCAGCGACGGGTCCCGCTCGAGCATGCGGTGCACCGCGTGCAGCAGCACGTCGGGCGCCTTGAGCGGCTGGATCCGCCCCGCGAACATCAGCACGGCGGCGTCCGGCCGCAGGCCGAGCCGTGCGCGCGCGGACGAGGACGGCCGGAACAGGTCCAGGTCGACACCGGGGTGGACGACCTCGACCCGCGCCGGGTCGGCGTCGTAGAGCTCCAGGAGCTGCTTGGCCTCGATCTCGGTGTTGGCGATCAGCAGGTCCGCCGCGTCGACCACCTGCTCCTCGCCGATCACCCGGGCGGCCGGCTCGGGGTCGTCGCCGTCGGCCGGCCAGGCGTTCTTGACCTTGGCCATCGTGTGCATCGAGTGGACCAGCGGCACCGACCAGCGGTCCCGGACCAGGGCGCCGACCTGCCCCGAGAGCCAGTAGTGGGAGTGCACGACGTCGTACCAGCCCTGGGGGTGCCGGGCCTCCGCGCGCAGCACCTCGCGGGCGAAGGCGCACAGCTGGGCCGGGAGCTCGGCCTTGGTGAGCCCCTCGAACGGCCCCGCGTGGACGTGGTGGACGGTGACGCCCGGGAAGGCCTCGACGGTCGGCGGCAGGGCGGACGACGTGGCGCGGGTGAAGACCTCCACCGCGACGCCGCGGTCGGCCAGGCGCCGGGCGAGCTCGACGACGTACACGTTCATGCCGCCGGCGTCGCCGGTGCCCGGCTGGTCCAAGGGCGAGGTGTGCACGCTGATCATCGCCACCCGCCCGTGCAGCGACGGACGGTGGCTGGTCTGCTCACTCAACGCGCACGCACCTCCACGGGACCAAACCGGACCGGGCCGCCCGGATATTCCTACCCATCCGCCGGCGAGTCACCCTCCGGACGCGTCGGCGGCGGGCGCGCCCGGACCGTCAGGGCAGCAGCAGGTCGGCCAACCGCCGCAGCTCGTCGGTGAGGTCGTTCTCCCCGACGACCACGCGCTCGCCGCGGGCCTCGAAGGTGTAGACGAAGCGGTCCGGCTGCGGCCGGTGGACGGCGACCGAGCGCAGGTCGACGCGGTCCAGCAGCGACTCCACCTCGGGAGTGCGCGGGTCGTCCCCGACGAGCAACTGGCCGGTGCGGCTGATCCCCGCGACGCCTCCGGACCGGGTCACGACGACCCGCTCGCCGAAGCCGCCGGCGCCGTCGTGGCCGGGGGTCGTGGAGCCGTCCTTGGGGGTCACCCCGACCTGCGCCCAGGCGGACGTCACCGCGTCGACGGCCTCGGGCGAGACGTCGCCGGCCGCCGCGACGGTCGCGGCCGCGAACCCGGCGAAGTCCGTGTCGGGGGAGAGTCCCGAGGTCAGGGCGGCGTACCAGATCCGGCCCGCGCCCTCCCAGGAGTCCCCCCCGATCGTGGTGGCGGCGAGGGAGAACGCGCGGTTGGGGATCCCGGAGTTCATGTGCACGCCGCCGTTGTCGTCGGTCGTCTGCACGTAGTCGTCCATGGAGCCGACCTGCGGGTCCTTGCCGAGGGTCGGGTCGTCGTAGGCGGTGCCCGGCGCCTTCATGGACCGCAGCGCCTGGCCCTGCACCGACGGCATGAAGATGCCCTCGCCGATGAGCCAGTCCGCCTCGGTCGCGAGCTGGCGGGCCAGCCGCTGCTTGACGCAGGAGCCGAAGGCGTCGGAGATCGACTCGTTGAGCGCGCCGGACTGGCCCTCGTAGGTGAGGTTCGCGGTGAACTGGGTGACCGCGTGGGTGAACTCGTGGGCCAGCACGTCGACGGGCTTGGTGAACCGCCCGAACACCGTGCCGTCGCCGTCGCCGAAGACGAGCTGGGTGCCGTCCCAGAACGCGTTGTCGTAGTCCTGCTCGTAGTGCACGGTGGCCACGACCGGAGCGCCCTGCCCGTCGTAGGAGCGGCGCTCGTAGACGTCCGCGAACAGGGCCAGGGACGCCTCGACGCCGGCGTAGGCCTCGTCGACGGCCGGGTCGCCGGACGGCGGGTCACCGGCCGTGCGCACCAGCGGGCCGGGGAGGTCCGAGCCCTGGTCGGCGGTGTGCACGGAGAACAGCGGCGGCGCGAGGGCCGCCTGCGCGCCCGCCGCCCCGCTCGCGGCGGGCGTCTCGACGCGCCGCTGCCGCAGCCGGGCGTCGATCTCGAGGGTGTTCCGGGACCGGTCGCCGGTGCCCCGGTCCGGGTGGGTGCGCGCGATCCGTTCGAGCAGGTACGGCGGGACGATCTGGCAGGTGCTCATGCCACAGGTCTATCTCCCCGCGCCGACACGACCAACCCTCGTCAGCCGGCTACCCGGCCGGAAGGTGGAAGCCGCTGGCGAGGTCGAGGATCGTGCCGACGGTCAGGTACATCAGCCAGATCCCGGTGAGCAGGTGCACGAGACCCAGCATCCGCTCCCCCGCCTCGACGCCGACGCTCGCGACGATGTCGGCGAGGTAGATGGCGGTCAGTCCCACGAAGAGCACGCCCACGGGCCACGCCCCGTCGGCGAAGAACACGTACGCCCCGGTGGCCGACAGGATCGTGAACGCCACCGCCATGCCCGCGTTCGGCCGGGGGTCGTGCCCGGAGAAGCGGTTCCAGCCCAGGGCGAACCAGTGGATGCCGTAGGCCGAGAACGCCACGGCGGCCATGTAGAGAGCCGGAGCGCCCTTGAACACCTGGAACCACGTCAGGCCGACGAACAGGATGACCCCGGTGACCAGCTGGCACAGGCCGGGCAGGAAGATCCCCCACACGCCGGAGGACCGGTCCACCTCGGGGCTGCGCTCCGGGAACCCGAACAGCTCCTGGGGTCCCCAGATCAGGTAGCCGGTGCCGAGGCCGAAGAAGCCGAGGGCGACCGGGGCGAACTCGGAGCTGGCGAATGTCATGTCCCTCACCTCGCGCCGGTGATACCCCCATCTGCCGTTCTCATGTGTCTGGTGGTGCTGCTGGGACGCCCCCACGCCCTGTCTCGGGAAGGCGACCGCTGCCCGGGCCGGTAGGATGGACGGTCGACGCCCGTTCGACGACGACTCCAGGCGTCCTCCCAACCCGAAAGCGACGACGGCTACGCCATGCCCACCACTCTGCCCAGCACGGGGCCCAGCACGGGGCCCGCCTCGGGGCCCACCACCCCCCGGTCCGAGCGTCACGACCTGCGGAACGTCGCGATCGTCGCGCACGTCGACCACGGCAAGACCACGCTGGTCGACGCGATGCTCTGGCAGGGCGGCGCCTTCGGCGCGCACCAGCACGTGGACGAGCGCGCCATGGACACCGGCGACCTCGAGCGCGAGAAGGGCATCACGATCCTCGCCAAGAACACCGCGATCCGCTACACCGGCGCGGCGGCCGAGAACGGCCCGATGACGATCAACATCATCGACACCCCCGGTCACGCCGACTTCGGCGGCGAGGTCGAGCGCGGGCTGTCCATGGTCGACGGCATCGTGCTGCTCGTGGACGCGTCCGAGGGTCCGCTGCCGCAGACCCGGTTCGTGCTCCGCAAGGCGCTCAACGCCGACCTGCCCGTCGTACTCGTGGTGAACAAGGTGGACCGGTCCGACGCCCGGATCGCGGAGGTCGTCGACGAGACCTACGAGCTGTTCATGGACCTGCTCGACGAGAGCCACAGCCAGGACGCGCTGGACTTCCCGGTGGTCTACGCGAGCGCCAAGGCGGGCCGGGCCAGCATCACCATGCCGGAGGACGGCGGGATGCCCGACAGCGCGAACCTCGAGCCGCTGTTCCAGACGATCGTGGACACCATCCCGGCGCCGGTCTACCACCCGGAGGCGCCGCTGCAGGCGCACGTGACGAACCTCGACGCGTCGCCGTTCCTCGGCCGGCTGGCGCTGGTCCGGGTCAAGGAGGGCCGGCTCAAGAAGGGCCAGCAGGTCGCCTGGATGAGACGCGACGGCACCACCTCCACCGTGAAGGTCACCGAGCTGCTGGTCACCCAGGGCCTCGA
>JAICLD010000128.1 GCA_025927595.1 Nocardioidaceae bacterium | reverse complement strand
TAGGTGTCCCCGTCCCAGCCGGTCCCGGCCAGCAGGTCGCCGTTCCAGGTGCCGCCGTCCCACGCGGTGCCGGCCGCCGACGCCCGCGCCCATGCGGAGCCGTCCCAGTGTCCGCCCACGAAGTCGGTCTCGCCGGTCAGCACGTCTCCGCTCATCGGGTCGACGATGTGCGCGCCGCCGCGGGACGCCTCCAGCGATCCGGTGCCGGTGGAGCGCGCCGTTCGAGCGGTCACGGCGGCCGTGACCCGGCCGGGGCGCTCGACGGCGGCCAGCGCCTGGCCGACGTCGACGACGCCGGCGCCCATCGCCGGGGTCGCGAACCGGTGCAGGGGAGCAGCGGTCGTCCGCAGCACGCGCTTGACCTGGTCCGGGGTCAGCGACGGGTCGGCGTCGAGCAGGAGCGCCACGACGCCGGAGACCACCGCGGTCGCCTGCGAGGTGCCGCTGCCGCGCAGGAAGCGCCGGCTGGCGTCCCCGGTGACCAGGCCCTCGGGGTGGGTGAGGTCGACGTAGCTGCCGGGCACCCGGAGCGAGACGACGGACTTGCCGGGCGCGACCACGTCGGGCCGGCGGTCGTCGCTGCCCCCGTTGCTGAACGCCGCCACCGCGTCGTCACCGGTCCCGGGGGTGCCCTGATGGGTGACGGCGCCCACGGCGAGCACGTGCGGGTCGGCGGCCGGCATCAGCAGCCGCGGCGTGGCCACCCCGTCGTTGCCGGCGGCGGTGACCACGACCAGGCCGTGGTCCCAGGCGTTCTCGACGGCCTCGGCGAGCGGGTCGACCTGCCAGGGCTGCACCGACTGGGTGCCGTAGGCCAGCGTGACCACGCGGACGTTCATGCCGTGGTCGTCGCGGTGGGCGACGACCCAGTCGAGTGCCGCGATCACCTGCGAGACGTCGACGCCGCCGTCGCCCGCGCCGACCTTGAGGTTGAGCAGCTGGGCGTCCGGTGCCACCCCGGCAAACTCGGTGGGGGAGGGCTTGCGCGCGTCGAGGCCGGCGTCCTCGCCGGCGACGATCCCGGCGAGATGGGTGCCGTGCCCGAACCCGTCGACATACGCCGTCCCGGAGGTCTGCCCGTCGTAGGACAGGTCCGGGCCGTCGACGACCTTGTGCTGGCCGCGCAGGCCGTCCACCGGCGCGATGCCGGTGTCGATGACGGCGACGGTCACACCCTTGCCGGTGTACCCGTGGTGCCAGGCGTCCTGGGCGCCGATCGAGCGGGTCAGCGACCACATCGACCCGAGGTCGTGCTTCGCGGACCAGACGCCGTGCGTGGTGGCCCTGCTCGTCTCGTCGGTGCTGTCGTCGCCCCACTTGGCGGCGAGCGAGCGGTGCTTGGCGGGCTTGGCGGGCTTGGCGGGCTTCGTGCTCGCCGGCTTGCTCGGCTTGCTGGCCGCCGGCTTCGCCGGCCGCGCGGACGCGGTCGCCGTCGCCGGCACGGCGGTGCCGACCAGGCCCGCTCCCACCACCGCGGCGACGGCCAGGGCCGTCCTGCTCCTCGCCCTGGTGCGGGCCCCCCGTCGTGCACTCATGGGGGAAGTATGCGAAAGATCGCGGCAAATCGGACAGGTCCGGCGGATCCTTTACCGGCGGTCCTCTACCGGCGGTCCGACGCCGGGAGCACGTGCGCCACGATGCAGTAGGGCTCGCCGTCGGCGGTCCGCACGCGGGCCGCATGCACCTCGACCGGGACCGGGGTGCCGTCCGGGCGCAGGTAGCGCTTGACGACCCGGTGCTGCTCGGCCGCTCCGGCGCGCACCTCGGAGAGGTTGTGGGCGTCGGGGCCGAGGTCGTCGGTGTGGGTGATGTCGGCCACGGTCAGCTCGAGAAGCTCCGAGACCGACCGCCCCACCAGCTCGGCCAGCGCCGGGTTGACCCGTAGCAGCCGGCCGTCGAAGTCGCTGAGCGCGATGCCGATCGGTGCACCGGTGAACGCGCTGCGGAACAGCTCCTCACTGTCGGCCAGCTCCCGCTCCCGGCTGACCGCGGTGGTGACGTCGGTCAGCACGCACAGCACCTCTCGGACCTGGCCGGCCGTGTCGAGCAGCGGGTGCACGATGCCGCGGACCCAGCGGTGGCCGTCGTCCTTGTGCAGCATCCGCACGGTCACCGGCCCGTCCTCGAGGTCGGCGCCGAGGAGGTCGGTCAGCGACCCCCCGACGAGCTCCGACGGCATCCGGCCGAGCAGCCGGCGGCAGGACGCCGACGCGTACGTGACCGTGCGTTCCCGGTCGGCGACGAGGACCAGGTCGTCGTTGCCACTGAGGGGAACGAGCCCGCTGGACGCGGGCGTCAGCCACCCCGAGCCGGGATCGGGCGCGCTGTCGTCCAGTCGCGGACGGGCCGAGGGGCGGCCGAACAGGAAGCCCTGGCCGGTGTCGCAGCCCATCGCCACCACCTGCCGTGCCTGGGTCTCCTCCTCGACGCCCTCGGCGCAGACCCGCAGGCCGAGCGTGTGCGCGGCGTCCACGACGAGCTGGACCAGCACCGCGTCCTGGGCGCCGACGGCGACCTGCCGGATCAGCGAGCGGTCGATCTTGACGATGTCGAGCGGCAGGTTGCGCAGCAGTGTCAGCGAGGAGTGGCCGGTGCCGAAGTCGTCGAGGGCCAGCTGCACGCCGAGCTCGCGCAGCCGCCACAGCGTCGAGGCGACCTCGGTGACGTTGCTGACGATCGCGGTCTCGGTCACCTCCAGGCACAGCCGGTGCGGGGCGAGTCCGGTGTCGTGGAGGGCGCGGACGACGTCGTCGAAGAAGGACTCCTCCCGCAGCTCCACCGGTGAGACGTTGACCGAGAGCAGGAACGGCTCCGAGCGGCCGAGGGTCCACCGGGCCACCTGTGCGCAGGCGGTCCGGAGCACCCACCGACCCAGGTCGACGATCAGGCCGGTCTCCTCCGCGAGCACGACGAACCGGTCGGGCGGGACCTGGCCGAGCTCGTCGTCGTACCAGCGGGCCAGGGCCTCGACGCCCACGGTCGAGCCGTCGGAGAGGTCGACCACGGGCTGGAAGTGCACCTCGAGACGGTCCCCGGCGATGGCGGAGCGCAGACGGCCGACGTCCACGGCGGCGACCCTCCTCGTCAGCGGTGCGGGCACGGCGGCCAGACTAGCCACGGACTCTTTACCCGATAGCGGCGGACCCCATCGCGATGGGGTGGGCGACGACGTGAAGCGCTCCGCGACAGTCTCGGGTCTGTCGCGGAGCGCGGCTCCAGCCTAGGCACGCCCGGCGCACCTGCCCATGGCCCGATCGGGTGGTGTCGCACCGCCCGTCCGGTCGCACCCCCGGCGACGAGGCGGCTTTCGGCTCAGGTGCCCGTCGCCGGCGCCGATCGAGCGGGCGTGACGACGATGGAGCGGCTGCGGATGGAGCTTCCCGGCAGCCGGGAGACCGCACGGCTGGGCGCGGCCGTGCTGGCTGTGCTGTACCTCGGGCTCGTGCCGTGGTGGCTGCTCACCCTCGAGGGTGGCGCGCGGCTGACCATGGTCGCCGCCTCGCTGGTCAGCTCCGCGGGCGCGGCGCTCTCGCTCCGGCAGCGGGGCACGGCCGACGCCCGGCGTACGGCGCGGCAGGTGTGGTTCGTCTGCGGCGTCCCGCTGGTCGACAGCCTGCTGCACCTGCTGGTGACCGCGCGCCTGGAGGAGACGACCGTCGTGATGCTGGCGATCGTCGGTGTCGGCGCGGTGATGACCCGGGCCGACCTCGCCGCGATGCTCGGCCTCGGCGGTCTCGCCGGCTGGGCGGCGGTGGTGGCGCTCACGCACCCGGTCCCCGTGGCCTCCACCGTGCACTACGCCAGCCAGCTGCTGCTCTCCTTCGCCCTGGGCGCCGCCGTCCTGGCGATCCGCACGATGGTCGGTCGCCGGCTGGCGAGCACCGAGACGCTGCTGGTCGAGCAGCTGCTCACGATGGAGGGGGTCCGGGGCCGCCTCAGCGAGTCGCTGGCGCAGTTCCAGGGCGTGTTCGACGAGAGCCCGGTGGCGATCAGCCTGTCGGACGAGCACGGCCGGTTCCGGCAGGTGAACCCGGCGTTGTGCCGCCTGCTCGGCCGTCCAGCGCAGGAGATCGTCGGCCACACCTCCCTCGACTTCGCCCACCCCGACGACCACCACCTGCACCACGCGGCCACCGACCTGGTCGCCGCCGCCACGGACGGCATCGCCCGCGTCGAGAAGCGCTACCTGCGCCCGGACGGCGAGGTCCGCTGGGCCTGGCTGGCGTTCACGCACGTCCGCGGCCCCGAGGACGCGGTCTGGACCCTCGCGCACATCCAGGACGTGACCGACCGCAAGAAGGCCAGCGACGCGCTCGCCCGCACCCGCGAGGCGCTGGTCGCCGCCGCGCAGATCGCCCGGGTCACGCAGCTCGGCGGCGATCCGCGACCGGTGGTGACCGAGCAGCTCCAGCAGCTGGCGAGCGCCTCGTCGGTCCTGCTCATCGAGCCGTCACCCCGCGACGGCCACCTGGTCATCACCGCCAGCCGCGGCCGGCCCGACCTCATCGGCTTCGAGTTCTCGCGGTCCGACCCCTCGGCCACCGAGCACGTGTGGCGCACCGGGCAGCCGCTGTTCGTCGCGCACGCCGAGGAGCACCCGCTCGTGAGCCGCCGGCTTCAGCGGCTCACCGCCGGCAGCGCGCTGCAGTGGCAGCCCGTGGTCCTCGACGGCGTCGTCCAGGCGGTGCTCGCGATCACCTGGGACGCCGACGTCGCCGTCGTCACCGAGGTGGAGCGCTCGGTGGTCGAGGTGCTGGCCGCGGAGACGGGGGCGGCGCTGGTGGGCGAGCGCCTGCGTCGTCGGCTCGAGCAGCTGGGCGAGCGCGACCCGCTCACCGGGCTGCTGAACCGTCGCGGCTGGGACCGCGAGATCGCACGGCTGCTGCGCAGCAGCCAGGTCGACCAGACGCCGTTGACCCTCGCGGTCCTCGACCTCGACCACTTCAAGGCGTACAACGACGCCCACGGCCACCACGGCGGCGACGCCCTGCTCGCCGGGTTCGCGGCGGAGGCCGCCCGGGTGCTGCGCGGCGACGACGCCCTGGCCCGCTGGGGCGGCGAGGAGTTCGTGCTCGCCCTGCCCGGTTGCGACGCCGCGGAGGCGCTGAGGACCCTCGAGCGGGTCCGGGCGGCCGTGCCCGGCGCCGCGACCTGCTCGGTCGGGCTGGCCGAGCTGGGTGAGCAGGAGGCCGTCGAGGGCTGCCTGGCCCGCGCCGACGAGGCGCTCTACCGGGCGAAGGCCGAGGGCCGCGACCGGTGCGTCGCGGCCGGGCCCGCCGGGACCGGGCCGGTGCGCGACACCGCGCTCAGCGTGGCCGTCTGACTCGGAGGTACGCCGGCTCCTCCACCGGCTGCTGGGCCGGCTGCTGGGCCTGCTCCGGCGGTACGACGTGCTGGGTCTGCCACTGGTAGTGCGACGAGCGTCGGGTCACGGCCGCGAGGCTGAGCCGGGCCGGGCCGGTCACCAGCCGGTCGTCGCGGACTCCGGCGAGCCGCCGTAGCAGGGGGACGGGGTCGCTGCGGCGGTTGGCGTAGGCGATCGTGACGTGCGGCTCGAACCGCTCGAGCGCCGGGAGCGCCTGCGCGCCCAGCACGTCCCGGGACGCGCGGCGTACCCGGTCGCGCAGGTCGTCCAGCGCTGCGGCCGGCTGCATCTGGAGCACGAGCGCGTCGTCCATCGCAACGACAGGACCCAGGGTCAGCCGGGGAGAGGTCCAGCCCCGCAGCTCACGTGCGCCCGCATCGGCGACCGCAGCCACCCGGTCCCCGGACAGCTCGTCGAGGAAGGCGACGTCGTCGACGGTGCAGTGCAGCCAGGGCTCGGGCACCGTGTTCACGGCCGGCTCGTCAGCGAGCAGCCCGCGGCAGCGCAGCAGCCACTCGTGCAGGCCGGCCTCGTGCTCGAAGGTGAGGTACCACATGAGGCGAGGGCGCTCGAACCGCCAGTCCGGACGCCACTGCCAATGGTCCTCCAGCGGGGCCTCGCCCCGGTCCCTGACCGACACGGGGAAATTGTGGCGTGCTCGACACCCCGGCGCGAGGGGACGCGCCCATGTTCCTCCGGGTCAGCGTCGGGCGGAGTCGTTCTGCTCGCGCACGCGCTGCGGCTCCAGCGGGTGCCGCCACCAGTCCCACGCGAGGGCGGAGATGAGTCCGGTGCCCAGCAGGGAGCCGACCATGGAGGAGAGCGCGAGGTGCATGTCCGGTTCCTACCCATCCGGGGCGTCGGAATGCGTGTCGTCCGGTAAAGATCCGCGGGTGGCTCGGCGGTAGGCCGGAGCCCGCCCGGCCGCGGGCGGGGCCGACGCCTCCAGGAGAGGCTGGATCCGGGGGGAGACGAGGACCGAGAGCGTGACGACGCTGGTCGAGCGGACGACGGCGGGGGAGCCGTTCAGCCGCAGCAGGGTCGACTGCAGCTCCGCGTGGGACGGGGTCGCCACCTTGCACAGGACGTCGGCCGACCCGGTGGTGACGTACGCCTCGAGCACGTACGGGATCCCCGTCAGGTCGCGGGTCACCTGGTCCAGGGCGCCCTGGGCGATCTCGAGGGTGACGAACGCCTGCACCGGATGGCCCGCCGCTGCCGCGTCCACGGTCGGGGCCCAGTCCGTGATGACCCCGGCGCGCTCCAGGCGGCGAAGTCGGCTCTGCACCGTCGCCCTCGCCACGTGCGTCAGCCGCGACAGCTCCAGGTCGCCGACCCGCGGATGCGTCCGCAGCGCGCCGAGCAGGGCGACGTCGAGCGCGTCCAGCCGGTAGGCGGTCTCCACGGCGCCAGACTAGCCGGTCTGCACATCAGGCCGGCGCTGTCCCGCCGCTTCCTGGGCAGTCTGTGCAGCTCGGAACGACCAGTTTGTCCAGGTCACGCCGGTGCGGTTGCCTTCGGACCAGGACCTCACCGTCGTACACGGAAGGACAGCGCAGATGACCCTCCAGGACACCCTCACCAACGAGGAGCGCCTCGCCGAGCTCGACCTCGGCACCCTGCAGCAGCTCGTCGGGCTGGTGGCGTACGACGCCGAGCAGGATCCGTTCCCGGTCACCGGCTGGGACGCCACCGTGTGGGCCGTCGGCAACGCCACCCAGACCGCGCACTTCTTCTCGTCGGCCTTCGGCATGGAGCTCGTCGCCTACTCCGGTCCCGAGACCGGCAACCGCGACCACGTGTCCTACGTCCTGCGCAGCGGCGCCGTGCGCTTCGTCTTCCAGGGCGGGGTCGACCCGGACAGCCCCGTGATCGCCCACCACGCCCGGCACGGTGACGGGGTCACCGACATCGCGCTCGAGGTCCCGGACGTCGACCGGTGCATCACGCACGCCCGCGCGCAGGGCGCGACGGTGCTCGAGGAGCCGCACGACGTCTCCGACGAGCACGGCACCGTCCGGCTCGCGGCGATCGCCGCCTACGGCGAGACCCGGCACACGCTGGTCGACCGGTCCCGCTACGACGGCGTCTACCTGCCGGGGTACGTCGCCCGCACGTCGACGTACCAGCGGCGCGAGGGGGCACCGACGCGGGTCTTCCAGGCGCTCGACCACATCGTCGGCAACGTGGAGCTCGGCCGGATGGACGAGTGGGTCGACTTCTACAACCGCGTCATGGGTTTCACCAACATGGCCGAGTTCATCGGGGACGACATCGCCACCGACTACTCGGCGCTGATGAGCAAGGTCGTCGCGAACGGCAACCACCGGGTGAAGTTCCCGCTCAACGAGCCGGCGGTGGCGCAGAAGAAGTCCCAGATCGACGAGTACCTGGAGTTCTACCGAGGCCCGGGCGCGCAGCACCTGGCGCTGGCCACCAACGACATCCTGCGGACCGTCGACGTCCTGCGCTCGGAGGGGATCGAGTTCCTCGACACCCCGGACTCGTACTACGAGGACCCCGAGCTGCGTGCCCGCATCGGGGAGGTGCGGGTCCCGATCGAGGAGCTCCAGCGGCGCGGGATCCTCGTCGACCGCGACGAGGACGGCTACCTGCTGCAGATCTTCACCAAGCCGATCGGCGACCGCCCGACCGTGTTCTTCGAGTTCATCGAGCGGCACGGCTCGCTCGGCTTCGGCAAGGGCAACTTCAAGGCGCTGTTCGAGGCGATCGAGCGGGAGCAGGCCAAGCGCGGCAACTTCTGACGCGGCCCGCCCGCGCGCGAGCGACGCTCAGCGGGAGATCTGCTGCAGTGCCCAGGAGTTGCCGTCGGGGTCGCTGAAGTACGCGTACCGCACGCCGCCGCCCATGTCGCTGACCTCGGAGACGTCGACGCCGTTGCCGACCAGCGTCTGGCGGGCGACATCGACGTCGTCGACGACGAGGTGAAGGCCGGCCACGGGCGCTGCTCCGGGGTCGCCGATGCCGATGCCGACGACGATGGAGCAGGCCGATCCGGGCGGGGTCAGCTGGACGATCCGCATGCCGTTTCCCGGCTCGATGTCGTGGTCGAGGTGGAATCCCACCCGGTCCCTGTAGAACGCCAGGCTGCGGTCGACGTCGGTCGACGGCAGCGGGACCAGTTCCAGTCGCATGTCCACGGGCGTCAGCATGACATCGACGGCGGTTGGACGCCGTCGGGGCGTCGGGCTCGGAGCGGCTGGGGCCGCCGCGGCTGCGGCGATGCCGGCCGTGGGGCGTGCCGGTGCCCCGCCGCGCGCTGGTGGGGCGCGGCGGGGTCTTCAGCGTCTTCGCTGGGTGCTGTGTGACGGCTCGGTCGGCGGTCGGCCAGGGCCGGTCAGGGGCCGGTCAAGGGTGGGTG
>JAICLD010000228.1 GCA_025927595.1 Nocardioidaceae bacterium | reverse complement strand
GGGTCGGCGTAGACGAGCTGCCGGCGGAAGTCGGCGAACAGGTCGATCCTCGACCCGCCGACCCGCCAGGTCCACGGCTGGGTGTTGTGCACGCTGGGCGCCCGGCACGCGAGCTCGAGGATCTCGTCGACCGGCGGGACGCAGTGCCCCGGAGCGGCGACGGGGCCCGTCACGGTGGGGGCGCTCACCGCGAGGCCTCCTCACGCTCGTGGGACCCGGGCTCCGGGGCGGGCCCGCGAACCACGGTCACCGGGCAGTGGGCACGCTCGAGGACCGATCGGCTGACCGAGCCGAGCAGCGCCGGGACACCGTGCCGGCCGCGGGAGCCGAGGACGAGGTGTCCGGCGGTGCGCGAGACCTCGACGAGGCCGGCCACCGGCGAGGACTCGACCGTGCGGTGCACCACGGTGACGTCCGGGTGCTTCTCGGCGTGGCGCAGGACCGTCTCGGCGAACGCCCGCTCGTGGCGGTCGAGGGCGTCGAGCCGCTGCACGTAGGTGCCGGAGTCGGAGACCGGGTCGTGCGCCGGCCGGGCGTGGACCACGTCGAGGGACCGGCCGGTGTCCTCGGCGATCGCGAAGGCCTCCTCCAGGGCGGACTCCGAGGAGCCGTCGAGCTCGACCCCGACGACGACGTTGCCCCGACCGCGGCCGGCCCGCAGCTCCGCGGGACGGACGACGGTCACCGGGCAGGGGGCGTGGGAGGCGACGGCGTGGCTCACCGAGCCGAGCAGCAGCGACCTCAGCCGGCCCAGCCCTCGGGTGCCGAGCACGACCATGGCGGCGCCCTCGGCGGTCTCGAGCAGCGTCAGGCGCGGGTCCTCGTAGCGGCGCAGGACTGTCACCGGCAGTCCCGGTGCCTGGCGGTGCACCAGCTCGACGGCGTGGTCCACCACCCGCTGGGTGGACTCGCGCAGCATCAGGCGGCCCTCGTCGGCGAACGGGATCCGGCCGAGGCCGAGCGGGGCGGAGCCGTGGACGACGACGAGCGGCAGTCGTCGCGCCGTCGCGTGCTCGACGGCCCAGGTCAGCGCGGCGTCGCCATGGGCGGACCCGTCGACGCCGACCACGACGGAGCCGGGAGGGACTGCTGCGGTCATGGGAGTGGTCATGTCCCCAGGCTGCCGACTGGCCGCCCGCGACGGCAGAGGCGCCGGGCCCGACCGGGCGGGACCAAGGACCCGGGCACGCACGAGCACCGGCCCGGACGAGCCGGGCCGGTGCGTGGTGCGTGGAGGTGGTGCTCTCCGGGCTACCGGAGCCAGCCGAGCCGCTGGACCAGCGGCAGGGACTCCCACCACCTGCCGAGGCCGAGGGTGCGGCCGGCGCCGAGGGCGGCGAGGAGGACCAGCACCATGGCGTAGACGAGGTGGTCGTCCATGAACGGGTTGTTCGCCGGAGGGAGCACCGCGCTCCACATCAGGACCAGCAGGACCGCTCCGGCCGCCGCGGTCAGCCGCATGACGACCCCGGCCAGCAGGGCCAGCCCGATCCCGAGCAGTCCGAGCATGAACAACCAGTCGGCCCAGGCCTGGCCGGCGATGCCGTGGTACAGGTCGGCGAACGGGCCGCTGGTGGCGAAGGCCAGGAACCCCTTGGTGGGGCTTCCGCCGTTGACCCAGGCGTCCTTGGCCGCGGTGTCGTGACCCAGGCCGAAGGCCTTGTCGAGGAACGCCCACGCGAAGACCCAGCCGAGGCTCAGCCGTGCGGCCGCCGCCGTGTAGCGGACCACGGCCCCGGCACGGTGCTCGACGACAGCCGGCTCGCGAGGAGCGACGTGGGTCGTGGGGGTGTGGTTCGTCGGGTGGACGGTGGTGCTCATCGTGGCCTCCTCGGGCCGGTGCTGCCTGGACCTGCTGACAGCCCCAGCCTCGCGGGCGCGGGTCCGCGTGAGCAGAGGACGAGGTCAGCGCTCCGCAGGACGTTGGTCCACCGTGGAGCGGCTCTCAGCCCTTGAGGTGCTTGGCGGCGAACACCGCAGCCTGGGTACGACGCTCCAGACCCAGCTTGGACAGCAGCGCCGACACGTAGTTCTTGATCGTCTTCTCGGCCAGGAACATCGCCTCGGCGATCTGCCGGTTCGTCATCCCCTCGCCGATGAGGCCGAGGATCCTGCGCTCCTGCGGGGTCAGCGGGGCCAGCGCCGGGTCCTCCACCGGGCCCTGCCGGAGCCGGTCGAGGACCTGCTGCGTGACGGCCGGGTCCAGCGTCGACTGGCCGGCCGCCACGCGTCGTACGGTCTCGATCAGGTCGTTGCCGCGCACCTGCTTGAGCACGTAGCCGGCGGCGCCGGCCATGATCGCGGAGAACAGCGCCTCGTCGTCGTCGTACGAGGTGAGGATCAGGGCCGCGATCTCGGGGTGGCCGGAGCGGATCTCGCGGCACACGTCGATCCCGGAGCCGTCGGGCAGCCGCCCGTCCAGGACCGCGACGTCCGGTCGCAGCGCGGGGATCCGACGGATCGCCTCCTGGGCGAGGCCGGACTCGCCCACGACCTCGATGTCGCCCTCGCTCTCGAGCAGCTCCTTGAGGCCCCGCCGGACGATCTCGTGGTCGTCGAGGAGGAACACACGGATCGTGCGGTCCTCGGTGGCGCGCTCCGTCATGGAGGACAGGCTACCCGTGGGAGGACGCCGGCACCTGCCAGACGACCGTGGTGCCCTCGCCCGGCGCGGAGTCCACGATGCAGGTGCCGCCGAGCTGCTCGGCGCGCTTGCGCATGTTGAGCAGGCCGCTCTGGGCAGCGTCCTCGGGGATGCCGCGGCCGTCGTCGGCGACCGTCAGCGTGACCCGGTCCCCGGCCTGGACGGTGACCTCGACCCGGTGCGCGCCGGCGTGCCGGACCACGTTGGACAGCGCCTCGCCGAGCACGGCGGTCAGGTGCGGCGCGGTCCTGGCACCCACCAGCGAGCCGACCGGCCCTTCGAGGTGCAGCACCGGGCGGAACTTGAGCGTGCGGGCGGCGCGGTCGACGAGGTCGGTGATCGCTCGTCGTACGTCGGTGGACTGCTCGGGAGCGCTCAGGGCGAAGATCGAGCGCCGGATGTCCTTGATGGTGACGTCGAGGTCGTCCACGGCCCGGGCGACCCGCTCCGCGACGTCGGGCCGGTCCGCCGCCATCCGGGCGGTGTTCTCCAGCGCCAGGCCGACGGCGAACAGGCGCTGGATCACGAGATCGTGGAGGTCGCGGCCGATCCGGTCCCGGTCCTCGAAGACGGCCAGCCGCTCGCGGTCGGCGCGGGCGCGGGCGACCTGGAGCGCCAGGCCGGCCTGCTCGGCGAACTGTTGCGGAAGGCGTACGTCGACCTCGTGGAACTGGTCGAGGTGGTCGGGGGTCCACGCGAGAGTCAGGGCGCCGGTGACACCGTCGGTGGTCTGCAGCGGCACGAGCAGCATGGGGCCGGAGACGGGCCAGCCGTCCAACGACGCGAGCTCCCGGGACCGCTGCGAGTCCTCCTCGGGGTCCACAATCTTGAGGGTCTCCCCCGTCGCCACCACGTGGCCCGCGAGCGACCCGTCCATCGACAGCGACAGGTCGACGGCTCCCTCGGGATCGAGCCCTGAGACGACGGCGACGCCGAGCTCGGTCGCCGAGCGGCGCATCACCACGGAGCTGGCATCGGCGACCGCGCTGTCGCGCGCCCGGTCGGCCACCGTCTGCAGCGGGTCCTCGGAGCCGGCGGGGCCGAGCAGCAACCGGGTGATGTCCGCGGTCGCGGCCAGCCACCGTTCGCGCCGGGCCGCCTCCTCGTGGAGCCTGGCGTTCTCGACGGCGACACCCGCTGCCGCCGCGAGCGCACGGACGACCGCCTCGTCGCGCTCGGAGAAGTCGCCGCCCCCCTCCTTCTCGGTGAGGTACAGGTTGCCGAAGACCCGGTCGCGGATCCGGACGGGCACGCCGAGGAAGGACCGCATCGGAGGATGCTCGGGAGGGAAGCCGTAGGACTGAGGGTGTGCTGCGATGTCGTGCAGGCGCACCGGCTCGGGGCGGTCGATGATCAGGCCCAGGAGCCCGTGCCCCCGGGGCAGGTCACCGATGCGGCGGTACTCCTCCGGCGTGAGGCCGTGGGTCACGAACGCCCGCAGCCGCCGCCGGTCGGGACCACTGCCGAGGACGCCGAGCGCCACGTAGCGGGCCTCGGCCAGCTCGCCGGCGACCTCGACGATCCGCTGCAGCACGCCGTCCAAGGAGTGGTCTCCGGCGATCGACACGACGGCGTCGAGGAGCAGCCGCATCCGCTCCTGGTCCGCCAGGACGTCCCCGACCCGCTCCAGCAGGCCCTTGAGGAGCACCTCGAGGTCGGCCCCGTGCATCACCGACAGTGCGGCCGACGGCTCGGCCGCCAGGTTGCCGGTCTCCTCCGAGCCCATCGGTCCTCCTCCGGCCGGCGCTCTCCACGCTCACGGTGATGCTAGACGTACGCCGCCCGCCGCTTCGGTCCCTCGGCGCGGCAGGAGGCCTGCCGCGGGGCACCGTGGGCACCCGCACCACCCCCACCGCGAGACCGCCGTCCGTGCGGTCGCCGCGCCTCCGGGCGAGCGCCGGTCGAGGGCGGCCGCCACGGGCCGGAGTACGAGTCTCGTCCACAGAAGCGGTCAGGATCCCCTTGTCCACAAGGGTTTCCGGGCGTTGCCTGGGCGGCCGGTTGTGTCGGTGGCCGGTCGTAGGTTGTTCTCGTGAGCGACACCGTGACCCTGTTCCCGACGTCCCCGGCCGAACAGGCCGAGCCCGCCGAGCCCGCCGAGCCGGCCGAGCCGGCGGCGGCGGGGGTGGGTCCGGGGTTGGACGTGTCGTCGCTGGGGGTGGCCGACGTGGTCGAGGCGCTGACCTGGGTGCGGCACGTCGGTGACCGGGCCGAGGCCGACCTGCTGACCCTGGTC
>JAICLD010000238.1 GCA_025927595.1 Nocardioidaceae bacterium | reverse complement strand
TCTCCTCCTCCTGTGCGGACCCCGGCGGGTCCGTCTCGGCATCAAGACACCGCCCGGACCCCGTTCGTGACATCGGCGAGCCCGTCGGACCGGCACACGCGGCCGCTCGGGCGGGAAAGCGCGGACGGGGCCGGTCGAGTGCCCGTCGACCGGGCGGGCCCGGCTCAGCAGTCCGGGCAGGTGCCGAAGATCTCCAGGCTGTGGCTCACGTCGCTGAAGCCGTGCCGCCCGGCCACCGCCTCGGCCCAGCGCTCGACGGCCGGACCCTCGACCTCGACCGTGCGGCCGCAGGAGCGGCAGACCAGGTGGTGGTGGTGGGTCGCCGAGCAGCGTCGGTAGAGCGCCTCGCCGTCCTCGGTGCGGAGCAGGTCCACCTCACCGGCGTCGGCGAGCGCCTGCAGGGTGCGGTAGACCGTGGAGAGCCCGACGTTCTGGTCCGAGCGGCGCAGCAGGTCGTGGATGTCCTGGGCGCTGCGGAAGTCCTCGAAGCCGTGCAGGGCGGTGACCACCGCCCGCCGCTGCCGGGTGGGCCGGGTGCCCTCGGGGAGGACCGGCCCGCTGCTGTGCTCAGTGCTCGTCATAGTGGCTCCCGTGCGGGGCGTGGCGGTGCCCGTGGTGGACGTAGTCGACGTGGTCGCCGTGCGGCACGGCGGGGTGCCCGCACTCGGGGCTGTGCTCGTGCACGTGCTCCTCGGGCACGGCGGTGTGCCCGGGCCCCACGCCCGGCGGGACGCTCTCGGGCTGCGGCTCGGTGAACGGTCTGGCGAGCCGTTGCCGCCGGCGCATCCACGCCCCGAGCGGGTACGCCGCGACGAAGCCGGCCAGGGCGAGCAGCACGATCGTCGCGCCGGGTGCCGCGTCGACGTACGCCGAGACGGCGACGCCGCCGAGGGAGGCCACCATGCCGATCGCCATGGCGGCGGTCAGCGTCGTGCGGAACGCGCGGGTCACCTGCTGCGCGGTCGCCACCGGGACCACCATCAGCGCGCTGACCAGGAGCAGGCCCACCGTGCGCATGGCGACGGTCACCGTGACGGCGGCCATGACCGACACGAGCAGGTTGTAGACCCGGACGTCGAGACCGGCGACCCGGGCGAACTCCTGGTCGTGGGCGACCGCGAACAGCTGCGGTGCCAGGCCGACGGCGAGGGTGACGACGACGACCGCCAGGCCGACCGTCACCCACACGTCGGCCCCGGAGATCGTGGTGATCGAGCCGAAGAGGTACGTGTTGAGGGTGGCGGCGCTCTGCCCCGCCAGGCCGGTCAGCAGCACGCCGCCCGCGATGCCGCCGTAGAAGAGCAGGGCCAGGGCAACGTCGCCGCTCGTGCGGCCGCCGGCCCGGACCAGCTCGATCACCACGGCGCCGACCACCGCCACGGCGACCGCGGTGAGGGTCGGCGAGGTGCCGGTCAGCAGGCCGAGCGCGACGCCGGTGACCGCGATGTGGCCCACGCCGTCGCCCATCAGGGCGAGCCGGCGCTGCACGAGGTAGGTGCCGACCGCCGGTGCCGCCAGCCCGGTGAAGAGCGCCCCGACGAGCGCGCGCACCACGAAGTCGTAGGTCAGCAGGCTCATCGGTGCTCCCCCTGTGCGCCGGTCGGGTCCAAGGGAGCCGTCACCGTCGGGTGGTGCGCCGAGGCGGAGCGGGTCAGGTCGTCGTGGTGGTGGTCGTGCCGGTGCGCCGGCTCGGCGTCGGTGAAGGCGGCCAGGGGCGGGCCGTCGTAGGCGATCCGGCCGTCGCGCATCACGACGGTGCGATCGACCAGCTCGTGCAGCGGCCCGAGCTCGTGCGCGACGAGGACGACCGTGGCGCCGCGGAGCAGGATCGCCCGAAGTGCGGCGGCGAAGGTCTCCTGGCTCTCCACGTCGACGCCGGCGGTGGGCTCGTCGAGCACCAGGAGGTCCGGCACGCCGGCGAGGGCGCGTGCGATCAGGACCCGCTGCTGCTGCCCACCGGACAGCGTCGAGACGCTGTCCCGGGCCTTGCCGGACAGGTCGACCGCCGCGATCGCGTCCTCGACCGCGTCCCGGTCCGCGCGACGGGCCGGCAGGAACGGGCGTCGCCGCGACAGCCGTCCCGAGGCGACGACCTCCCGGACCGAGGCGGGCACGCCGGAGCCGGCGGTGACGCGCTGGGGGACGAAGCCGACCCGGCGCCAGTCGCGGAACCGGGGGAGCGAGGTTCCGAACAGTCGGACCTCACCGCGGCACGTCGGCACCAGCCCCATCGTCGAGCGGACCAGCGTGGACTTGCCGGAGCCGTTGGCGCCGAGCACGGCCAGCACCTCGCCGGGCCCGACGTCGAGGTCGATGCCCCGCAGGACCGGTCGCCCGCCGAGCTCCACTGCGCCGTCGCGGACGGAGAGGACGGCTCCGGGGGGCTGGTTCACGAGCACTGGTCCGCCTTCCGCAGCGTGGTGAGGTTGCGTCGCATCAGCGACAGGTAGTCCTGGCCCGCGGTCGCGTCGTCGAGCCCCTCGACAGGGTCGAGCACGGCGCTGCGCAGCCCCAGGTCGCGGGCGATGCTTCCCGCGAGCTCGCGGCTCGCCAGCTCCTCGGAGAAGACCGTCGTGAGGTGCTCGCGACGGATCAGGTCCTGGAGCTCCCGGACATGGGCCGGGGAGGGCTCGGCGTCCGGGGAGAGCCCGTTGATGCCGGCCACGCGAAGGCCGTAGCGCCGGCCCAGGTAGCCGAACGCGTCGTGGCTGACCACGATCGTGCGGATCCGGCAGTGCGCGAGGCCGCGTCGGAAGGACCGGTCGAGTCCGGTGAGTTCCCGCTGGAGCCGGTGCAGCCGGCGCGCGTAGTCGCGGGCATGGCCGGGGTCGACACGGGCGAGCCGCCGCTCGAAGGCACCCGCGACGGCGCGCATCCTCGTCGGGTCGAGCCAGAAGTGCGGGTCGTCTCCCTCGAGTCGCGCGACGGCGGCCGCGTCGACGACGTGCCGCGGCCGCTCCCGGTCCACCGCCTGGTCCACCGCCGCCTGGAGGCCCCGGGCGTACAGCACGACCGAGGCGTCCACGACGTCGGCGGTCTGCCGCACGGTGAGCTCGATGTCGTGCGGCTCCTGGCCGGGATGGGTGAGGTCCACGACCTCGACGTGCCGACCGGCCACCCGCTCGGCCACCCACTGAAGCGGGTAGAACGAGGTGACGACGAGCGGCCGCGACCCGCGCTGGACGCCGGGCCCGCAGCCGCCCAGCAACGGCAGCACGAGCAGCAGCCCGAGCGCCGCGCCCATCCGTCTCATGACAATCATTGTCATCGGGAGTGACAACCGTTGTCAACCGCGCGGTCCGAGCCGGTAGGGTCGCCGGGTGTTCGTGATCAGCCGGTTCCGGGTGCCCGACGGCGGCTCCGAGGAGCAGTCGTTCCGCAGCGACGCCGAGGCGGCCCTCGAGGCGCTCTCGCGCCGCCCCGGGTACGTCGACGGACGGCTCGGCCGCAACCTCGACGACCCGTCCGTGTGGGCCCTGTCCACGACGTGGGCCGACGTCGGCAGCTACCGCCGGGCCCTCTCGTCGTACGACGTCAAGGTCGGCGCCGTGCCGCTGCTCGCGCGGGCCGTCGACGAGCCGTCGGCCTACGAGGAGGTCGAGCCGGGCCGGCCCACCAACGACGCGAGGGCCCGCGACCTGCGCTGAGGGCCGCCGGTAGGCTGTGCCCTTCCCCAGCAGCGACAACCAGACGCCGGCAGCCAGCCGGTGCACAGCCGAGAAGGTCCCTCGTGGCAAAGAAGCCGTCCTCCGCGCTCGACAGCATCGTGTCCCTCTGCAAGCGGCGGGGGTTCGTGTTCCCCAGCGGAGAGATCTACGGCGGCACCCGGTCGGCGTGGGACTACGGCCCGCTCGGCGTGGAGCTGAAGGAGAACATCAAGCGCCAGTGGTGGCGCTCGATGGTGACCTCGCGTGACGACGTCGTCGGCCTGGACTCCTCGGTGATCCTGCCCACGCGGACCTGGGAGGCGTCGGGCCACGTCTCGACGTTCACCGACCCGCTCACCGAGTGCCAGTCGTGCCACAAGCGGTTCCGCGCCGACCACATGCAGGAGGCGTACGCCGCCAAGAAGGGCGTCGCGGACCCGGACACCGTCGACCTGGCCCTGCTGGCCTGCCCGAACTGCGGCACCAAGGGCGCCTGGACCGAGCCCCGGCAGTTCAACATGATGCTGAAGACCTACCTCGGCGTCATCGAGGACGAGTCGGGGCTGCACTACCTGCGCCCCGAGACCGCGCAGGGCATCTTCCTCAACTTCCTGCCGGTGATGAACTCCTCGCGCAAGAAGCCGCCGTTCGGGATCGCGCAGACGGGCAAGAGCTTCCGCAACGAGATCACGCCGGGCAACTTCATCTTCCGCACGCGCGAG
>JAICLD010000254.1 GCA_025927595.1 Nocardioidaceae bacterium | reverse complement strand
CTACTACTCGATCTACCAGAAGATGATCGTCCGGGGCCGCGAGCTGTCCGACATCTACGACCTCGTCGGCATCCGGATCCTCGTCGAGGACGACCGGGACTGCTACGCGGTCCTCGGCGTGCTGCACAACCGGTGGAACCCGGTGCCGGGCAGGTTCAAGGACTTCGTGGCGATGCCGAAGTTCAACATGTACCAGTCGCTGCACACGACGGTCATCGGCCTGTACGGAAAGCCGGTCGAGCTGCAGATCCGGACCTTCTCCATGCACCGGCGCGCCGAGTACGGCGTCGCCGCGCACTGGAAGTACAAGGAGGACGTCCGGCTCGGCCGCGACACCGACCAGACCCTCGCCGAGGGCGGCGACATGGCCTGGGTGCGCCAGCTCCTCGACTGGCAGCACGAGACCGAGGACCCCGGTGAGTTCCTGGAGTCACTGCGCTTCGAGATCAACTCCGGCGAGGTCTACGTCTTCACCCCGCGAGGCGACGTCCTGGCGCTGCCTGCCGGCTCGACCCCGATCGACTTCGCCTACAGCATCCACACGGAGGTGGGGCACCACACGATCGGCGCCCGGGTCAACGGCCGGCTCGTGCCGCTGGAGTCGCCCCTGGACAACGGCGACGTCGTGGAGGTGTTCACCTCCAAGTCGCCGAACGCCGCCCCCAGCCGTGACTGGCTGACGTTCGTGAAGTCACCCCGCGCCCGCAACAAGATCCGGCAGTGGTTCACCAAGGAGCGACGCGAGGAGGCGATCGACCGCGGCAAGGAGCAGATCGCCCGGCTGATGCGCAAGGAGGGACAGCCGCTCAAGCGGGTGCTCACCCACGAGACGCTCAGCACCGTCGCGACGGAGCTGAGGCTGCAGGACGTGTCCGCGCTCTACGCCGCCGTGGGGGAGGGGAACCTCGGCGCACAGGCGGTCGTCCGACGCGTCATCGACCTGTTCGGCGGCGACGAGGGAGCCACCGAGGACCTCGCCGAGGGCGTCACGATCACCACCGACCGCTCCAAGCGGCCGGTCGCCGGGGACGCCGGCGTCATCGTCAAGGACCTCTCCGACGTGTGGGTCAAGCTGGCCAAGTGCTGCACCCCCGTGCCGGGTGACCCGATCATCGGCTTCGTCACCCGCGGCGCGGGCGTCTCCGTGCACCGGGCGGACTGCACGAACGCCGGAAGCCTGACCGCCCACCCCGAGCGGCTCGTGGACGTGGAGTGGGCGCCGACCGGCCAGTCGATGTTCCTGGTCAACATCCAGGTCGAGGCCCTCGACCGCAACCGGCTGCTGTCCGACATCACCAAGGTGCTCTCGGACGTGCACGTCAACATCCTGGCCGCGAGCCTGCAGACGTCGCGGGACCGGGTGGCCAAGAGCAGGTTCACCTTCGAGATGGCCGACCCCAAGCACCTCGGCCACGTGCTGAAGGCCGTCCGGTCCGTCGACGGCGTCTTCGACGCCTACCGCGTGATGGCCTGAGCCGCCGTCCCTCGTCCTACCCGCCGAACTCCTGGAGGGCGCGCTCGGCCTGCGTGAGCCAGGTGCGCCGGGCCTCGGCGGCGGCGGCGTGCTCCGCGGCCTGCCGCTCGTCCCCGGCGGCCTCGGCGGTGTCACGCCTGCGCTCGAGCTCGGAGATCGAGGCCCGCAGCTGCGCCACCGTGTCGGCGGCCCGGGCGCGAGCCTCCGGGTTGCTGCGCCGCCACCGGTCGTCCTCGGCGCCGCGGATCGCCTGCTCCACCGCCCGGATCCGGGCCTCGAGCGGGCGGATCCTCTCCCGGGGTACCTTCCCGGCAGCGTCCCAGCGCTCCGCGATGTCGCGGAACGCCGCCTTCGCCGCGGACAGGTCCCTCACCGGCAGCAGGGCCTCGGCCTCCACGAGCAGCGCCTCCTTGGTCTCGGCGTTCGCGGCGAACTCCTGGTCGAGCTCGGCGTTGGCCGCGTCGCGGGCCCCGAAGAACGCGTCCTGGGCGGCGCGGAACCGCTTCCAGAGCTGGTCGTCCACAGGCTTCGCCGCAGGGCCGGCCGCCTTCCAGCGGCGCATCAGGTCGCGGTAGCGGCCCGCCGTCGTCCCCCAGTCGGTCGAGCCGGACAGCTCCTCGGCCTCGGTGACGAGCCGCTCCTTGACCTCCCGGGCGGAGTCCCGCTGCTCGTTGAGCTCGGCGAAGTGCGCCTTCCGGCGCCGGGTGTACGTCGTCCGGGCCGTCGAGAACCGCCGCCACAGCGCGTCGTCGGTACCCTTGTCCAGGCGGGGGAGCGCCTTCCAGTCGTCGAGGAGCCGGCGCAGCCGGTTGGCGCCGTTGCGCCAGTCGCTGCCCTGGGCCAGCGACTCGGCCTCCCCGACGATCCGCTCCTTGTCGGTCCGGGCCGCCTCCTGCTTGCGGGCCCGCTCCTCGCGTCGTACCTCGCGCTGGGCCTGGATCGTCGCCGTCAGGGCGTCGAGGCGGCCCTCGAGGCCGCCCAGGTCGCCGACGGCGTGGGCGTCGTGCACGGTCGCGCGGACCTGCTTGACCGACGCGGTCGCCTCCTCGGGGGACAGCGTCCCCTGGGCGACCCGCTGCTCGAGGAGCTCGACCTCGACGACGAGGTCGGCGTAGCGGCGCGCGAAGAACTCCAGTGCCTCCTGCGCGGTGGCGTCCGGCATCTGCCCCACCGGGCGCTCGCCCTCCCCCGAGCGCACCAGCACGGTGCCGTCCTCGTCGACGCGACCCCACTCGCCGGCGTTCGCGACGGCCTCGCGGGCGGCGTCGCTCACGGCGGGCTCGGCCGGGGCCGGCGCGGTCGGCGCCGGTCGGGGGGCCGGTCGGGGGGCCGGTCGGGGCGCCGGCCGCGGGACCGGTCCGGCTCCGGGACGCCGGGGGGGACCGGGCACCGGGGGGCGCGGGGTCTCGGCGGGCGTCTGGGCGGGCGTCTCGGCGGAGCCGTCCGGCGTCGTCTCCGGGCTCGTCACGGAAGTCTCCCTGGGGTCGTGACTCGGGGTCGTGGCCGCTGAGGGTCTGCCCAGCGTCGTGGGCCCCCCCGTCACGGGTGCTCTGCGCAGGAGTCTAGGCGGTGCCGGGTCCGCACGGACTCCTCACCCGGGTCCGGCGTCGGGCACCGGGACCGCCGCTGGGTAGGCTGCGGGGGTTCGTCCGCAGGCCGGACCACCCAGGACAGGAGCGCGCAGCGGTGCTGATCGCAGGCTTCCCGGCCGGGCCGTGGGGCACCAACTGCTACGTGGTCGCCACCGGTCCGGGCACCGAGTGCGTCGTCGTCGACCCCGGCAAGGACGCCGCGCCCGGCGTGGCCGGCCTGGTCGCCGAGCACCGGCTGAAGCCCGTGGCCGTGCTGGTCAGCCACGGTCACGTCGACCACATGTGGTGCGTCGCGCCGGTGGCCGGCGGCTACGACGCGACGGCCTACGTGCACCCGCGCGACCGGCACCTGCTCTCCGACCCGACGCAGGCGATGTCGCCCGACACCGCCGCGATGCTCCTCGGCGGCGGCTACGAGTTCGCGGAGCCGGACCGGGTCGCCGAGGTCGACGACGGCGACGTCCTCGAGCTGGCCGGTCTGCGGCTGCGGGTCGACCACACCCCCGGCCACACCGAGGGGTCGGTGACGTTCACCGCGCCCTACGGCGAGCACGGCGTGTCGGAGGTGATGTTCTCCGGAGACCTGCTGTTCGCCGGCTCGATCGGGCGCACCGACCTGCCGGGCGGCGACCACGCGGCGATGCTGCACAGCCTGCGCGACAAGGTCCT
>JAICLD010000192.1 GCA_025927595.1 Nocardioidaceae bacterium | reverse complement strand
GCCGGACCCGGAACCCGAGCCGGAGCCCGACTGCCTCCTGGACTGAGCGCGTGTGCTTCCCGGTGCGGCGGGGCCGTTGTCGTCCACCTGGCCGACAACCGCGGCTCCGCCTCGTGTCGACCCGTCCGATCTCGTCCACGAGGACGACAACCGAGCGGGCGATCTCGGGGGACCAGACCTGAGCATGAAGGCGCGGAACGCCGGCCCTCCGGAGTGGGTGGGCCGGCGTCCTCGCAGGTGGATGGCGGTGGCGGTGGGATTTGAACCCACGGTGGGCTTGCACCCACACACGCTTTCGAGGCGTGCTCCTTAGGCCGCTCGGACACGCCACCGCGGACGAGGGTACCGGAACCACGCTCCGGCGCCGACATCAGGTGGTGGCGCGGCGGTGACCGGAGAAGAAGCGCACGAGCAGGGCCGCGGACTCCTCGGCGAGCACGCCGGACTCGACCTGGGGGCGGTGGTTCAGCCGGCGGTCGCGGACCACGTCCCACAGCGACCCGACGGCGCCGGCCCTGTCGTCGAAGGCGCCGAACACCAGCCGCTCGACGCGTGCGAGAACCAGGGCGCCCGCGCACATCGTGCACGGCTCCAACGTCACCACGAGCGTGCAGCCGTCCAGGCGCCACCGGCCGAGCGCGGCGGACGCCTCGCGCAGCGCCAGCACCTCCGCGTGCGCCGTGGGGTCGCCCTCGGCCTCGCGACGGTTCCGGCCCCGGCCCACGACCGCGCCGCCGGCGTCGAGCACCACCGCCCCGACGGGTACGTCGGACGTGGCCGGCGCCGCTCGCGCCTCGTCGAGGGCCCACCGCATCGCGGCGTCCCACCGGCCGGGACCGCTCACAGGGACGTGCCGACGCCGACCAGCTCGTCGTACTCGCGGCCGAAGCCCAGCCGCCGTGCGATGTCGGAGAGCAGCTCGTCGGGGTAGAGGTCCAAGTCGTCGAGCAGGGCGCCCATGTCCATCGGACCGAGCCCCAGGTCGGTGACGATGCCGAGGTCGCCGGCGGGCTCCTGCTCGTCCTCGTCGTCGGGCACCGGCAGCTCGAGGTGGTCCACGACAGCCCGGGCGAGCGGCCAGTCCGTCGCGGCGGTCACGTCGGAGAGCAGCAGCCGCGTCTCCGCACCGAGCACGCGGACCATCACGAAGAAGTCCTCGTCCACCGACACCAGACCGAGGGCGCCGCCGTCGCCGGGGAAGCGCCGCAGCTCGACCGCGAGGCCGTCGAGGTCGGCGGCCCGCTCCTCGTCGAGCTCCTCGACCTGCCAGACGCCCTCCTCGCGGTAGGCGACCACGGCGAAGTCCACGGCGTCGCCGCTCGTCCCGGGCTGCTCCGACATCTCGCCTCCTGGCCCGCTCAGGCGCCGGTCCACGACCGGGCTCCCACTCGATGGTGACAGGTCGCCGGGCCTCGCACCAGACGACGGCGCACCACTAGGGTGGACAGCCATGCGCCTCCACGTCGCCGACCATCCGCTGATCGCGCACAAGCTGACGACCCTGCGCGACGAGCGGACCGACAGCCCGACCTTCCGGCGCCTGGCCGACGAGCTGGTGACCCTGCTGGCCTACGAGGCCACCCGCGACGTGCGCGTCGAGACGGTCACCGTGCGGACCCCTGTCTCAGCCGCGGCGGGCGTCAAGCTGGCCGCCCCGAAGCCCCTGGTCGTGCCGATCCTGCGAGCCGGTCTGGGGATGCTCGACGGCATGATGCGGCTGCTCCCCACGGCCGAGGTCGGCTTCCTCGGCATGGTCCGCAACGAGCGGACGCTGGAGGCGTCGACGTACGCCGAGCGGCTGCCCGACGACCTCTCCGGCCGGCAGTGCTACGTGCTCGACCCGATGCTGGCCACGGGCGGCACGCTCGCGGCGGCGATCCGCTTCCTGGTCGACCGTGGCGCCGACCACATCACGGCGATCTGCCTGCTCACCGCGCCGGAGGGCTGCCGGCGCCTCGAGCAGGGCCTCGAAGGGGTCGCCGCGCCGGTCACCGTGGTGACGGCCGCGATGGACGAGCGGCTCGACGAGCGCGGCTACATCGTCCCGGGCCTCGGCGACGCCGGCGACCGCCTGTACGGCGTCGTCGGCTGAGCCCTGGCAGCCGGCGGCTACTGCGCCTTGAGCGCCGCCAGCAGCTTGCCGAGCATCTCCTTGGCGTCCCCGAACAGCAGCGTCGTGCGAGGGTCGAACAGCAGCTCGTTCTCGATGCCCGCGAAGCCGGGACGCATCGAGCGCTTCATGAAGATCACCTGCCGCGCCTGGTCGGCGTTGAGGATCGGCATCCCGTAGATCGGCGCGCCCGGAGTCGTCTTCGCGGCCGGGTTCACCACGTCGTTGGCCCCCACGACGAGGACGACGTCGGTCTGCTTGAACTCGGAGTTGATGTCGTCCATCTCCTTGAGCTGCTCGTAGGGCACCTGGGCCTCCGCGAGCAGCACGTTCATGTGGCCGGGCATCCGTCCCGCGACCGGGTGGATCGCGTAGTCCACCGTCACCCCCCGCTCCCCGAGCAGGTCGACGACCTCCCGGAGGGTGTGCTGGGCCTGCGCGACAGCGAGGCCGTAGCCCGGGACCACGATCACCCGGGAGGCGTAGTTGAGCAGGATCGCCATGTCCTCCGGGCCGGCGGAGCGCACGGGGCGGTCGGAGGTCGTGCCCGCGCCCAACGTCGAGCCGCCGCGCAGCGCGCCGAACAGGATGTTGCCCACCGAGCGGCCCATCGCGGCGGCCATGAGCTTGGTCAGGAAGGTGCCGGACGCGCCCACGAGCGTCCCGGCCACCAACAGCACGGTGTTGCCGAGCACGTAGCCGCCGGCGGCGACCGTCAGACCGGTGAAGGCGTTGAGCAGCGAGATCACGATGGGGACGTCGGCGCCCCCGACCGGGAGCACGAGCAGCAGGCCGACCGCCAGGCCCACGAGCGCGAGCAGCACGCCGCCGACCTCGATCGGCCAGGACCCCGGATGGGCGACGGTCAGGTAGGCCAGCACCAGCGCCGCGACGAGCACGGCCCCGAACGCCACCGGCAGTCCCCGGAAAACCACGGGCCGCGACGTCATCAGCTCCTGCAGCTTCGCGAAGGTCACCATCGACCCGGCGAAGGACACCGACCCGACCAGGATCGTGAACGCGGTCGCGACGAGCGTGAAGGCCGGCTCCCGGGGGCCGGCGTCGGCCAGCTCCAGCAGCGCGACGAGCGCGGCGGCGCCGCCACCGACCCCGTTGAACAGCGCCACCAGCTGCGGCATCTGGGTCATCTGCACGCGCCGGGCGCCGACGAACCCGCCGGCCGTGCCCACCGCGATCGCGATCAGGATCGGGACCAGGTGGTCGAGGTGGGCGTAGAAGAACACCACCACGCAGGCCAGCACCGCCCCCACCGCCCCGACGAGGTTGCCGGCCCGCGCGTGCTTGGGCGAGGAGAGTCCCTTGAGCGCGAGGATGAAGCAGACCGCCGCGACCAGGTAGGCGACCTGGGCCCAGACCGGGGTGCCGGTCATCGGCGGGCTCCGTCGCCGCCGGGTCCCGGTGTCCCGGTCGGCCTGCGGCGGGTGAACATCTGCAGCATCCGGTCGGTGACGACGAAGCCGCCGACCATGTTGACGCTGGCCAGCACGACGGCGACGAGGCCGACCACCAGCTGCAGCGTGGTCTGCGCGTAGCCGGTCACGAGGATCGCGCCCAGCAGGATGATCCCGTGGATCGCGTTCGCGCCGGACATCAGCGGCGTGTGCAGCGTCGAGGAGACCTTGGAGATCACCTCGATCCCGACGAAGACGCTGAGGACGAAGATCGTCAGCCAGACCACCGGCTCGCTCATCGCGGTGCCTCTCCTTCCAGGGCCAGCCGGGTCGGCTCGTGCCACACCGTCCCGTCGTGCGTCACGCAGGACCCGGTGACGATCTCGTCCTCGAAGTCCGGGGCGAACGCCGCCGCGCCGCCGTCCTCCGAGGCCTGACGGGTCATCAGCGTCACGAGGTTGACGACGTTCTGGGCGTAGAGGCGCGATGCCGGGCCGGGCATCTGCCCGGGGACGTTCGCGCCGCCCCACACCTGGGCGGCACCGATCCGGACGACCTTGCCGGGGACCGAGCCCTCGACGTTGCCGCCGGACTCCGCCGCCAGGTCCACGACGACCGACCCGGGCGCCATGTGCTCGACCATGTCGGCGGTGACCAGCAGCGGCGCCTGCCGCCCGGGCACCGCGGCGGTCGTGATCAGCGCGTCCGCGGCGGCGACGTACGGCGCCAGCAGCCGCCGCTGACGCTCCGCGCGGTCCTCGCTCATCTCGCGGGCGTAGCCGCCGCTGCCCTCCAGCGTCTCGAGCTCGAGGTCGATGGCCTGGGCGCCCACCGAGCGGATCTCCTCCGCGGCGGCCGCCCGGACGTCGTACGCCTTGACGACGGCGCCGAGGCGCTTGCAGGTCGCGATCGCCTGGAGCCCGGCGACGCCCGCTCCGAGCACCACGACGGCGGCCGGCGGGACGGTGCCGGCGGCGGTCATGTTCAGCGGGAGGAACCGGCGCAGCAGCCCCGCCGCGACGATCGCGCAGCGGTAGCCGGAGACCAGCGACTGCGAGGACAGCGCGTCCATGGACTGCGCCCGGGAGATCCGTGGCACCAGCTCCATCGCGAACGAGGTCACCCCGCAGTCGCGGAGGTCCGCGACCAGGTCCAGGGAGGCCGCCGCGGGCAGGAACGAGACCGTCGCGGTGCCGGGGCGCAGCCGGCGGACCACAGCGGGGTCGAGCGGGTTGACCGACACCACGAGGTCGGCGTCCTGCCAGGCCGCCTCGACGACCTCCGCGCCCGCCTCGAGGTAGTCCTCGTCGGCGTGCAGGGCCCCGCGGCCGGCGTCGGGCTCGACGGCGACGGCGTACCCCAGGCCGGTCAGCCGCGGCACCAGCTCCGGGACGAGGGCGACGCGGGTCTCCCCCGGACGGGTCTCCCGCGCGACTGCGACTCTCACCTTCGGCAACCTAGAGCACCCGGCCGACACACGGCCAACGGATGCGACCTACGTCTCAGCGTGTCGCCCGGGTCGCTGCCGTGCATAATCGGCCCATGCCCGCCAGGCGTCGGAGCCACGATGAGTGAGGGCCCGCAGGGGCCGCAGACGCGCGGTGTCTCTGTCGACCTGCTCGCCACGGTCGATCTCGGCCCCGAGATCGAGGGCATGGACGGGCGCCAGCTCCGGATGCGCATGGTGACCATCGAGCCGGGAGGGGTCTTCGGCCCGGTCCACGACCACCAGGGCAGGCCGGGGACCGTCTACGTGCTGACGGGGACGGTCACCGACCATCGGGACGGGGTCGCCACCGACTACGGGCCGGGTCCGGGCTGGCCCGAGGACCGCACCACCGTCCACTGGCTCGAGAACAGGGGGACGGTCGCGGCGGTGGAGATCTCGGTCGACGTCGTCAGCTCCGAGCACCTCCCGCCGGCTCAGTAGTACCAGGGCGACTCGTCCGCGGGACATCGGTGGCCATCGGCCGGGTCGAGGTTCCAGGAAACGCCCACTTGCGGCGACAGGTCCGACCTGTACGCTGCGCCGCAGCGGAACCGACGGCAAGGTGGTGCGCGATGGGCTTGGCCCAACGACTGTCCCGATTGGGCACCGAGACCGCGTTCGCGGTCGCCCAGACCGCCGCGGCGTGGAGGGCGGGGGGCAACACGGTCTACCCGTTCCACCTGGGCGACCTCAACGTGCCCATGGCTCCACACATCGTGGAGGCGATGAACGCCGCCATCGCCGACGGCAAGACCGGCTACTGCCCGGGGGCCGGCATACCGCCGCTGCGTGAAGCGCTCGCGGACGACATCGGCAGCCGTCGCGGCACGACGTACGACCCGGCTCAGATCGTCGTGATGACCGGTGGCAAGCCCGTCATCACGAAGTTCCTCCAGTCCGTCATGGACCCCGGCAAGAGGGTGCTCTACCCCAGCCCCGGATTCCCGATCTACGAGTCGCAGATCGAGTACCTCGGCGGGGACGCGGCGCCCTACGGCTACGTGCCGACCGACGACGGGTTCGCCATCGACCTCGACCGGGTGCGTGACCTGATCACCCCCGACACGGTGGCGATCATCTACAACGACCTGCAGAACCCCATCTCCGCCGAGTCCAGCGACGCTGAGAAGGAGGCGATCGCCGCGCTGGCCGTCGAGAACGACCTCTGGGT